>CAKTZK010000001.1 GCA_934635515.1 uncultured Oscillospiraceae bacterium
ATGGTCTGCATGGACGCACGGTCCAGGGTACCATCGGGGTTCACTGCCACCTTACCGGAGGTATCGGGAACCTGCTTAACGGTAACCAGAATCTTCATTGTCTCTTCCCCCCTCTTACAGACCCATGTTGGCGGAGATCACGATGCGCTGCACCTCGCTGGTGCCCTCATAAATTTCCGTGATCTTGGCGTCGCGCATCATGCGCTCCACGGGATAATCCTTAGTGTAGCCGTAGCCGCCGAACAGCTGCACCACCTTGGTGGTGGTCTTCATGGCGTGCTCGGAGGTGAACAGCTTGGCCATGGCGGCCAGCTTGGTGTAGCGCTTGCCCTCGCCCTTGGCGATAGCGGCCTGATAGGTCAGCAGGCGGCCCGCCTCGCAGCCCAGCTCCATGTCGGCCAGCGTGAACTGGGTATTCTGGAACTTGCTGATGGGCTTACCGAACTGGACACGGCCCTTGGTGTAGTTGATGGCCTCGGCCAGCGCGCCCTCGGCGATGCCTAGGGACTGGGCGGCAATACCGATACGGCCGCCGTCCAGCGTGGCCATGGCGATGGAGAAGCCCTTGCCCTCCACACCCAGCAGGTTCTCCTTGGGCACGATGCAGTCTTGGAACACGATCTCAGCGGTGGGACTGCCGTGCAGACCCAGCTTTTCCTCGTGCTTGCCCACGGAGAAGCCAGGGAAGCTGCTCTCCACGATGAAGGCGGAGATGCCCTTGGTGCCGCGGGTCTTATCAGTCATGGCAAACACCACGAACACGTCGGCCACATAGCCGTTGGTAATGAAGATCTTGGAGCCGTTCATCACATAGTGGTCGCCCACCAGCTTGGCCTCAGTCTGCCCCTTGGAGGCGTCGGAACCGGCGTTGGGCTCGGTGAGGGCGAAGGCACCCACGTGGTGACCGGTGGTCAGCATGGGCAGGTACTTGGCCTTCTGCTCAGGGGTACCGTAAGTCATGATGGGATCGCAGCACAGGCCGTTGTGGGTGGCCACGATGTCGCCGGTGGAGGCGCACTGCTTGCTGAGCTCCTCGATGCAGATAGCGCTGGCCAGAGGATCAGCGCCCGCGCCGCCGTACTCCTTGGGGACGCACATGCCCATGACGCCCAAATTGAACAGCTTCTCAATGTTCTCGCGGGGATACTCGCAGGTACGGTCGGTCTCCGCCGCAATGGGCTTGACTTCCTTTTCCGTAAACTCCGCCATCATCTTGCGGATCAGCTGATGTTCACGACTGAGATTAAAATCCATGTTGTTTCTCCTATATTTTTACTCTGTTTCGGAACGGTTCTTATAAGGGCATCCAACTGCCGCTGGCGGTGGCCAGCAGCTTGCCGGTGGCGGCGTCGGTCAGCTCCGCCCGCTGGCGGATGAGACTGCGGCCCGCCTTGACGATGAACACCTTCAGGTGCAGCTCCATGCCGAAACCCACGCCCCGCAGGAAGGACACCGTCATATCCGTGGTGGTGGCCTCGTTGTCCCCGGCGGTGAAGTTGGCCACCACGCCGAAGGCCGTATCAAACATCCCGGCGATAGCGCCGCCGTGGATGCCGCCCTTCTCGTTGATCTGCCAGCCCTGGGTGGGGAAGGCGTAGGTGACGGTCTGTGCCTCGTAATCGCAGTCCACCAGACGGGCCTGCATTTTCTCGTCAAAGCCGCCGTCGTGCAGGTTCAGATAGTGCGCTGACTTCTCCTGCACCAGTTGGAGCCACGCTTGCTTCTTGTCCATGCCGCCCTCTTACTTCTGGATACCGGCGATGTTCTTGGCCAGCTTTTTCTTCTCCTGAATGTTCCCCTGGCGGGCGATCATGATGCGCTGGGCCTGGGGAGAACCCGCGCCGTGCATGGACTCGGTGCGGTAGCCAACAGCGGCGGCGCCTAGGCACATATTCTCCAGGAAGCGCATGATCCGCTGGCGATCCTCGGTGCTGACGCCCTCCCGGGCGGCGAAGTACTTGTTGCAGATCTCGCCGATGGTCTCGCCGTTGTTGCCCACCACAGTCTCGGACTTGAAATCCGTCTCGCTGGGCATGGTGACCATCAGGCCGCCGGCGATGTCCTCCGCCAGGCGCACGATCTCATAGGGGAAGCGGGTGACGTTCTGCTTGCAGACGTTGGCCAGCAGCAGATCGATCTGATAGTTGCCCGCCTTGGTGGGGCAGCCCTCGCAGGAGCAGGCGATGCCGCAGGAGTAGAGCGTCTCGTTGAGATGGGTCATCTCGATGAGCTTGTCCTTGACGGCGCTGGCCTTCTCCACGCCGTTGTACTCGGCGGCCAGTGCCGCCGCGCCGATGACCACGTCGCCTACACCCACCTTGCAGCCGCCGTAGCTCTGGCGGTGATAACCGGCGAAGCGCTCCACGATGGTACCGGCGAAGTCATACTCGCCGTTGAGGAAGATGTACTCGTTGGGGATAAACACATGGTCCAGGACCACCAGGGCCTCCTGACCGCCGAACTTGGCGTTGCCCACGTCGATGCAGCCCTCCTCCATCTTGCGGGTATCGCAGGACTGGCGGCCGTAGATCATGTACAGGCCCTCGGCGTCGGTGGGGCAGGCGAAGGACACGGCGTAGTCTTTATCCGCCTCGCCCATGGCGATGGTGGGCATAAAGATGTGCCAGTGGGAGTTGATAGAGCCGGTCTGATGGCACTTGGCGCCGCAGACCACGATACCGTCGGGGCGGCGCTCCACCACATGGACGTACATATCGGGATCAGACTGGTCGTGAGGGGCCTTGGAACGGTCGCCCTTGGGGTCGGTCATAGCGCCGTCCACCGTCAGGTCGTTGTCCTGGACATAGACCAGGAACTTCTTGAAATTCTCGTGGTAATGGGTGCCGTACTTCTCGTCGATCTCGTAGGTGGAGGAGAACACGGCGTTGAAGGCGTCCATGCCCACGCAGCGCTGGAAGCAGCTGGCCGTCTTCTGGCCCAGCAGGCGCTGCATCTTCACCTTTTTCACCAGGTCCTCGCTGGACTGGTGGAGGTGGGTAAAGCGGTTGATCTTGTGGCCGGTCAGGCTGGAGGTGGCGGTCATCAGGTCCTCATACTGGGGATCCTGGGCCAGGGCGTAGGTCATGGCCACGCAGTTGATGGAGGGACGGATCATGGGGTGATCCACCCAGTTGTCGATCTTCTCGCCGAACATATACACGCGGGTGTTCAGCTTACGCAGGGAGTCGATGTACTCCTTCGCTGTCATCAATGCCATTTTCGTTTCCTCCTTCAATTTACCGCATAGCTATCGTTATGTCGCCGTTGACCGCCCGTTCCTGATGAACGTACACTTCGGCAGCGCAAGTGACGATGGCTTTTTCTTTTTTCTCGGAAATGATGTTTGCATGGATCTCAAGGGTGTCTCCCGGCAGGATCTTTTTTAGAAAGCTCACCTTGTCAACGCCTAAAAGGAGCGGCGTTTTTCCGGCGTAGCGCGGTGTTGTCATCAGCAGGATATCCACCGCCTGCGCCATACATTCTATGGAATATACGCCCGGCAGTATCGGCTCTTCCGGGAAGTGTCCGCGAAAGATAGCCATTTCAGGATCCGCGAAAAAGGCGGCGCGGATATCCTCTCCGGGTCTCAAATCTTCTACCAATGTTACCAGAAGCATCGGTTCACGGTGCGGCAGGATCGTTTTGATCTCGTCTTGATTCAGCTTCATAACGCAATTTACCTGTTCTGAAAGTTAGCGGTACGTTTTTCCAAAAAGGCCCCCATGCCCTCCTTCTGGTCGGCGGTGGCAAAGCACATGGCGAACAGCTCGTTCTCCACGGCGATGCCGTCGTCGATGTCCATCTGCATGCCACGGTCGATGCAGGCCTTGGCGTACTTCACGGCGATGGGGGCGTTCTTGGTGAAGGACTTGGCCATCTCCAGCGCGCCGTCCATGAGGGCTTCCGGGGCGTAGACGGCGTTGACAAGGCCGATCTTTTCCGCCTCGTCAGCCTTGATCATCTTGCCGGAGAAGATCAGCTCCTTGGCCTTGGCTACGCCTACACGGCGGGGCAGATGCTGGGTACCGGAGAAGCCGGGGGTGATGCCCAAGCCCACCTCAGGCTGGCCGAACTTGGCCTTCTCGGAGGCCAGGATGATATCGCAGCTCAGCGCCAGCTCACAGCCGCCGCCCAGGGCGAAGCCATTGACCGCAGCGATGGTGGGGAACTCCAGCTTTTCGATGCGGCGGAACAGGGCGCTGCCCCGCTGACCCCAGCGGCGGCCGCCGTCCAGATCCAGCGGATACTGAGCGCCGATGTCGGCACCGGCCACGAAGGAGCGGCCCTCGCCGGTGAGGATCATGCAGCGGACGTCGCGGTCATTCTCCAGCGCCGTTACCACCTGCTCCAGCTCCGCGATCACGTCGCCGTTCAGAGCGTTCAGGGCCTCGGGCCGGTCAATGGTCACGATGGCGATGTTGTCCTGCTTTTCATAATGAATCGTCTGATACATGTGGATCGTCTCCTTGCGGCAATAAATGTAGTGTAGAACATAAGGGGAACCGCCCGTTCAGAGCGATTCCCCTTCTTTGATCGCTCAGTATACAGAATGAGGCTTTAGTTGTCCGCCGCCATCTTCTTATACTTGGCGTAACGTGCCTTCACGTCGGCAATCTCTTTGGCATAGAGCGCATCCGCCTTCTCCGGGAAGTTGTTCTTCAGAGAAGCAAAGCGGTTCTCGCCCATCAGGAAGTCCATGAGCTTGTCGGTGTCAGGCTCGGGAGAATCCAACTGGAAGGGATTCTTACCCTCCGCGACCCGGCGGGGATCATAGCGGTACAGGTGCCAATAGCCGCACTCAACAGCCTTTTTCATCTCCTCCTGAGAGCTGCTCATACCAGCCTTGATGTGCTGCTCCAGGCAGGGGCAGTAGCAGATAACGATGGAGGGGCCGGGATAGGCCTCGGCCTCCCGCAAGGCCTTCAGTGTCTGGGCCTGATCGGCGCCCATGGCTACCTGCGCCACGTACACATAGCCGTACTGCATCAGGATGCCGCCCAGATCCTTCTTTGCCACTTGCTTGCCGCCAGCGGAGAATTTTGCCGTGGCGCTGGTAGGCGTGGCCTTGGAGGACTGGCCGCCAGTATTGGAATACACCTCGGTGTCCAGCACCAGCAGGTTCACATCACGGTTCTGGGCCATCACATGGTCAATACCGCCGAAGCCGATATCGTAGGCCCAGCCGTCGCCGCCCACAGCCCAGACGGACTTCTTGGCCAGATATTCTTTGTTATCAAGGATGTATTTCACGTTCTCCGTCTGCTCGGCCCTTTCCAGAGCGGCCAGCAGCGCGTCTGTGACGGCGCGGGAGGTCTCGTGCTTGTTCCACCCGTTTTGGTATGCCTCCACAGCCTCCACGGCAATACCCACAGACTTGATGGTGTCCAGACGGATCAGCAGCTCCTTGCGGATGGCATCCTGCGCGTGGAAGAAGCCGTAGGCAAACTCAGCATTGTCCTCGAACAGGGAGTGCTCCCATGCGGGGCCGTGGCCGTGGCAGTCCCTGCAGTAGGGCAGGATGGGCGCGCCGCCGCTGATAGCGGAGGAGCAGCCCGCGGCGTTGCCCACATACATGTGGTCGCCGAACAGCTGGCTCAGGAGCTTGATGTAGGTTGTCTCGGCGCAGCCTGCGCAGGCGGCGGAGAACTGGAAGTAGGGCTTGGCGAACTGCACGTTCTTCACGCTCTTATCGCTGATGACGTCCTTCTTCAAATAGGTCTCGTTCATGGCCACCTGATCGAACAGCGGCTGCTCGGCCTTCATCTCCTCGAAGGAAGCCATGGTCAGTGCGCCCTTGGCGGGACAGGCCGTCAGGCACACGCCGCAGCCCAGGCAGTCGTAGGGCGATACCTGCATCCGGAAGTGATACGCCGGAGCGTCCTTGCCCAGACCCTTGGCGGGTGCGGTGACAAACCCGGCGGGAACCTGCGCCTTCTCCCCTTCGGTCAGCAGCACTGGACGGATGGCGGCATGGGGGCAGCTCATGGCGCAGCGGTTGCACTGAACACAGTCCGTCGGCTCCCATTTCGGAACGGAGGTGGCCACTCCGCGCTTGGAGTAAGCGGAGGTACCGTTCTCCCAGGTGCCGTCCAGCACACCGTGCTTCTGGAACACGGACACAGGCAGCTTGTCGCCCTGCTGGCGATCCATGGGCATGACAATCTCCTTGACGAAGGGCGTGGCGTTGATCTCGGCAGCGGGAGCGTCCTGCGCGTCGGCCCACGCGGCGGGAATGTCCACCTTCACAGCGGCGGTAATGCCGACGTCTACGGCCTTGTCGTTCAGGTCAACGATCTTCGGTCCGGCCTTCTTGAAGTAGGTGGCGTAGTTGTTCTTCTTCATGTCCGCCACGGCCACATCCATGGGAATGACCTTGGTCAGGGCAAAGAACGCACCCTGAAGGATGTTGTTGGTATGCTTGCCAAGGCCAATGTCGGCGGCCAGCTTGGCAGCGTCGATGATGTAGAACTGCGCGTGCTTGCGGGCCAGATCCTGCTTCATCTTGGCGGGCAGCCGTTTCTCCAGCTCCTCTACCGGCCAGGGGCAGTTCAGCAGGAAGGTACCGCCGTCCTTCAGATCCTCGGTCAGATCATATTTCTTGACGTAGGTAGGCGCGTGGCAGGCCACGAAATCAGCGGAGGACACCAGATAGGTGCTGCGGATAGGCGTATCGCCGAAGCGCAGATGGCTCTGGGTCAAGCCGCCGGACTTCATGGAGTCGTAGGAGAAGTACGCCTGCGCGTATTTATCGGCCACAAGGCCGATGGTGGAGATGGCGTTCTTGTTGGCGCCCACGGTACCGTCGCCGCCCAGACCCCAGATCTTGCAGGAGATCTCACCGGGATGGTGGAACTCTACATTCTCATAATCCAGAGAGGTGTGGGCCACGTCGTCGTTGATACCGATGGTAAAGCTGTTCTTGGGAGTCTCCTGCCGCAGGTTGTCGTACACGGCGATCAGCTGGCCGGGGGTAGTATCTTTGCTGGACAGGCCATAGCGGCCGCCCACCACACGGATGTCGCCGCGACCTGCTTGATTCAGCGCCGTTACCACGTCCAGATACACAGGCTCGCCCACGGAGCCGGTCTCCTTGCTGCGATCCAGCACGGCGATCTTCTTGACTGTGGCGGGAATGGCGGCGGAGAAGTGCTTCACGGAGAAGGGGCGGTACAGATGAATCTGCACCATACCCACCTTGCGGCCCTGCTCGTTGAGGTAGTCTACGGTCTCCTTCACAGCCTCAGAGGCGGAACACATGACAACAATCACTTCTTCGGCGTCGGGTGCGCCGTAGTAGTTGAACAGCTTGTAGTCGCGGCCCGTCAGCTTGCTGATCTCGTCCATATAGTGCTGGACGGTATCCGGCACGATGGCCGCCTTGACGTTGGCGCCTTCCTTGCACTGGAAGTACACGTCGGGGTTGACGTTATTGCCGCGGTTGGTGGGATGCTCCGGGTTCAGGGACTGGCGGCGGAAATCCCGCAGCGCCTCCTGATCCAGCAGGGGCCGCAGCTCCTCATAGTCCAGCGCTTCGATACGCTGCATCTCGTGAGAGGTGCGGAAGCCGTCAAAGCAGTGCATGAAAGCGTACTTCGCCTTGATGGCGGACAGGTGTGCCACCGCCGCCAGATCCATAGCCTCCTGAGGGGAGGAGGACATCAGCATGGCATAGCCGGTGGTACGGCAGGTCATAAAGTCGGTGTGGTCGCCGAAAATAGAGTGGTGGTTGGAGGTCACAACGCGGGAGGCGATGTGCATGACGCTGGGGAGGAACTGGCCGCCCATGGCATACATGGCGGGGATCATCAGCATCAGGCCCTGGGAGGACGTGAACGTGGTGGTCAGCGCACCGGCCTGCAAGGAGCCGTGGCAGGTGCCGGCAGCGCCGGCCTCAGACTGCATCTGGATCACATCCACCGTGGAGCCGAACAGATTCTTCCGGCCCTTGGCGGACCACTCGTCCACCTTCTCCGCCATGGGGGAGGACGGCGTGATGGGGTAGATGGCCGCTACCTCGGTAAAGGCATAGGCAACATGGGCCGCCGCCGTGTTGCCGTCCATGACAACATAATTTTTCTTACTCATATTCCTCTCAACTTTCAATGTTCGCCGTGGAAGGCGGCAATGTCAGCTTTTGCCATATTCATAAAGATCGCCGTATCGCAGGAATAGCCGATGAACTTCACGCCCATCTCCAGCAGCTTGCGGCCGGACTCGGCAGAGTCTGCGAAGCAGCCCACCTGCACACCCTTCGCGGCAGCCTTTTGCACGATCTGCGCGATCCGCTCCATGACCAGAGGATGGGTGATCTGCCCGATGATGCCCAGAGAGGCGGACAGATCGTAAGGCCCTACGAACACGATGTCCACGCCTTCGACGCTGAGGATGTCATCCAGATTGTCGATGGCCTTCTGGCCCTCGGCCTGAAGGATCACCACGGTGTCCTGCGCCTTGGCAAAGTAGTCTGCGCCGGGAACCCCGCCATAGGCGGCGGAACGGACGAAGCGGCAGGTGCCGCGGGTGCCGCGGGGAGAGAATTTCGCGGCGGACACTGCGGCGCGTGCCTGATCGGCGCTGCCGATCTGGGGGATCATAACGGCACCGGCGCCAACGTCCAGCGCCTGATCGATCCAGATATCCGTCCCACGGGGAACGCGGACCACAGGGCAGACGCCGGACACATTGGCGGCGCGGATCAGATTCTGTAGATTTTCAAAAGTGCCGGGGCCATGTTCCATATCCAGCAGCACGAAATCATATCCGGCATAACCGGCCGCCTCCACAAAGGCGGGGTCGGAGGTAATCATAAAGGGCCCGAAAGCACCCTGCTCCGATGCCATGGCAGCCTTGAAGTTCTTAACGCTTTCCAATGTCGGCATAGTAACGTTTCTTTCCATAACAATTCCTCCTAAGCAAATCGTTTTGATACATCAAGAAAAGCGGCGACTGTGTCATCGGTTTTGCCCTGTAGCCGTTTTTCATGGAATGGCGGTATTTTTACTTCATATCAGGATACGCCTTGCGGACATAGGCGTCAATGCGGCGGACGGCTTCCTTGAGGTTCTCGTCGGAGTTAGCGAACACAAGGCGCAGATATCCTTCGCCGCAGTCACCGAAGGCAGAGCCGGGCACGGTGACAACACCGGCGCCCACCAGCAGCTCCTCGGCAAACTCCTGAGAGGTCTTACCGAAGGCCTTGATGTTGGCGAAGGCATAGAAGCTGCCGGCGGACTTCTTGCAGCTGAAGCCGGGAATGGCGTTGATGCCGTCGATGAGGATATCCCGGCGGCGGGTGTAGTCCGCCACCATCTGCTTGACGGACGCGTCGCTCTTCAGCGCCTCGGCGGCGGCCACCTGGGAGAAGCTGGACACGCAGGAGGCGATGGCCTCGTTCATCTGTGCCATCTTCTTGACGCAGGCGGGGTCGGGAGCAATGACATAGCCCACACGCCAGCCGGTCATGGCATAGGACTTGGAGAAGCTATTCAGCACGAACACACGGTCACGGACCTCCGGCACCTGAGCGATGCTGAAGGGCTCCGCGCCATCGTAGACGATGCTGTCATAGGGCTCGTCGGACAGCACCCACAGGTCGTGCTTCTTCACCACTTCGGCGATGGCCAGAATGTCCTCCTTGGTCAGCACCGCGCCGGTGGGGTTGCAGGGAGAGTTCAGCAGCAGCGCCTTGGTGTGGGGCGTGATGCACTTTTCGATATCCGCCACCATCATGCGGTAGTCGTTGTCCTCATAGGTGGGGACGGGCTTGGCGCACGCGCCGGTCAGGGATGCCTGGCCGTAGTAGTTGGGGAAGCAGGGGTCGGGCACCAGGATCTCGTCGCCGGGATCCAGCAGCAGCATCATGGTCAGCATCAGGCCTTCCATAGCGCCCACGGTGACCATCACATGGTCGGCGGTATAGCCGTCCCAGTGGCTCTTCTGATACTTCTCCGCCACCGCCTGACGCAGCACGGTCATGCCGGCGTTGGGGGTGTAGTGGGTCTCACCGGCGTCCATGGCCTTCTTGGCAGCTTCTTTGATATAGTCGGGGGTATCAAAATTAGGCTCGCCCACCGTCAGCTTGATAGCGTCGGGATACTGGGCTGCCAGATCGAACATCTTGCGGATACCGGAGGGCGGGTAATTCCGCGCCGCTTTGGAAAATTCTCTGCTCATAAGTTATAGATCCTTTCGTAATAAGACAGCAGGGTTTGATGGATATCCAGCGCGCCGATCATCTCGCCGCCCTTCCAGTATCGGATGGGCAGACGCTGGGTGTTGGACAGCAGCACCTCATAGCCGTCCGTTCCCACACGGTCGGCCACCTCCTGGAGCGTGAGGACCTCGTCGCCCTCCCGGCCGATCAGCGTGGCCACGTCGCCCATGGCGACGTTCTCGATCTCCGTCACGTCGATCATCAGCTGATCCATGCACACGCAGCCCACCATGGGAGCGCGCTTGCCGTGGAGCAGCACATAGCCCTTGTTCTTCAGCCGCCGCAGACAGATCATATCGGCGTAGCCCAGGGGCAGTACCGCGATGCGGGTGGGACGCTGGGCGATAAAGGCCAGGTCGTAGCCCACCCCCTCGCCGGGGGCCAGTTCCTTGACGCAGGCTACCTCCGCCCGGAGGGCAAAGGCGTCCTTCAGCTGTACACGGGCCTTGCAGACTTCGTTGGAGGAGTAGGAGCCGAAAACCATGCTGCCGAAGCGGATCATGTCCTGGTGATACTCCGGAGAGTCCAGGATGATGCCGCAGTTGGACAGATGCTTCACGGGAATATCCACGCCCCGCGCCGCCAGCATCTCCTTGAAAGCGGCAAAGCCGCGGTACTGGTAGTGGACATACTCCTTTTCCCGCATGGCGGAGGTGGCGAAGTGCGTAAACAGTCCCTCTACGCACACGTTGGGCAGGCCGCAGATGGCGGCCACCGTGTTGGCGCTCTGGTCGCTGACATCAAAGCCCAGGCGGTGCATGCCGGTGTCCACCTTGATGTGGATGTAGGCGGTCTTACCCTGGGCCTGGGCCTGCTGGGAGAGAGTCAGGGCCTGTTCGTAGGTATATACGCAGGGGCGGATGCCGTAACGGACGATCTCCCCCATCATATCTAGAGGCGTATAGCCAAGGATCAGCACCTTGGCCTGGGGAGCCGCCAGCAGGGCCAGCCGGGCCTCGGAATAGGTGGCCACCGCCATCCACTCTACACCGGACTCGCCCAGAATGCGGGCCACCTCGAAAATGCCGTGGCCGTAGGCGTTGCCCTTGATCACCGGCATCGCCATGATGGGGCGTCCCGCGTCCTTCTGAGCCAGGGCCTGAACAGCTTTTACATTGTGGACGATATTCTCCAGTTCAACATCGATCCACGCGGCTCTTGTACGGTTCATATCGTTTCTCCTTTTTCTGTCGCTGTGGTGGTATCCAGGTCATTGACCGGGATACCATCGTGATATGGCAGCAGCTTTTGGGTGTCGCTTACTTGGCGGCGGTCTCCTCAGGCAGCTTCTTCAGCTCCTCGCCGTTGGGACCGGCAAAGCGGCGGCCCCAGCCGGTGATGGAGGCGAACAGCATAACGGCCAGCAGCGCCCAGGCGTAAACGGGATAGAAGAAGATCTCTTCCGCGCCGATGGCGGGTACCACGTCGCCGAACAGGGCGTTGCCCTGGGCGGAGTAGGTGGCGGTCGCCAGCGCGATGGAGGTCCAGGGCAGGGTGTATGCCAGGGAGCAGGAGGAGGCATCCAGCAGATTGGCGCGGCGATAGGGGTGGATGTGGAATCTCTCGCCCATGGGCTTGGCATAGGGAACGCCAATGGCCAGGATGGCGGGGGTGTTGACGCCGGTCATACCGGCCAGGATGGCGGACAGGATGACGATGGACAACTCCGCACCGCAGACGCCGCGGATGACCTTGGTGGCAATGTCGATGAGGAGCTTATCGCCCTCGCCGGCCTTCATGACGCCCACCATGCCCATGACCAGCAGGCACAGGATCACGATGTCGGCCATGCCGCCGATGCCGTCCACCAGGGTACCGGAAACGCCGCCCTCGTTCAGGCAGATGATATCAGACAGGGTCAGCAGACCGGTGGGCAGCGCCACGACGATGACAGCGGCAGTACCGGCGATGCAGGCGTAGATCACGTCGCCCTTCTTGATGGCCAGGTAGATGGTCAGGATGGCGGGGATCAGCATCAGCAGGCCCTTGGGGTTCATGTACTCAGCGATCAGGTCGTGAGGCAGGGCCTCACCGGTGACGCTGCCGCCGCCGCCGAAGAACAGGATGAACAGGATGGTTATGGCAGCGGCCACAGCGGAGTAGCGCAGGCGGGACTTCACAACGCCGGTGATGTCGGCGCCCTGGGTCATTGCGGAGCAGATGGTGGTATCGGAAACGGGGGCCAGGTTATCGCCGAAGGCGCCGCCGCCGATGATGGCACCGGCCAGGACCAGGGGATTGGCGCCCAGCAGGCAGCCGGCGGGATACAGGATGGAGATACCGGCGATGGTGGTACCCAGGCCGGTACCGGCGGCCGTGGCGAACGCGGCGCAGGAGATGAACGCTACCAGAACGAACAGCATGCCGTGAGCGCCCACATTATAGGCGGCCCACACGATGCCCTGCACCAGACCGGCGGCACGCAGCGTGGTGGTGAAAATACCGGCAAAGATCCAGCACAGCACGGGAACGGAGGTCAGCTTCTGGGCAATGCCCTCCGCGATGGCGTCGCCATAGCGGACCTTATCCTTAGCCAGGAAGAATGCGATCATCAGGCCCACGATGCAGCAGATCCACATGGAGCGCTCCGACACGGCGTCCAACACCACGGACACGATGATCATGCCCAGGAAGATGATGAACGGCAGGAACGATACCCATCGGCCCGTATAGAATTCCAATTTCTTTCCTTCAGTCTTCATTTCAAGTTCCATTACTTTTTCTCCTTTTCTCATAACAGTATTGTAGGGAAGGGGGATGTGTCTTTCGGGCGTCACCTCTTTCTCGGTTCGCGGGATTTGTTTGTATGTCTTGTGCCGTGTAAGGTCTTACTTCTGAATACCGGCGATGTTCTTGGCCAGCTTTTTCTTCTCCTGAATGTTCCCTTGGCGGGCGATCATAATGCGCTGTGAACGCCTCACTTATTTTCACGATATGAAATATAATTCTGTAATGTGAAATTTTATTTTATTATTGCTGTTTCCTACAGAAATGTCAATCCCCTATTCTGACAAAAAAACTATTGTTATGTATTGCAAAATGACTAAAAGCAAGTTATTATGTAGCTATATTCTCATAATGCGGAAAGGAATTGCCATGAAGGATAGCAACGGTTCTGTTCAATCCATTGATCGTGTATTAGACATTTTTGAAACACTCTCAGCCGCACCGCAGGGACTTACACTGTCAGATTTGGCTGCAGCCACCTCTTTACATGTGAGCACTGCACACCGACTTTTGGCCTCGCTTGCAAACAGAGGCTATGTAAGAAAAGACGCAGAAAATGGGAAGTATCGTTTAACGCTTCGGCTCTATGAAATATCCCGCCGAGTCTCGACCGTATTGAATCTTTTTTCAGCCTCTAAACCTTTGCTGGAAAAACTGTCCAACGATGTCAAGGAGATTGTGCATCTGGTGGAGCGCGATGGAAACGAGGTCGTCTATCTCCACAAATTTGAGCCGCTTTTCCGCCCCATCAGCATCACATCGTCTGTCGGACTGCACAACCCTATGTACTGCACCGGCGTGGGCAAGAGCATCATGGCCTACCTGCCGGAGAAGGAGGTGCGCACCATCTGGGACGGTACGCAGGTCATTCAGTTCACCCCGAAGACCATCACCACATGGGAGGCCCTGCAGGATGATCTATCCTGCGTCCGTGAGAGGGGCTATGCCATCGACGATGAGGAGCACGATTTGGGGGTTCGGTGCATCGCTGCCCCCATCTATAATTGGAACGGATCGCCTGTGGGCGCTATGAGTATTTCTGGCTCCGTAGCCAGAATGAACTCCGCCGCGATAGATGAATTTTCACCCATGCTCAAAAGCACCGCTGGGAAGATCAGCGAGCTGATGGGCTGGAATGCAGGATGCCGCCCTATGTGTTCATAACATAATAAGGAGACGGAAAGCGTCGGAGTCCAACGCTTTCCGTCTCCTTTTCGCACTTTCGCACAATGACACAAGGGAATATCCATCGTATGTTTCCGTTGCTCCACTGCCGTTTCCGTGCTTGGCTCACATTCGGGGTTAGCGCGCGGCGGCGCAAAATGACCTTCTCTGTGATCAAAAGACTGGCATCAGGCGTTGACCTTTTATATGTCGAACAGAGCCTGCATGCCAGGTTCTGTTATTGCGGAGCTGTCTGTGCAAGGTGTTTTTTGAAAAACTCAATGAAGTGTACCGTGGCTGGAGACGCATTCTCAATGCTGCGCACCACGAGCATAATCTCCCTGTAATACTGCGGCACTGTAGGACGGCTGGTCACGCGGTAGGAATTCTTTGTGAGGATCAGCTTCCCCATATAACCGATACACAGATTATTTTCTATCAGCGAGAGGATGAGGTTATCATCGCGGCTGGTGTATTCTACCCGCGGCGAAATTTTATTTCTCCGAAATACGCCCATAGCCTCCTTCTGACTACCCTCGTCAAAGAGGGCCGTCGGCTCAGAGCTGTAAACAGACAGAGGTATCGCCTCTGCCTCGGCATAAGAGCTGTCCTCCGGCACTACCGCCACAAATGGGTCCCGCCGCACCAGAAAGGAATCAAATCCCATGGGGACAGGCGCATCCATAAATCCGAAATCGACCTCGTCGTGCAGCAACATCTCGGTGACGCTGGCATCATCGCCCTCGCGGATCTCAATGCTGATATTGGGATAGTCCGTCTTGAATTCCTTCAGCACAGGTACCAGCACATGGCAGGATACGCTGGAAAAGGTACCGATGCGGATATGGCCTATTTCAAGGCCGTGCAGTCTGGCGGCCTGCTCGGCCACGGCCTCTGCCGCATCGTGCAGGCGTCGGATATAAAGGAGCATCTGCTCGCCGTCGGAGGTCAGTGTCACCCCGGACTGGCTACGGTTGAGCAGCGTCATCTGGAGTTCATCCTCCAGAGAACTGATGATCTGGCTTACAGCGGACTGAGAATAGTTGCAGTGCATGGCGGCCTTGGACATACTGCCAAGTTCAGCCACCTTCAGGAAAACAGCATATTTGGATGTCACAGGAAACCCTTCTTTCTGCAAAATTACTTCTCAGCAATAGTAACAGATTTCCTGCCTTCCTGTCAATTTTTTGTATCGTTCCCGAAGCGGCGGAGCGCCCTGCAGACACCACCACACTGAGATTATGCCACACTTTTTCCCCTTTTGGTTATCAGTAACCGTAAAGGTGTGGTTCACTATTTTTGATATCTCTACCGGCGCGGTGAGTCGGCACGGCGATGCGCACAAGCGAACGCTTTCTGCATTGTGAAAAGCATACAAAAAGCGGATACTCTCAGGAAAAACAGAGAAAATTCCTGTCGCCGGAAACGGTGGTATAAGAAAACGTGAAGCGGCAATTCGGATATCGTGATTGGCCTATGGCAGAAAAGTCCGCTATAATCGGGACAAAGACCAAGGGCGCACTGCGCCGCATGGGATTACGTAATGAAGGAGAGTACATTATGGACAAAAAGAAAGCGGTCATCATGGACGGCAACGAAGCCGCTGCGTATGTATCCTACGCATTTACGGAAGTGGCAGGTATTTTCCCCATCACACCCTCCAGCCCCATGGCGGAGCATGTAGATGAGTGGGCGGCCAATGGCAAGAAGAACCTGTTCGGTCAGCCGGTACAGGTGGTGGAGATGCAGTCTGAGGGCGGCGCCGCCGGTACGGTGCACGGCGCGTTGCAGTCCGGCGCCCTGACCACCACTTACACAGCCTCCCAGGGCCTGCTGCTGATGATTCCCAATATGTATAAAATCGCCGGCGAGATGCTGCCGGGCGTGTTCCATGTGTCCGCCCGGACTCTGTCGGCCCACGCCCTGTCCATTTTCGGCGACCACAGCGATGTCATGGGCGTGCGCAGCACCGGCTTTGCCATGTTGGCCTCCTCCTCGCCCCAGGAGGTCATGGATCTGGGCGCCGTGGCGCACCTGAGTGCCATCCACTGCCGCATGCCCTTCCTGCACTTCTTCGACGGCTTCCGCACCAGCCACGAGATCCAGAAGATCGAAGCGCTGAATTATGAGGAGCTGCGCCCCCTGGTGGATATGGATGCCCTGCGGGCCTTCCGCCGCAACTCCCTGAACCCCGAGCACCCCGCCACCCGGGGCACCACCGTGAACCCCGACATCTTCTTCCAGTGCCGCGAGGCCTGCAACGAGAAGGTGGCCTCCATCCCCGAGGCCGTGGAGCGCTATATGGCCGAGATCAGCAAGCTCACGGGCCGGGAGTATAAGCTCTATAATTATTATGGTGCTCCCGATGCCCAGCGTGTGGTGGTCCTCATGGGCTCCGCCGCCGAGACCGCCAAGGAAGCCATTGACTACCTGACCGCAAACGGCGAAAAGGTGGGCCTGCTGAATGTCCACCTGTACCGACCCTTCGCCGCCGACAAGTTCCTCTCTGCCATCCCTGCCACCTGCAAGAAGCTGGCCGTGCTGGACCGCACCAAGGAGCCCGGCGCCATGGGCGAGCCCCTGTATCAGGACATCTGCTCTATCTATAAGGAAAAGGGCATCCCTATGGATATCGTGGGCGGCCGCTATGGCCTGTCCAGCAAGGACACCACCCCCGGTCAGATCATCGCCGTACTGGATAATCTGAAGCTGGACGCCCCCAAGAATAACTTCACCGTGGGCATCGTGGACGATGTGACCCACACATCTCTGGATGTGACCTGCGACATCGACACCTCCCCCGCTGGGCAGGTCAGTGCCGAGTTCTGGGGCATGGGCTCCGACGGCACCGTGGGCGCCAACAAGAACTCCATCAAGATCATCGGCCACGCTACGGATCTCTACTGCCAGGCCTACTTCGTCTACGACTCCAAGAAGTCCGGCGGCCTGACCCAGAGCCACCTGCGCTTCGGCAAGGAGCCCATCCGCTCCCCCTACCTTATCCAGTCTGCCGACTTCGTGGCCTGCCACAACCCCTCCCATGTCCATAAGTACGACATGGTGAAGAACCTGAAGGAGGGCGGCGTGTTCCTGCTGAACTGTGCGTGGGACGCCGAGGGTCTGGAGAAGAACCTACCCGCCGCCATGAAGCGCGCCCTGGCGGAGAAGAAAGTCAGGTTCTACACCATCGATGCCATCAAGATCGCCCGTGAGCTGGGTCTGGGCAGCCACACCAATACTATCTTGCAGGCCGCCTTCTTCAAGCTGGCCAATGTGATCCCTCTGGAGCAGGCGGTGTCCGAGATGAAGGACGCCATCTATAAGACCTACTATAAGAAGAAGGGTCAGGCCGTGGTGGACATGAACAACGCCTCCATTGAGCACGGCATCAACGAGCTGGTGGAGGTGGCTATCCCCGCCGCCTGGGCCGCCGCCGAGGACAAGCCCGTGGAGCGTAAGGCCCCCGACTTCATCCGCGAGGTTGTGGATGTGATGAACCGCCAGGAGGGCGACAGCCTGCCGGTGTCCATTATGAAGAAATACGGTCTGGAGGACGGCACCTGGCACGCGGGCTCCACCAAGTACGAAAAGCGCGGTGCCGCCGTGGAGGTTCCCCAGTGGGATATGACCAAGTGTATTCAGTGCAACCAGTGCTCCCTGGTCTGCCCCCATGCCGCCATCCGTCCCGTACTGCTGGACGAGGGTGAGGCACAGAACGCTCCCGCCGGCTTCGAGACCAGGAAAGCCACCGGTCTGGCTCAGTACCAGTACCGCATGCAGGTCTCTCCCTATGACTGCACCGGCTGCGGCAGCTGCGTGAATGTCTGCCCCGCCAAGGAGAAGGCACTGGTCATGCAGCCCCTGGAGAGCCAGCTGGATCAGGCGGAGAATTGGGAATACGCCGTGGAGAGCGTCACCGTCAAGAAGGACGCCGTCAGTGACAAGACCGTGAAGGCCTCCCAGTTCGCCAAGCCCTATTTCGAGTTCTCCGGCGCCTGCGCCGGCTGCGGCGAGACGCCCTATATCAAGCTGGTGACCCAGCTGTTTGGCGACCATATGTATATCACCAACGCCTCCGGCTGCTCCTCCGCCTACGGCGGCTCCACTCCCAGCTCCCCCTACTGCACCGACTGCAAGGGCTGCGGCCCCGCCTGGGCTATGAGCCTGTTCGAGGACAACGCTGAGTATGCCTACGGCTACCTGCTGGGTCAGGACGCCATCAAGCGCCAGCTGAAGGCTGCCGCCCAGACGCTGGCCGACAAGGGCGTGGCCGCTGAGGTGTGCAAGGAGTATATTGACAAGGCCGAAAGCGCCGCCGAATCCCGTATGGTAGCCGATGCGCTGCTGGTGGCTGTGGCTGGTGACAAGAGCGACGAGGCCGAGTTCATCCGCAATAACAAGGAATTCCTCACCAAGAAGTCCGTGTGGGCCTTCGGCGGCGACGGCTGGGCCTACGACATCGGCTACGGCGGTCTGGATCATGTGCTGGCGTCCGGCAAGAACATCAATGTGCTGGTGCTGGATACCGAGGTGTATTCCAACACCGGCGGTCAGTCCTCCAAGGCTACCGCTGCCGCGGCTATCGCCAAGTTCTCCGCCGGCGGCAAGGTCACCAAGAAGAAAGATCTGGGGCTGATGGCCATGAGCTACGGCTATGTCTATGTGGCACAGGTGGCCATGGGCGCTGATCCCAACCAGACCCTGAAGGCCATCCGCGAGGCCGAGGCCTACGACGGCCCCTCCATCGTCATCTGCTACTGCCCCTGCATTGAGCACGGCATGAAGGCCAGCATGGGTCTGAGCCAGATAGAGGAGAAAAAGGCCGTGGAGTGCGGCTACTGGCACCTGTACCGCTATGATCCCCGGCTGAAGGAAGAGGGCAAGAATCCCTTCCAGCTGGACAGCAAAGCTCCCACCGGCGACTTCCAGCAGTTCCTCATGGGCGAGAACCGCTACGCTTCCCTGAAGCTGTCCTTCCCCGAGAAGGCGGACGCCCTGTATCACAAGGCCGCCAACGACGCCAAGGAGCGTTACGAGGGCTATGTCAAGCTGGCAAAGGAGTAAAATCGACAAACGGATGGATCACCCCATGATCCGTCCCTCCATCAACTATATGCAATGACCTGCGAAAAGAGGCGGAAAGCGTTGGATACCAACGTTTTCCGCCTCTTCTGCATACTTTCGAATCAGTGGAGCGTCCACTGTGTCCGTCCAATATTCCCCGGTCGTTCCGACGTATGGGGCGCGGTTTGGGTCAGACTCCGTGGCAACTCAAAAATGACCACGCTGTAACCAAAGAAATCCCCGCTGCGGAATTGATAACTTTCTCTTAACTCTGCCTGTCTTCGGTAGCTATTAAGGTCAGTTTGTGGTATGTGTATTGGCTACCAAAAACAAAGGAGTTGATACCATGCCAAAGAAACGAGCCAACGGCGAGGGTAGCATCCGCAAGCGCAAGGATGGCCGCTGGGAGGGCCGCTACACCGCAGGCTGCGATCCCGCCACCGGCAAGCTCATCCACAAAAGCGTCCTTGCTAAGACGCAGGCAGAAGCCAAAGAAAAGCTCAAGCAGGCCATCGCGGAAGCCGAAAAGCTGGATATGAGCCGCGCCAAATCCTACACGCTGGGCGCGTGGATCAAGCTGTGGTACGAGGTCTACGCCGAGCCGCGCTTGCGAGAGAAAACCAAGCTCTACTACCTCAACTACATCGACAATCACATCGTCCCGGAGCTGGGCGACACGCCGCTGGAAAAACTGACCACCATCCAGATCCAAAAATTCTACAACAACCTGCAAAAATCCGGCCGCATCCAACGGTATACCCACATCAAGCTGAAAGACAAGGGCCTCAGCACCCGCGTGGTGCGGGGCATCCACACGCTGCTGAACAACTGTCTGGAACAGGCGGTGGCGGAGCGGCTGCTCCTCACCAACCCCGCCAAGGGCTGCCGCCTGCCGAAGCTGGAAAAGCGCGAGATGAAAATACTGCCGGAGGACAAGATCGGCCCGTATCTGGCCGAAGCAGAACGGCGCGGGCTGCTGGCGGCCTTCTATCTGGAGCTGACCACCGGCCTGCGGCGAGGCGAGCTCCTTGCCCTGCTGTGGACGGACTTGGACACGGAGAATATGACCATCTCCGTCAGCAAGTAGGTGAACCGCATCAACGGTGAGCTGGTGGTCAGTCAGCCCAAAACGCCCAACTCCATCCGCAAGCTGGCTATCCCGCAGAGGGCGGTGGAGCTGCTGGTGGAGGAGCACGCAAAGCATCCACACCGTCCCTACCTGTTCGTGTCGCCCAAGACCGGCACCATGTTCGACCCGGACTCCTTCCGGCACACCCATGAGAAAATCCTGAAGGCCATCGGCGCGGAGCACATACGCTTCCACGACCTCAGACACACCTTCGCCACGCTGTCTCTCAAGTACGGCGTGGACGTCAGGACACTGTCCGGCGCGCTGGGACACTATGACGCGGGCTTCACTCTCAGCACCTACACTCACGCCACGGAGGGGATGAAGCGCTCCGCCGCCGACGCCATCGGAAACGTCATCAGTCAGGCGATATAGAGATAAATTAAATGGCGGGTGTAAATCCTTGTTCTGCCATTTAAGAACGAAGTTGCACATCTATGTGCAACTTCGTTCTACCGATGTATATAATTGAGTGGGCCAATAATACTGAAAACTATAGTTGACAACATCAAAAAAATGAGGTATTCTATAGAAAACAAGTATACTTGGGTGTAGTGCCACATAGAATACTGTGAGTAAGCGTCCTGCAGTTCTCGAAGCCTTGCGTTCCTACGTGGGGTATTTATGTAGAGAGTGTGGGACGCTTCTTTGCACTCTTTACCGAGGAATAAATCTCCAATGTGAATAGGGAAGCTCCCAATCTGGGTATTCATAACCCCGATTCCCCGTAGAGATTCCAATATTGAAATGAGGAAGGATACTACATATTTGTGCATTGATATACTTGTACAGTTTTTCTTTTGCGATTGTCCTTTTCCCGCGGACGTATTTCCCCTCAGGCTTTTCCATGTGCAAATTATTTAAACGAAAATACATTGCACCTAAGACTATATCTGTGCACTGCAATAAAACGTGTTCGTGTGAACGAACCTCTGCCACATCACCTTCACGAATGCAGATTCGGCTTTTCGCATCTGCAAAGTCTCTAATGTTGGGGATATTTCTTACATACGCTTTAAATCGAGAAGCTTTTTCTTTAGTATCTGGGAGCTGATCTAAGTAAATTCTCAAACTAACTGGCTCCTCTGACATGATATATTTTAGCCCAAATGCATTCTTCAAAAATTGGTAATAAAGCTTGAAATACTTATCATCATCACTATGCGGCCCACGGTTACTCGAAGGATAATCGTTATTGCTGCGAAACATGATGCGTACTTTCACTTTACCTTCGCGTATGAAAGAAAAGAACATCTCCATAATTTGCACATATTTGTCTAAATATTGTGCTGTGACTTTTGTCCACTTAATTTCTCCGGTAAGGTTTAATCGCTCCTTTTCTGCTTTTATCGCATTCTCTATTGCAATCCAGTCCTTGGAATTGATCAGACACCCTCCGAAGAAATCACTATAAAGCGGCCCGTTGCTACTGGACTCATCACAGTATAGAATATATTCCATGTACTCACCTAACAAGCATAATATTGATAAAGCAATTATAATACACTTTGTGGTCTAGAGCAACACAAAATCCATCTTATGAATAATGGCTAATACAGTCCCAACTATATTCCGCTGATCTTCTGCCTGTTAGAGTGGATGATGCCATCCGCCCCTCTCCAGTGCTTTCCTGATCTCTCGGCTTTTGGGTCAGCGTTTGGGTCAAGCGAAAAACGCCAAAATGCCGCGTCACTATTTGAGAGCATAAACAGAAAAAGTTCCCGGTTTCATAAGAAACCGAGAACTTTTTGGTGGAGACTGCTGGACTCGAACCAGTGACCTCCTGCGTGTGAAGATACGATGGGAGGTCAGAAGCGTTGGCGTTCAACGCTTTTCGCCCCTTTTGCACGCTTTCGGCTCAACGGGATGTCCACTGCATCCGTCCGCTTCACTCCAGTCCTTTCTGCGTTTGGGTCATGGTTTGGGTCAGACTGCATGGCGGCGCAAAAATTGAGGCGCTGTAAGCAAAGAAAAGGTGTTAGGGCGCTGATCTTAACCTCGGGCAGAAGCATTCGTCAACGGGAACTGTTACTGCCCAATAAATATCCATCATATTACGGAAAAAAGCCCTGCCCGGAGCCGAGAGGAATTGTGGCTCCGGGTAGGGCTGCGTGATTACAACTGATTCACGAACTGATTATACGCTACCTTTAGCTCCCGAGTGATGCTATCGAAATTAAAATCACCGTCCGATGCTGAGTGTACAATTTTCAAGAAAAGCTCCTTGGAGCAAATCTGCACAGGGAGTTTCCACGAATACAGTTTATCAACAATAGAATCCGAATAGAATTCGGCGTAATCAGAAATGGGATCAATAATGCCCGGCGCGATCGTAATGTTGGAACTGAACCAGGACTCAAGATCAGATTTTGAATAGATGCCTTCTTTATAGTAGTGATAGGACTCCAAGCCGCAAACACCGCTCACATCTATATATAACACCTGCAGGAGAAAGGCAATCGCTTTTTTCTTGTTGCCGCTTTCGGCCATAAGTTGATACATTGAGTGGTACTCCAGCCGTCCAAATAGACGAGTATCACAAGCTGCATGTTTGCAAAGAATGGAGGCAATTGTATTCTCAAAACTTTCCCCACTTAAATGGCATGAATCGTATTCTTTCCAGCTGATCCCCCAAACAGTATGCCTATGGAGCTGAATATAGGCATCGTGCTCTGCCAAAAAACGCTTCCCTTTTTCTGAAAGGGAGAAGGTATACGGCTTGTGGCATGCGATAAAATCTTGATCCGCAGACGCAATGATACGAGCGACTAAATCTGCCTTTTTCCCCGAACTTGATATACCCAGTTGGGCAGTTAAGGACTTCAATTCAGACGCCTTAAGACTCGTAAACGCCTTTTCTACAGAGTCTTCCTCGAGATAACCTTGACGAATCATTTCCTCATGATAGGATTGCGGGCGCTGAATGCCACATTCATAAGTAATGTATCGTGAATACTCGTTATTACCTTTTACGGGGCAGGATGAAGATACTGCCCATAAAAATACAGTCTTTGCATAATCTCCCTGTAATTCCGGGATCTCGCCATCACTGGTTATGACTGAAAAAGCTGGAGTAAACGGTTTAGTGGGGTTTTCAAAATGATCTACTGGCGGATCAATGGAGTCCGAAGAAGTACTCTTGTGCAAATAATTAGGCGATGCAGCTTTGCTGGTTTTGGGCGAATCAGAAAGAGGATCTGTATTTGCTGATACCTTTTTGGGGCTAAGAAAGCGATATGTCAACACCGCAGCTAAAATAGAAATACCAAGTAAAAAGATTGCATACCAAGCGGGTGCCTGTAAAACATTGTTTTCATCAACTTCCCATATATTGCAGGCACAGATATGAACGGCTAAGAACACAATGAAAAACGATAAAATGCTTAAAGACAGCCGCCCTCTTCGCTTTTTTATTTGCCCTCCGCAAGACGGGCAAACTAAAACTCTATTGGATAACTTAGCATGGCAATAAGGGCAACGCATATTTTCGCCTCTTTCCTATAGCTCGTTTAATGGAACGCAAATGTCTTGAGAGATTTGGGTCATAAACAGTTTCATTGTGTTTGAAACGGTATTGTCAAATTCTATTTTTAAGATGTCCGAGAGAGTATCTCTTGTAATAGTGATCAAATGAGAATTGTTATTGATGATTTTCACATTGGGTTTCATAATAAACTCAATATAGCCGCGAGAAAACATGGACGGCTTTTTGTATGTCAGACCAGCAACACTTTTTCCGTTGAACAAAGCTGTGGCAGTTCCCGGTCCATATTTTGTCATAACCTTGTTTGAGACCTTGATTTGGTTGTCGGCTATGCACAATCCAATATTACAAAAATTGAATTGCGCAAAATCACGCATTACAATGTCGGGACCTTCGTCATCGTCAGCGTTCGCATTGAATGCTGTATGCGCTGTGGGAGCAGGATGCTCGCTCCTTGCGGCGGTATTAGCACCGAAATGCGCACAAGCACTATTTTTTGCCTGCCACTGGGCTTTTGAAATAAGAATTTGACGCGGCCTTGATCCCTCAAAAGGTCCAACGATCCCGCTCTCCTCCATCATATCAACAAGCCTTGCTGCTCTTGAATAGCCTAACTTTAACCGGCGCTGAATCATTGCCACAGATACCTGCCCTGTTTCAAGAACGACATCAACAGCGGCGGAAAAAAGTTCATCGCATTCCGATGCTGCAGCCGGTGGTTGCGCGCCTTGATTACTGCCGGAATCTTCAAAGATTTGAGCCGCCATGTTTCCAAGGGTATTCATGCTTTTTTTGTTTTGGCGTTGAAGCCTTTTTATTGTTTTTTGGGTATCGTCATCGGGAATATATACGCCTTGGCATTTTACCAGATTATTTTGCCATTTGAATATTAGCTCGCCCGGAACACTGAGGTTTTCAGCGCCGTTTTGCTCAATTGCGACCCTGGAATCCGCCTTGGTTGAAACGCAAAACGAAATTCTGCATGGCACATTCGACAGAATATCTTTCCGAAGGACTTTAGACGAAGTCAGTGATGTTGCAAGAATAAAGTGGATCCCAACCGGGCGGCCATTTTTGAGAACATCCATCAGAGAAACGGTTGTATCGGGATCAACCTGCACCGAAGAAAAGTCATCTAATATCACAAATAGATGAGGTAATTTTTCGCTGCCCGATGCTGTGCATTGTTTGTTGTATGCAACAATATCTTTCGCTGAAGAATCTGCTAACAGCTTCAGCCGTTTTCTGCACTCAAATGATAACCATAAAATTGCATCCGCAGCTTTTCGCGCATCTGTTATGACAGGCATAATCAGATGTGGCAGAGAGTTAAAGATGGTATAATCTACATATTTGGAATCGTAGATGATAAACTTTACCTTCTCAGGAGGATAGTGCGTTGCTATATATGTGGTTACTGTTTGAATAAAAGATGTTTTGCCGGAACCCGAAAAACCACATACCAGAAAATGTGGTATTTGACTTATATCCTGGGAGAATATCTCCCCATCTGCCTTTTTTCCAACAGGAATTATAATTTCTTCCGCTCGATTTAACTGTTGCGTATCGCCATCATAGGCGTAGTTCTGTGTTGCACTGCCGGAGAAAGAATCATTATCCATCAAATTCAGCCTTTCTTTATAGCGTTGAAAATATCCGCTTCATCTATAACGCCTAATTCCTGCTTTGCACTGTCACTGCTGTTTTTTGTAACACGCTTGGCTTGCTGCGTAACAACCTTTTCAAACAGATTCCTTGCACCACGACCATTTCCGATATCTGCAATAGAAATAGAGGCAAAATAGTCTTTTACAGCCATTACTGCGCGCTCTGACAGTTCATACTGATTTTTTTGGCAAAGAGAGCTGAAAATGCTATACATTTCATCAGCAGAATAATCGGAGAAGTGTATGTAATGATTAAATCGAGATTCCAATCCGGGATTGGAGTGAATAAAATCATCCATCAGCTCATCATATCCGGCAACGATGACCACGAGATCATTGCGCTTGTCCTCCATCGCTTTTAGAAGCGTTTCAATTACTTCTTGACCAAAATCGTTTGGCCCGCCATTTGAAAGGGTATATGCTTCGTCGATGAAAAGGACTCCGCCAAGAGCGCTATTGATCACTTCTTGCGTCTTTATTGCCGTTTGCCCCACATATCCCGCAACAAGGCCGCTTCTGTCAGTTTCCACGAGGTGTCCTTTTGACAATAACCCTAATGATTTATATAGTTTTGCAACATAGCGGGCAACGGTCGTTTTTCCTGTGCCGGGATTGCCCATAAAAACAAGGTGAAGAGACAATGACGGGACTTTCAATCCTTGCGCTTTCCGCCGCTGCTGATGCTGCACTACATAAATGAGATCGGAAATTTCCTCTTTCACTAAGTCAAGGCCGATAAGCTCGTTAAATGCTGCAAGGATATCTTCAAGGGTCTCATCTTTGTGCTCGGGGCTTTGACACCACGAAACATCATCGCAAGTGATCGTGGAGAGGATGTCTTCCGTCTTTTCCTTTGCAGAGGCAATTCGGGAGGCTTGCTTCGATATTACATTTTCAAAGAAGTTCCTTGCGGTGCGGGCATTCGCAAAGCTTTCGTCGTGTGATTCGCAAATTGTCGTAAAATACTGCTTGATTATTTCGCTGGCATCGTCAGTAACGGTATAAGCGTTTTTGTCGCAAAGAGAGTTAAAAATCCCAATCATTTCTTCGACTGTATAGTCTTCAAAATGAATAAACTTATTAAAGCGAGACTTTAATCCGGGATTAGATTCTATGAATTGCTTCATAAGATCATCGTAACCGGCAACAATAACTGCAAAATCGCCCCTATGATCTTCCATCTCCTTGAGTAGTGTATCAATGGCTTCTTGCCCGTAACCTTGGCCTGCTTTGTCTAACAGGGTATATGCCTCATCAATAAACAGAACACCGCCAAGGGCCTTTTCAATAACCTCCCCGGTTTTTATTGCTGTTTGTCCAACATAACCGGCTACCAGATCCTTTGCGGTTGCCTCAACAAGATGCCCTTTTGACAGGATACCGAGTTCTTTATATATTTGAGCGACTAATCGCGCCACGGTCGTTTTTCCTGTCCCGGGATTACCTGTGAAAACCAAATGGTAGGACATTTCGGTTACAGGCAAGCCGCGCGCCTTACGAGCCTTCTGCACTTTGGCGAAGTCACTGATTTCTTTGACTTCCGCCTTTGCCGCAGATAGGCCAATAAGCTGATTCAGCTCATTAAACGGCGACTTTTTATTTGAAGGCGAGCGGGAGCTGCTTCTCGGTTTTTGCTTGCTTTCGGAATTCGTGCGTATAGTTGTCGCATTCGGTGTATCATCAATAATCGGCGACACAAGATCATCCGCATCGTCCACAAAATCAAATGGGTCAAGGCTATCATCAAAAGCAATAACATGGCATTCATCGCAGGCCTTCACCAAATCTCCGTGAAGCTTTGTGATCATTTTGGCTTCGTCATATTCCACTGTCCCGTCAATCAGAGCAAAGGAAATAAAAACCAAGGCGAAGCATGCGGCCAGTTTTCTGCTATAATTTGTCCCATCTTTCAAGTCGCGCTCGATGATCTTCTTGAAAAACGCCGGAACCGGCATAGAATACCTATGCTCGGAAAGTTTAGACATGGCAGCTTTCACTTGGCTGACTGTGAAAACTCTCTTTTTGTAATCTTCTGCATATATGACATTGAGGCATTCTGTGCAAGTATTTATATCCGCCGAAAAAGAGTTCCACAAATACATAGCACATGTACGACAGTAATTATCGACCAGCGTTATTGTGTCGGGCGAGATATGGGGGTACGCGCGTATAAAAGCTTGAATAGCTTTTTGGTAATTGGAATGCAATTGGTTTTTATATGTTTCCATTTTCATCCTCTTCCAAGAACATAATCATATCATCGATTAGACTATTGTCGCTGCCGGAATCGTTGTCTGCATTCTCCGCCTCGAACAAATCTGCGCAAATATCTTTCGCTGTGTTATCTGCAGGAACCACTTCATCATCGCAAAAAAGACTGACACCTGCTGCGGCAACTGACCCCAGGTCATTGCCTGTTTTAGGATTGCTTGAAGGTGTATTATCGTCACTTGCCTTTGACTGACGGCCGGTTTCTTTATATTCCTCAGTAGCAGTTGGCGGCATCGAGCCTATTGCATTTACATACGATTTGTAGAGTCCATAGGCGCTACCTACATTTTCGGCAATAAGGTTATTAGAAGTATGTAATTCTATGCTTAACTCCTGCCCGACCATAAAATGGACAAGGCCATATCTGCATACAGGTATCTGCCGATTGTTGTTAAAACGCTTATCAGCAGTTCCGTTTTTATTAACATATCGCCAAGTGTAACGAACGATTTCCACGTCACGGGGTACGGGATCCGTCTCAGCAAAATTCGTAGTAGATGAATAAACTGTCAGTTGCTCATAGGAATATGCGGCATATCTTGTGCCCTTTTTTATAATTACATCACTGGGAAGAAACAGCATTAGGCACTTTCTGCTTTTTACCAAAACTGAAGGAGTATCCGTCCTTACTATGAAACCGGTGTTGTGCATGGGCTTGATTTTCATTACCGTCGCTCTGCTGCGGGAAATATTGCGCGAGGCTCCGGCATGATATTTAGTGTTAGCGTTCGGCTTTGCCGTTTCGATGATCCAGAGCTTTTTGCTGGATTTTAGCAGGCTTATTTTATCGGAGAATTTATCCCATTCCAAAGAAGCATCACTGTCAAGGTCGTATTTTATAATGGCTTCAAATAAGTTCGAAAAAATAAGTCTAACTAAAATTATTGGGATGAATGACCACCACTGAATTAGCGCATATAAAGCGACGAACAAAATAATCAAACCTAAAGTGAAAGCCTCTGCGCGTTTCATATCTTTGATGATATTTTTACTCAATTCAGAGGCGCTTCCAGGAGAAGGAGAGACTCTTATTGCGTCCGTAAAAGAATGTGTGTTCTCGTAATTGAAAGCGGGGGAATATGCCTGCTTTGGATTTACGGCGGCCTTTTTAGAAGATGAACCGCTGATCTTTTTGCGATAATATATACCATTTCGACCAACATTAACATAGGTCCCATTTGGCCCAATCGATAAACGCGCACCTTTAACTCCGGCGGAAACACCCACACCGGATTTTGAAAGATTCAATCTAAATGGACCAAAGGACTTGCTTTTTCTGAAATAGAATCCCATATTGACACCTCGACTGCTGCCACCAATAACAAAGCCCGCGAGTCCATCTGAAGCAGGCGTTTTGGTGCTCCCTACAAGCATAGGGCACAACATTACTTATAGATTTACAAAGTATACCACAAACTACATGAAAAATCAAAATATTTGCACAAAACCGCAAGAATTTCTGCAACAGATATTTGAAATAAAGCAATCGCGCAGGAATTCTTATGAAAGAGGGGCAAGAATAAACTTGCTGTCCACATTAGGCACGCAAATATTCACTTGGGGTAGTTGGAAAAGGAAAAAGCCCCGTGTTCGCCGCTGTAAGCTGCTGTGTGGACGCCTTCGGGGGAGGGCAGCGTCCCTGCCCCAAAGGAAGATTTGGAGCCGTTTTCGGGCAGTTTTGAACAAACATCCAGCGCACCGAAATCGGAGCAGGAGAAAGGCATTGGCGCTTTTCTGCGCCATTGCCATTCACAGCAGCCCGCAGTGCGGGTTGTCACAAGGGTTTGCGGGCTATGACAAATGGCGCTTTTTTAGAGGACTCCGAAATGGCTTGACGCCAATTTTCGAAAAAACCTCCGCAAAGCCCCGTGCCAAAAGACTTTGCGGAGGCGCTGCGGCGGGCGGGTTTGAATTTCAATTCTTGCGGCCCAAAAATTGACACGCTATAGACAAAGAATAGCCCTAAAATGAATTGATAACTTTCTCTTAACTCTACCTGTCTTCGGTAGCTATTAAGGTCGGCTTGTGGTATGTGTGTTGGCTACCAAAGAAAAGGAGTTGATACCATGCCGAAGAAACGAGCAAACGGTGAGGGTAGCATCCGCAAGCGGAAGGATGGCCGCTGGGAGGGCCGCTATACTGCCGGCTACGACCCCGCTACCGGCAAGCTCATCCACAAAAGCGTCCTTGCCAAAACACAGTCAGAAGCCAAAGAAAAGCTCAAGCAGGCTATCGCGGAGGCCGAGAAGCTGGATATGAGCCGCGCCAAATCCTACACGCTGGGTGCGTGGATCAAGCTGTGGTACGAGGTCTACGCCGAGCCGCGTCTGCGGGAGAAAACCAAAGATTATTACCTCAACTACATCGACAACCATATCGTTCCTGAACTGGGTAACACGCCGCTGGAAAAGCTGACCACGATCCAGATTCAAAAGTTCTACAATGACCTGCAAAAATCCGGGCGCATCCAGCGGTATACCCACATCAAGCTGAAAGACAAGGGCCTCAGTACCCGCGTGGTGCGGGGCATCCACACGCTGCTGAACAACTGCCTGGAGCAGGCGGTGGCAGAACGGTTGATCCTCTCCAATCCCGCCAAGGGCTGCCGCCTGCCGAAGCTGGAAAAGAGGGAGATGAAAATACTGCCGGAGGACAAGATCGGCCCATATCTGGCCGAAGCAGAACGGCGCGGTCTGCTGGCGGCCTTCTATCTGGAACTGACCACCGGCCTGCGTCGGGGCGAGCTACTGGCTCTCCTGTGGACGGACTTGGATGTGGAGAATATGACCATCTCTGTCAGCAAGCAGGTGAACCGTATCAACGGTGAACTGGTGGTCAGCCAGCCCAAGACGCCTAACTCCATCCGCAAACTGGCTATCCCGCAGCGGGCCGTAGAACTGCTGGTGGAGGAGCACGCAAAGCATCCACACAGTCCCTACCTGTTCGTGTCGCCCAAGACCGGCACCATGTTCGACCCGGACTCCTTCCGCCACACCCACGAAAAAATATTGAAAGCCATCGGTGCGGAACACATACGCTTTCACGACCTCAGGCACACCTTCGCCACGCTGTCTCTCAAGTACGGCGTGGATGTCAAAACGCTGTCCGGAGCGCTGGGGCATTACGACGCTGGCTTTACTCTCAGCACCTACACCCACGCCACGGAGGGGATGAAGCGCTCCGCCGCCGACACCATCGGCAGCGTCATCAGCCAGACCATGTAGCCCACAAAAATAGTCGGAGAGGGACGGATGATGCCATCCGCCCCTCTCCGGTGCTTTCCTGACCTCTCGGCTTTTGGGTCAGCGTTTGGGTCAAGCGAAAAACACCAAAATGCAGCGTCACTATTTGAAGACATAAACAGAAAAAGTTCCTGATTTCGTAAGAAATCAGGAACTTTTTGGTGGAGACTGCTGGACTCGAACCAGTGACCTCCTGCGTGTGAAGCAGGCGCTCTAACCAGCTGAGCTAAGCCTCCTTATTCGGCAACCCGATACGGATTGCCGTGTGGTGACCCGTACGGGACTCGAACCCATGTTACAGCCGTGAAAGGGCCGTGTCTTAACCACTTGACCAACGGGCCGTTTTTCTGAAAGGGAGCTCCCCTGAGATGTCCCGCATCTCAGGGGAACATGGTAGCGGCGACTGGATTTGAACCGGTGACACTGCGGGTATGAACCGCATGCTCTAGCCAACTGAGCTACGCCGCCATAAGTTATTCCCTGACAGGCAAGAGTTATGTTACCATATTTGGCCCGGGTTGTCAATTCTTTTTTTTAAAAACCCGCACATTTTTCGCCCCGGCTTGACTATTTTTTGCCGGACATACACCCGTCCTGCCGCGTCCACATAGAGTGGAGAGCGGAAAGGAGAGGGCCTATGGAAAAGAAAGCTGTGCTGAAAAACTATGGATTTTTGGCTGTGATGCTGCTGTGTATGCTGGGCGGTGGCGTGTTTGGCTGGCTGCTGCCCAAGGCGGCCGGGGCCGTGAAGCCCCTGGGCACGGTGTTCATCAACATGATGTTCTGCGTGGTGGTGCCGCTGGTGTTCGTGTCCATTGCCGGGGCCGTGGCCAACATGGGGAGCCTGCGCCGGGCGGGGAAGATCATGGGCGTCACGGTGGCGGTGTTCGTGGTCACGGGCGCCATTGCAGCGGTTATTATGTTCGTGCTTATGAAGCTGGTGCCGCCGGTGCTGACGCCCTGGCAGGAGATCCCGGCGGGGGAGATGGGCGAGTACGCCACCGCCTCGGAGATGCTGGTGAATTTCTTTACCGTGGAGGACTTTGCGGCCCTGCTGAGCCGCAAGGCCATGCTGCCGCTGATCGTGTTCTCGGTGCTTTTCGGCTTTGCCGCCAACATGGCCGGCGGGGCTTCTACACCGGTGGCTAAGTGGCTGGGCAGCATGACGGAGGTCATGCTGAAATTCGTAAAATTGATCACCTGGTACGCGCCGGTGGCCTTCTTCGCCATCTTTGCAAACCTGGTAGCCGACTACGGCCCCCAGATCGCCGGGGCCTATGGCCGGGCGCTGGCGGTATACTATCCCCTGTGCCTGGTGTATGTGATAACGGCATTTCCGCTGTTTGCCCGGTTCGGCGGCGGGCAACGGGGGCCGGGGACCATGCTGCGGCACATCGGGCGGCCCGCTATCGTATCTTTGGGGACCTGCTCATCGGTGGCCACCATCCCTACCAATCTGGATGTGGCGGAAAACACCGGCATCAGCCGGGACGTGGCGGAGATGGTCATCCCCCTGGGCGCCACCATGCACATGGACGGCTCGTGCTTCAGCTGCGTGCTGAAGGTGGCCTTTGTGTGGGGCGTGTTTGGCCAGGAGATGCACTGGAGCAGCATGGTGGCCATTGTGGCGGTGGCGGTGCTGTCGTCGGTGGGTATGAGCGGAGTGCCCGGGGGCGGCTACATAGGGGAGTACATTATATGCTCCATCTTCTTCCCCATGCAGATGGAGCTGGCCTTCCCCATCCTGGTAGCCATCGGCAACCTGGTAGACCCCCCGGCCACCATGATCAACTCCTCCGGGGACTATGTGGCATCCTTCATCGTCTCCCGCTTCGTGGACGGGAAGAATTGGCTGGAGAAGGCGCTGGCAGGCGGAATCGCCGAGGATCAGTAGATCCTGTCGCCGCTTTCCACAGGCTCCATGGTCGTAAGCAGCACGACGCCCTGACGGGAATCGGTACCCAGGATACGGACCTCGCTTTTAACGCTGCCGATGTGCATGGGAGCGAGGTTGACGCAGCAGATCAGCTGCTTGCCTATTAAGTCCTCCGGCTGATACAGCTCCGTCAGCTGGGCGGAGGAGGTTTTTATGCCCAGCTCCGGGCCAAAGTCCAGGGTGACCTTGTAGGCGGGCTTCCGGGCCTTTTTGTTGATGGAAACCGCTGTGACGGTCCCGACGCGAAGCTGTACCTTGTCGAATTCTTCGATGCCTATCATGTGCGATCCCTCCGTTTGCTTTATAATATGTAGTATAGCATCCGGACCGCATTTTGCAAAGACAGAATATATGCCAGGGCCTGTGACGGCGACTGCCATCGGCGGTCCACACAGAAAACATCGGCTCCTGCCCAAAGGCAGGAGCCGATGTTTTATTGCTGTTATAGGGGTGCGGCGTCTCTTAGTACATGCCGCCCATGCCGCCCATGTCGGGTGCGGGGGCTGCGGGAGCCGCGGGCTGGGGCTTATCGGCCACCAGGGACTCGGTGGTCAACACCATGCCGGAGACGCTGGCGGCGTTCTCCAGGGCGGAGCGGGTCACCTTGGCGGGGTCCACGATGCCGCTGGCGATCATGTCGCAGTACTCCTCCTTGTAGGCGTCGAAGCCGTAGCCGTTCTTGCCGGAGGAGCGGACCTTTTCCAGGATCACGGAGCCGTCCAGGCCTGCGTTGGCAGCGATCTGACGGATGGGCTCCTCCAGAGCCTTAGCCACGATCTGCACGCCGGTCTTCTCGTCGCCCTCCACCTGGTCCAGCAGAGCGGTGACAGCGGGGATGGTGTTCACATAGATGGTGCCGCCGCCGGCCACGATGCCCTCTTCCACAGCGGCCTTGGTGGCGTTCAGAGCGTCTTCGATGCGGAGCTTCTTCTCCTTCATCTCGGTCTCGGTGGCAGCGCCCACCTTGATAACGGCCACGCCGCCGGCCATCTTAGCCAGGCGCTCCTGCAGCTTCTCCTTGTCGTAGTCGCTGGTGGTCATGCCGATCTGGCTGCGGATCTGGGCCACGCGGTCGGCAATGGCCTGCTTGTCACCGGCGCCGTCCACGATGATGGTGTTCTCCTTGGTGACCTTCACCTGACGGGCACGGCCCAGCATGTCAACGGTGGCATCCTTCAGCGTAAGGCCCAGCTCCTCGCTGATGACCTGGCCGCCGGTGAGAATGGCGATATCCTGAAGCATTTCCTTGCGGCGGTCGCCGAAGCCGGGGGCCTTCACGCACACCACATTCAGGGTGCCCCGCAGGCGGTTCACGATCAGGGTGCTCAGGGCCTCGCCCTCCACATCCTCGGCGATGATGAACAGCTTCTTGCCTGCCTGGACCAGCTGCTCCAGCAGGGGCAGGATCTCGGAGATGACGGAAATCTTCTTATCGGTAATGAGGATGTAAGCGTCATCGATGATGGCTTCCATCTTCTCGGTGTCGGTGACCATGTAGGGGGTGATATAGCCCCGGTCAAACATCATGCCCTCCACCACTTCGCTGTAAGTCTCGGCGGTCTTGGACTCCTCGATGGTGATAACGCCGTCGGCGCTGACCTTCTCCATAGCCTCGGCAATGAGCTTGCCGATGAAGGCGTCACCGGAGGACACGGTGCCGACTCTTGCGATGTCGTCGGAGCCGTTGACCTTCTGGCTCTGGGCGTGGATGGAGCTTACCGCGGCCTCCACGGCCTTGGCCATGCCCTTCTTCATGACGATGGGGTTGGCACCGGCGGCCAGGTTCTTCAGACCCTCGCGGACCATGGCCTGGGCCAGCAGGGTGGCGGTGGTGGTGCCGTCGCCGGCCACATCGTTGGTCTTGGTGGAAACCTCGCGCACCAGCTGGGCGCCCATGTTTTCAAACGGATCGTCCAGCTCGATCTCCTTGGCGATGGACACGCCGTCGTTGGTGATGAGGGGAGCGCCGAACTTCTTATCCAGCACTACGTTGCGGCCCTTGGGGCCCAGGGTGACCTTTACGGTATCGGCCAGCTGATTGACGCCGGACTCCAAAGCTTTGCGGGCCTCGTCGCCGCGCTTAATAATCTTAGACATATTGATTGCCTCCTATATTGCAGATAATGATTTTACAAAAGAATGTCATTCCGAGGGAGCGAAGCGACCGTGGGAATCCGTTCCTCTTAGGATATTACGGATTGCCACGACCAGTCTGCGGACTGGTCTCGCAATGACAGCGCAGAAGTTTTTTACTCAACGATCGCCAGAATGTCGCCCTGCTTCACAATGATGTACTCCACATCCTCCAGGGTGATCTTGGTGCCGGCGTATTTATCGGTAATGACCTTGTCACCGGGCTTCACGGTCATGGTCACGGGGTTGCCGTCCACCATACCGCCGGGGCCCACGGCGATCACTTCCGCCACAGAGGGCTTCTCCTTGGCAGAGCCAGTGAGGATGATGCCGCCCTTGGTGGTCTCCTCCGCCTCGGTCATTTTCAGAACAACACGGTCAGAAAGCGGTGTCAGTTTCATGGTTGTTTTCCTCCTTATATCCTTAAATCTAAAACAAGTTCAGCGTTAGCACTCAAACCGCAGGAGTGCTAACGCTGATTATAATACCACATTTACATTGTTTTTCAAGGGGTATTTTGGAAAATTACAAAAAATTCACATTTGCTCCGCGGTGGGCGCGGTCTCCCGGGCGGTAGCGTTGCAGGAGCAGCCGTCGGGGCCGAAGAAGTTCAGCTTCTGATCCGCCAGGCGGATGTGGACATGATCGGTGGTGATGCACTCGCCGTCCAGGCAGGTGATAATGTCCTTTTTCTCCGAGTCGATGACGATGTCCTTGGCGGTGGAGCAGTGCGCCAGGTGGGGGAAGCGGTGGTACTCGCCCTTGGAGTAGGGGCCCACAAATTTCAGGAAGGTGCTGCGGCTCACCTTGTCCACCACCAGGGTGTTCAGCACGCCGTCGTCCATCCGGGCCTCCGCCACAGGCATGAAGCCGCCGCCGTAATAGCGCCCGTTGCACACGGCCACCACGGCGTAGTCCTTCTCCACGGAAACACCGTCCAGCGTCACGGTCCAGTGGGTGCCGATACCCTTAAAGAGGAAGTTCACCGCCAGAGACACGATGTAGCTGCTCTTGCCGTCCAGAATGGGGCTTTCGCTGAACTTGTGGACATCCTTGGCCACCCTTGCGTCAATGCCGGAGCAGGCGATGGTCATGGCGATCCGGTCATTGACCTGGATGGCATCCATGGGGAACTGCGGCCCGTCCCACAGATTCTCCGCGTCCCGGAACTTCTCCATATCGCTGCCGAAGTTCTTGAGGAAGTCGTTGCCGGTGCCGATGGGGATGACGCTCATAGCGGCGTTATCGTAGCCGATGATGCCGTTGGCCACCTCGTTTACGGTGCCGTCGCCGCCGCAGGCGTAAAAGCGCAGCTCCTCGCCGGTCTGGCAGAGCTTTTTGGCCAGCTCGGTCGCGTGGCCCTGACGCTTGGTGAGAATGCACTGCACATCCAGGTCGTGCCGGGTGCGCAGAGAATCCGCCATGTCATAAATGCGCTGGCGGCTGTCAGACTTCCCCGCCGTAGGATTGATAATAAAAATATGTTTCATAAGACCCTCCAGATATGGAAAAGAATAAGAACATAAAGGCCATTATAGCAGGCACGGGGCAGAAATTGTGTACAAAGTGAAAACAAATTCACCGCAGGCCGGTCCAAAGGCTCCCCTATGCGATCCTGATACGCCTCCGTAGGGGCGGCGCAGGGCTTGTCTCCTCACACGTTCCCGTACATAAACAGGTCGCACTTGAGCATTCCGTTATACAGCTTGCGCTTCTTGTCCGCCGGGAGTCCGAAGGTACGCTCAAACTCCGTATGGCTGCTGAGCACCAGGGTCCGCCAGCCGGCAGGCAGCTGCTTCCACACCCGGCCAAGCGCCCGGTACAGCTCCTCCGCCTCCGCCCGGTCCATGAGCCGCTCCCCGTAGGGGGGATTGGTCACCAGCTGGCCGTATTGGCTGTCCCGGCGGAAATTCTTCATGTCCGCCACCTCAAAGCGGATGCAGTCCTCCACGCCGGCCTTTGCAGCGTTGCTGCGGGCAATTTCGATGGCCCGGGGGTCGATGTCCCCGCCCCAGATGTCATAGGTGCCGTGGAATTCCTTGTCCATGGCCTCCTCCGCCGCATCCAGCCAGGCAGACTGCGGCAAAAATGCCCACTTCTGCGCGTCAAAGCTGCGGTCCAGGCCCGGGGCCCGGTTTTTGGCGATGAGGGCCGCCTCAATGGGGATGGTCCCGCTGCCGCAGAAGGGGTCGCAAAACGGGTCCCGGCCCCGGTAGCGGGACAGCAGCACCATGGCCGCCGCCAGGGTCTCCCGCAGGGGAGCTTCCACGCCCACGGCCCGGTAGCCCCGCTTATAAAGCCCCTCGCCGGAGCCGTCCAGCCCGATGACCACCTGGTCCTTGAAAATGGAGAAGCGCACCTGGTACTTCGCCCCGGTCTCCGGGAACTGCTCCAGGCCGTAGCGGCTTTTCAGCCGCTCCACCATGGCCTTTTTCACAATGGACTGGCAGGCCGGGGCGGAGTGGAGCTGGCTGGTGATGGAGTAGCCCTTCACCGGGAAGGCGCCGTCCCGGGGGATATAATCCTCCCAGGCGATAGCCTTCACCCCCTGGAAAAGTTCCTCAAAGCTCCGGGCCGGGAATTCCCCCAGCACCAGCAGCACTCTCGCGCCGCAGCGGAGGTTTATGTTGAGCCTCGCGCAGTCGTCCAAAGTGCCGTCGCAGAAAATACGCCCGTTCTCCACCCGGACATTTTTAAGGCCCAGCCGTTTTACCTCGTCACCCACCAATTTTTCCAGCCCCAGCAGACAGGGGATCATATAAGTTGCCATGCAGCCGTACCTCGCTTGTTTATTCCTGCTTTCAGTATAAAATAGAAATCTCAAAAGTGCAAGAAAAAACAGTGGTGTTCGGGGCCGCAATCCTGTATAATAGGGGCAAACAGGTATGCAAATTCAGGTTGCGTGGAGATTTTTTAAAAGAAACTCCAGGTTGATAGACAGCGCGCCGCTCTTTTGCTACGATAAAGCCACACAGAGGGAGGAAGGATATGGCATTTGGAGAACAACTGCAGCTTTTGCGCCGCCGGGTGGGCCTGACCCAGGAACAGTTTGCCGAGGAGCTTCGGGTCTCGCGCCAGGCGGTGAGCAAGTGGGAAAGCGGCAAGGGCTATCCCGAGGTGGAGAAGCTGCTCTACATCTGTCAGCGTTACGATGTAACCCTGAACGACCTGTTTGAGCAGGGGGAAAACGAGCCCATTTCCCGGGAAAGTGCGCCCCGCAGCACCCTAAAGGCGGCGTTTTCCACCTTTGTCAGCAATCTTTCTCCCGGCAACAAGTGGCTCTGCGGCGGCATATTGCTGGGCGTGGCGATGCTGGCCGGTGTGCTGGGCCTGTGTCTGAAAGGAGGAAAAGAGGATATGGCCATGATCGTATGGATCGCCGCTATGGTCGTTTTCGGCGTGGTGGAGGCCGTTACGGTGGGGCTGGTGTCCATCTGGTTCGTGCTGGGCAGTGCAGCGGGGCTCATCGCCGCCATCTGCGAGGCCCCTATATGGCTGCAGGTGCTGCTGTTTTTCATCGTGTCCATTGCAGCGCTCATAGCCACCCGTCCCCTGGTGCGCAAAATGATGGGCAAGAACATCGTCCCCACCAATGCCGATGCGGTGCTGGGCAGGGAGGCCCGGGTCACGGAAGCCATTGACAACACCGTTCCCTCCGGCGCGGTGTATGTGGATGGCAAGACCTGGTCGGCCCGCAGCGAATCCGGCGAAACGCTGCCGGAGGGCACCCTGGTGCGCACCGTTCGTATGGAGGGCGTAAAGCTGTTCGTGGAGCGGCTATAATAAACAACATTTTATATTATTGAACAGGGAGGAAAAAACATGTTCGGAGACATCAATATCGGAACCGTTGCTTTGGCGATCCTGGTGGTGCTGATTCTGATCCTTATCGTCAGCAATATTCAGATCGTCCAGCAGTCCAAGGCCTATGTGGTGGAGCGCCTGGGCGCATTCCACGCCGTGTGGGGCGTGGGCCTGCACCTGAAGGTGCCCTTCATTGAGCGCGTGGTGAAAAAGGTGAGCCTGAAGGAGCAGGTGGCGGATTTCGATCCCCAGCCCGTGATCACCAAGGACAATGTCACCATGCAGATCGACACCGTCATCTATTTTCAGATCACCGACCCCAAGCTCTACACCTATGGCGTGGAGTATCCCATGAGCGCCATTGAGAATCTCACCGCCACCACCCTGCGTAATATCATCGGTGAGCTGGAGCTGGACCAGAGCCTCACCAGCCGCGACACCATCAACGCCAAAATGCGCTCCATTCTGGACGAGGCCACGGACCCCTGGGGCATCAAGGTCAACCGGGTGGAGCTGAAGAACATCCTCCCGCCCCGGGAAATTCAGAACGCCATGGAAAAGCAGATGAAGGCTGAGCGTGAGCGCCGGGAGTCCATTCTCCAGGCCGAGGGTGAGAAGGCCAGCAAGATCCTGGTGGCCGAGGGTGAGAAGCAGTCCGCCATCCTGAAGGCGGATGCCCAGAAGCAGGCCCGTATCATGCAGGCCGAGGGCGAGGCCACGGCCATTTTGAAGGTGCAGCAGGCCATGGCCGACTCGCTGAAGCTGCTCAACGAGGCCGCTCCCAATGACCAGGTCATCAAACTCAAGGCCCTGGAGGCTCTGGAGAAGGTGGCCGACGGCAAGGCCACCAAGCTCATTATCCCCAGCGAAATTCAGGGCCTGGCGGGTCTCGCCGCCAGCGCCAAGGCCATCCTGACCGACGATAAGCCGGAGGCGTAAAGCATATGGCTAAAAAGGAAACCGGTCGCTTTGTAAAGGTGCTGGAGGAAAGCGGGATCATCACCAGCTCGGAGGTTTGGGTGGACACCCAGACGGGCGTGCAGTACCTCTATCACGCCAGCGGCAGCTCCGGCGGCTTGACGGTGCTGGTAGACGCCGAAGGCCGGCCCCTTCTGTACCGCCATACCCCCGACGCCCCGGAGTATAAATAATAAGGAGGAAGACTATGATCGTGACCACTACTCCCTCTGTGGAGGGCCGCCGCATCACGGAATACAGCGGCGTTGTTTTCGGCGAGGTCATTGCCGGCGTGAACTTTGTGAAGGATTTCGTGGCCGGGCTCAGCAATTTTTTCGGGGGCCGCTCCGGCACCTACGAGGACGAGCTGATCAACGCCCGCCAGCAGGCTTTGGCAGAAATGGAGCAGCGGGCGGCCCAGCTGGGGGCTGACGCCGTAGTGGGTGTGGACATCGACTACGAGGTGCTGGGCGCCGACAACGGCATGCTCATGGTCACCGCCAGCGGCACCGCCGTGCGCCTGGACTGATACTATCGCTGGCAGGCGTGTTTGCCCTTGTTAATCGATGGTATCCTGACGCTATAATAAAAAGCTCGGCAGGCACGGCTTTAAGCCGTGCCTGCCGGGCTTTGCTTTGCGTTTACCGGCCGGTCATGATATTGAGGATCACCCGGTCCGTCTCGTGCATCCCCTTGGAGGCCAGGATGCCCACGTTGCGGATGGTCTCCTCCACGTCCGCGCCCTCGATGCCGTCGCCAGGACGGAAATTGTTGCCGCCCAGGTACATGTTGTACCCCAGGATACCCGTGCCGATGGCCATGGCAATCTTGCTGGCGCAGCTGGCCTTGGCCCCGTCGCATATACACCCGGAGATCATGGCCACGGCGTTGCATATCGTGTGGCTGATGCCGTCGTAGTCCGCGCCCCGGAGCCAGGCGATGCCGCAGCCCGCTCCCACTCCGGCGGACACCGCGCCGCAGTAGGCGCTCAGGCGGCCGATGCCGGTTTTCTGGTGGATGGTAATGAGGTCGGACAGGGCCACGGCCCGGAGGATCTGCTCCTCATCCGCGCCCAGAAACAGGCCGTACCGCCACACAGGCACCGAAGCAGTGATGCCCTGGTTGCCGCTGCCGGAGCAGATGACCACCGGCATCTCGCACCCGTTCATCCGTGCATCGGACCCCGCCGCTGCCCAGGCCCGGGCCTCCGTCTCAATGTTGCTGCCGGTGGAGAGAAGGGTGGAGCCGATGTTGGCGCCCCAGTCGCCCTGCAGTCCTTCGGCGGCGATGGCGCTGTTGCACTGGAGCTGCCGGCTGATATGGGGGCGTATGCGCTCTATGGGTACGGTTTCAATAAAGGTAAGAATGTCTTTCACGTTCAGAACGCTCTTGTCCTGGAGATTGGCCTCGGCGGAGGCACTCTCGGGCTTTTCCAGCAGCACCTGGCCGTCCTTTTCAATATAGACCAGGTTGGTGTGGTTGTTGGCTACCCTTGTCACGGCCTTGTGCCCGCCCAGCCAGCCTGTGAGCCGGATGTCCAGCATGCAGGGCGTCTCCGGGCAGGTGACGGTGATGTCTGTGCTGTCCAGATAGCCCTGGATGTGCTCCGTGTCCTCCTCCGTGACCTTAGCCAGCACCTGCAGCTCTGCCTCCGGGTCCCCGGCCACAATGCCCACGGCGATGGCGGCCTCGATGCCCCGCCGCCCGCCGGTGTTGGGCACCACCACGGACTTTACGTTCTTCAAAATATTTCCGCTGATCTCCGCCAGCACTTTTTCCGGTTTACCGCCCAGCACCTCGCGCAGCTTTGCAGCACAATACGCAACGGCGATGGGCTCTGTACACCCGGTGGCCAGACGAAGCTCCTCCGCCAGGATGGCGCAGTAGGCTTCCGTTTTCCTTTCGTTCAACATTCTTACCAGACTCCTTATATTAAATTTATATGCCCCGACTCTCCGGGGAAACGCTCTCAAAAAAGCTTCGCAGAGTTTGCCGCCCGCAGGCGGCAAAAAATTAAAATCATTTTTCACCGCGACATGCGCGTGGGGGAAAATACCTCTCAGGCTGCAAGTGTGGAATTTTTGCGCCCCGCGCAAAAATTATGCGCGCAGCAGACTGTAATCCTTTTCACCAGTTTTTTATCCTCCGATATTCTCCACAAACGGCAGATCGTCGCCTGCGATCCAGTCCGCCACGTCCACGATCTCAAACTCCGTGGGGGTCTTGCGAATCACCACCCGGGCGATGCCCGCGTTGATGACCATCCGCCGGCACATGGCGCAGCTGGTGGCGTCGCCCAGAATTTCCCCGGTCTGGGCGTTTTTCCCCACCAGATACAGCGTGCCGCCCACCATGTCCCGCCGGGAGGCGGAGATGATGGCGTTGGCCTCGGCGTGAACGCTGCGGCACAGCTCGTACCGCTCCCCCCGGGGCACCCGCAGGGCCTCTCTGGTGCAGTAGCCCATGTCCACGCAGTTGCGCCGGCCCCGGGGGGCACCGTTGTAGCCGGTGGAGATGATCTCATCATTTTTCACGATAATGGCGCCGTAAATGCGCCGCAGGCAGGTAGCCCGCTCCAGAACGGTCTGGGCAATATCCAGGTAATAGTTTTCCTTGCTGATGCGGTCCATAGTCACACCTCCGTGGGATTTTTATGAAAAATCAAAGGGTTTTGGCAGCTCAGAATCTGTCGTCGGGATGGAAGGTGTCGTCCTCCGCGGGACCGTCACCGGGCATATAGCCGATGCCTTTTTCTGCCTTGATGGCCTCAAAGTAGCCCAGGTTCGTCTGCTGCACATAGGGGGAGACCCATATAGTCAGGATGCCCGCCGTCAGCACGCACAGGAGGGCCCAGCCCAAAAACGTAAGGTCCAGCACGAACAGGTCCAGCTTGTGGCCCTTGGTCTGCGCCTTGCTCATGGCCAGTGCCTCCATCGCGCCCAGCTCCGGATTTTCGCACAGGTTATACACGGCGAAGCGGTAGCGGTAAGCGGCGATGATGCCCGGCACGATGAACAGGCAGGTCCACAGGAATACGAACACCACCATCAGCACATTCAGCAAAATGATCTTCCCCGCGAAGCCGAATCCGTCAAACAGGGAGGAGTAGGGCATTTTTTCGCCCCGGCGCACACCCTGGTGATAGAGGATCCACCCGGCGCTCAGCACGCACCCCAGCAGCCACACAAAAACGGACACAAACAGCACCACCGGCGTGGGGAAGGAGGGGTGATGGAAAAGAAGAGAGTTTTGCATGTAATACTGGAGATCTCCCACCTGCACCCAGACGCCCTCGTTGGCCCCGGCGTAGTCCGAAGCCAGGGACAGCGCCGCCTGGATCAGCAGATAGATCAGCGCCATCAGGTAGGCCGAGACCTGAGCGGACTTGGTGATGGCTTTTGCAGTTTGCTTCAGTTCAATACGGTTCAGCATAGAAGTAACGCCTTTCATTATAATAATGTATATTTTATGGTAGCATAGAACTGTGAAAAACACAAGGGCGGAGTGGCGATTCCGGACAAAATAGGCGTCTGCGGCGGGATTTTGCGGGATCATAATGGCAAGATTGACAAAATTTACAGCAAATCCCACAGGATGGGGGTGGACAAAGGGCCTATTTTGTTGTAATATTATCTTCAGTATGGGGTGGCATCGGGCCGCCCTGAAGTAAGATGAGGTGAAAGACAATGGCACAAGCTTTCTTTGGCGGCGTTCATCCCAATGATATGAAAGCCGCGACCAATGAAAAGGCCATCGAGCAGCTGGCAGCCCCGGCTGAGGTGGTCATCCCCATGTCTATGCACATCGGTGCGCCTTGCAAGCCCGTGGTCTCCGTGGGCGACAAGGTGACTGTGGGCCAGCTGATCGGCGAGCCCGGCGGTTTCGTTTCCGCACCCATTCATGCCAGCGTTTCCGGCACTGTAAAGGCCGTGGAACCCCGTCCTTTCTCTATGGGCGGCACCATGATGAGCGTGGTCATTGAAAACGACAAGCAGAACACCGTGTGTCCTGACATTCATCCCGTAGCCGATCCCGACAGCCTGACTCCCGAGCAGCTTGTCGAGATCGTCAAGAACGCCGGCATCGTCGGCCAGGGCGGCGCGACCTTCCCCACCCATGTGAAGATCAGCTCCGGCCTGGGCAAGGTGGACTATGTCCTCATTAACGCTGCCGAATGCGAGCCCTACATCACCGGCGACCACCGCACCATGCTGGAGCGGCCTGAGCAGGTCATCAAGGGCGCTACCCTCCTGGCCAAGTGCTTCGGCGTGGACAAGGTCTACATCGGTATCGAGGCCAACAAGCAGAACGCTGCGGACGTGCTGAACAAGACCATCGCCGAGCTGAAGGCTCCCGTGGTGGTGGAGGTGCTGCACACCCGTTACCCCCAGGGCGCTGAAAAGCAGCTCTGCCAGGCCATCTCCGGCCGGCAGGTCCCCTCCGGCAAGCTCCCCGCTGACGCCGGCTGCTGCATTTTCAACCTGAACACCACCTGCTCCATCTACAAGGCTGTTTACACCGGTATGCCCGTGGTGAGCAAGATCGTCACCGTCTCCGGCTCCGGCGTTATCGAGCCCAAGAACATCGAGTGCCCCATCGGCACCCCCATCACCGACCTGTTCGACGCCTGCGGCGGCCTGCGGGAGGACACCTACAAGCTGATCATGGGCGGCCCCATGATGGGTCTGGCGCAGTATGATGTGGATGTCACCGTGGGTAAGGGCACCGGCGCTATGCTGGCCTTTGCCGGCGACGAGGAGAAGTATGTGGCCGAGCCCCAGTGCATCCGCTGCGGCAAGTGCGTGGGCGTGTGCCCCATGCGCCTGGAGCCCGTGTTCATGTATAAGTACCTGCAGAAGGGCGATGTGGATACCTGGCAGAATTTCTACCACGGCATGGACTGCATCGAGTGCGGCGCCTGCGCCTACACCTGCCCCGCCCGTCTGCCCCTGACCCACATGTTCCGCATGGGCAAGCAGAAGGTCAATAACGCAAGAATGGCTGCCAAGGCTAAGGCTGAGGCCGAGAAGAAGGCAGCCGAAGAGAAGAAGGAGGCGTAAGCAATGACGGATTATAAAAGCTTGAAGCTCATCGCATCCTCCTCCCCCCATATCCGCAGCAATGAGGATACCCGCTCCATCATGCTGGATGTGATCATCGCGCTCATGCCCGCGCTCATTATGGGCATCTATGTGTTCGGCTGGCGCGCGCTTACGGCCACGCTGGTGTCCGTAGTGGCCTGTGTGTTCTGGGAGTGGCTGTACCGTAAGCTGATGAAGAAGTCCAGCTCTATCGGCGATCTCTCCGCTGTGGTCACCGGTATCCTGCTGGCCTTTGTCTGCCCCGTGCAGACCCCCTACTGGATGCTCATCATCGGCGCGTTCTTCTCCATCGTGCTGGTCAAGCAGCTCTACGGCGGCATCGGCTGCAACTTCCTCAACCCCGCTCTGGCAGGCCGTGCTATTCTGCTGGCCAGCTATGCCACCGCTATGACCACCTGGGTCAAGGTGGGTGAGAAGGCTGTGGTGGTTGGCAGCAATGCCGACATCGTTACCGCCGCTACCCCCCTGGCTATGATGAAGGGCGTGGACGCGGCCGGTTGGGAGACCCTCACCAATACTTACACCCTGGGCGACATGTTCATCGGCCGCATCGGCGGCTCCCTGGGTGAGGTCTCTGCGCTGATGCTCCTGCTGGGCGGCATCTATCTGGTGCTGCGCAAGGTCATCTCCTGGCAGACCCCCGTGTGCTACATCGCTACTGTGGCTATCATCTGCCTCATCTCTGCTCCTGCCGGCGTCAGCGGCGTGGAGTACATGGCTTACAACGTGTTCGGCGGCGGCCTGATGCTGGGCGCCATCTTCATGGCCACCGACTATGCTACCTCTCCCGTCACCAAGCTGGGCCAGGTCATCTTCGGCATCGGCTGCGGCCTCATCACGGTGTTCATCCGCCGCTTCGGCTCCTATCCCGAGGGCGTTTGCTACTCCATCATGATCATGAACTGCACCACCTGGCTGCTGGATAAGTATGTCCGGCCCACCATCTACGGTGCGCTGAAGAAAGAAAAGAAGGAGGCGGCGAAGTAATGAAGATCTCCGGTAAGTTTATTCTCAAGGTCGCCGGTACCCTTACGGTCATCTCCCTGGTGGTTGCCGCTCTGCTGGGCGTTGTCAACAACATCACCGAGGATAAGATTGCCGCCATCGACGCCGAGAACACCCGCATCGCCATGAGCGCCGTTGCCCCCGAGGGCAGCGAGTTCGGCGACAAGATGGAAGTGACCGACGAAATGGTCGCCGCCGCCGCCACCCAGAGCGGCAAGATCCTGGAGCTGTACCCCGTGACCAACGGCGGCGCAGAGGCCGGGTATGTGATGAAGGTATCCGCCTCCGGCTCTCAGGGCACCATCGTGATGATGGTGGGCGTGGATGCCAATAAGGCCATCACCGGCATCTCCGTGGTCAGCCACTCCGAGACCTCCGGCATCGGCACCAAGGTGGTGGGCAATGAGCCCAACTCCGCCGGCGTGCCCGTTCTGGATCAGTTTGTGGGTCTCAGCGGCGCAGGCTCCCTGGTAGTTGGCAGCAACATCACCGCCATCTCCGGCGCCACCGTTTCCACCAAGGGCATCACCATGGGCGCCAACGCGGCCCTGGCTGTTGCCGACCTCTTGGGCTAAGAAAGGAGGAGCTGAATTATGAATTTCGGTAAGCAACTCAAAGAGGGTCTCATTACGCAGAACCCCGTTCTGGTCCAGGTGCTTGGTATGTGCTCCACCATGGCCATTACCACCTCGTTCTTCAACGGCCTGGGCATGGGCGTCAGCGTGCTGATCATCCTGACCCTGTCCAACATTTTCATTTCCCTGCTGCGTAAGATCATTCCCAACGAAGTGCGTATCGCCTGCTACATCGTGGTCATCGCCGGTTTCGTTACCTGCGTCGATCTGCTGCTGAAGGCGTTCGTGCCCGCTCTGTCCAACTCCCTGGGCGTGTTCATCCCCCTGATCGTGGTGAACTGCATCATCCTGGGCCGTGCCGAGGGCTTTGCCTCCAAGAACGGCATCGGTGCCTCCGCAGTGGACGGCATCTGCCAGGGCATCGGCTATACTCTGGTGCTGATCGTTATGTGCGTTGTCCGTGAGTTCCTGGGCAGCGGCAAGTTCGGCGGCGGCCTCTTGGGCGGCGGCGGACTGGGCAGCGCTCCCGGCATCACCATCATCCCCGAGGAGTTCGGCATCAAAGTTCTCACGCTGCCTGTGGGCGGCTTCCTGACCCTGGGCTGCCTCATTGCTCTGATGCAGTGGGCCCTGGCCAAGAGTGCTAAGAAAAAGGAGGGTAAGTAAGTTATGAGTATTACGACTTTGCTCGCCATCTCCCTTGGCGCTATTCTCACCAATAACTTTATCTTCTCCCAGTTCCTGGGTATCTGCCCCTTCCTGGGTGTGTCCAAGAAGATCGACACCGCCGTGGGCATGGGCGCCGCCGTGACCTTTGTCATGGGCCTGGCCTCCGCCGTCTGCTTCGGCGTCAACAAGATCCTGGTGGCCATGGATCTGGGCTATATGCAGACCGTGGCCTTCATCCTGGTCATCGCCGCCCTGGTGCAGTTCGTGGAAATGTTCCTGAAGAAGAACATTCCCACCCTGTATACCGCTCTGGGCGTGTATCTGCCCCTGATCACCACCAACTGCGCCGTGCTGGGCGTTGCTCTGCTGAACGTGCAGAACGACTACAACTTCATCGGCTCCGTTATCTATGGTATCACCGGTGGTCTGGGTTTCCTGCTGGCCATCTTCCTGTTCGCGGCCATCCGTGAGCAGCTGGAGGTCTCCAGTGAGAACCCCAAGGCCTTCGATGGTTTCCCCATTGCTCTGGTCACTGCCGGCCTGATCGCCCTGGCGTTCATGGGCTTCAGCGGCCTGAAGGTCTGGTAAGGAGGAAAAGAGAATATGAATATTTTGTATGCAGTCATCGTTTTAGGTGTACTTGCAATCGTGTTCGGTCTGATCCTGGCCGTGGCCGCAAAGGTCTTTGAAGTAGAGGTCGACCCCCGCCTGCCCGAGATCCAGGCAGCCCTGGCCGGCGCCAACTGCGGCGGCTGCGGCTATCCCGGCTGCGGCGGCTGCGCCGAGGCCATTCTGGCCGGCAAGGCCCCCGTCACCGCCTGCGCTCCCGCAGGTCCCGAGGGCGCTGCCAAGATCGCTGCCATCATGGGCATGGAGGCTCCCTCCGGCGACAAGATGGTCGCCCATGTGCTCTGCAATGGCGGCTGCAACGCCAAGGATAACTTTGAGTATCGCGGCGTCACCGACTGCCTGGCCGCTACCAAGGTCTGCGGCGGCAACTCCAAGGCCTGCCGTTACGGCTGCTTCGGCTTCGGCTCCTGCGCCGCTGCCTGTAAGTTCGACGCCATCCATGTGGTGGACGGCGTGGCCGTGGTGGACAAGGAAAAGTGCACCAACTGCGGCGCTTGCCGTGAGGCCTGCCCCCACCACCTGATCGTGGAGGTCCCCTATAAGCAGAAGGTGTTTGTCAACTGCTCCAATAAGGACAAGGGTCCCACCGTCACCAAGGTCTGCGCCAATTCCTGCATCGCCTGCGGCATGTGCGAGCGCACCTGCAAGTTCGATGCCATCCACGTTGTGAACAATGTGGCCGTCATCGACTACTCCAAGTGTAAGAACTGCACCATGTGCGCCAAGGCCTGCCCCCGCAACGCCATTGAGCCCATCCCCACCCCCGAGGAGAAGGAGAAGTTCAAGGCCGCGCAGAAGGCTGCCGCCGAGAAGAAGGCCGCTGCCGCTAAGGCCGCCGCTGAGGCTGCCAAGGCTGCGGAAGCTCCCAAGGCTGAATAAGCAAATCATGAAAACGGTCGTCCGGAAAGCCCGGGCGGCCGTTTTTCTTGTGCTGCACTCCTTGCAAATCTCGGCTAAAAGGCGTATACTGTTTCCAGAAACATCTGGCAGAGTAGGAAAATGTGTGTTCAGTGCCGCCGGGACGGGGAGTTGTCCGGCGGACGAAATGGCGGCGTGCCGCCTGCAGTGCGTTTTCCGCATCCCGCTGCCGCATAGCGTCCTGCCCGGCGGCCTTGTGCCGCCCTGCTCCTCTGTGCGGCTGTTCCGGCAAAACCCCGGACTGCCGATGAAAACAGAGGAGGTATTTTTATGCCCATTTTTAAAAGCCCATTTTCTGCAGCCTATTGGAAAGCGGCGGCCCGGGAGCTGAGAAGCTATCGCGCCCTGGTGTTTTCTGCGCTGATGATCGCCGCGTGCATCGTCCTCAGCCACTGCAAGATACCCCTGGGGGAGAATCTCTCCCTCAGCGTTACCTTCCTGGCCCGGGCTCTGTGCGCCCTGGTCTGCGGGCCGGTGATGGTCATTCTCTTCGGGGCGGCGGAGGATACCCTTAGCTTTTTTCTATCCTCCGGTGGCTATCCGTATTTTCCCGGCTATATGCTCACCACTATCCTGGGCTGCCTGATCTATGCGCTGTTTTTCTACCGGGCACACATCACCTGGCGGCGGATCATCCTGGCTAAGCTCATTACCAATGTGCAAAACGTTCTGCTGGGCTCTCTTTGGAGCGCCATCCTCTACAGCAAGGGGTATCTGTATTATATGACTACCAGCGCCGTGAAAAACGCCCTGTACCTGCCCCTGCAGATTCTTCTCCTGGGCTTTTTGTTTCAGGCGCTGCTGCCGGTGCTGCAAAAACAGGGAAAGCTCCCGGTGCAGCTGCCGGAGGGACGTATTCCCTGGTGAAAATCTGATCCCAAAGGCCGCCCATTGGGCGGCCTTTCCACTTGCCGCCGAAAGGATTGCCCCAATGAACCACCTCGTAGGGGCCGATGTGGGCATCGGCCCCTACGGAGTTCTATCGGCAAACGCTGCGTAGGGGCGGGGCTCTGCCCCGCCCGCCCCCATCTTTCCGCTCCCCCCAATTTCTCTCTTGTTCACAATAGTTTAACAATGCCGCCCCTTGACATCTGCGGAAACAGGTGGTAAACTGCGTTTAGCACTCGAGAGAATAGAGTGCTAAAAACGGAGAAAGCTATGGAAATGACAGATCGAAAAAAGCAAATACTGAAGATCGTCACCGAGGGCTACATCCAGTCTGCCGAGCCCATCGGCTCCAAGACCGTTGTGGAGCGGATGCCCGGCAAGATCAGCTCCGCCACCGTGCGCAACGAGCTGGCGGACCTGGAGGAGATGGGCTATTTGGAGCAGCCCCACACCTCCGCCGGGCGTATCCCGTCGGCCAAGGGCTACCGGCTGTATGTCAACGAGCTCATGGAGCACAAGACCGTCACAAGCGAGGAGGCCGAGAAGATCACCTCCGCTCTGGGCGGCCGGATGCAGCAGATCGATCAGGTGGTGGCCCGGGCGGGGCAGATGGCTTCCACTCTGGTGGGCTACCCGGCCTATGCCGTGGCCGATCATAAGCAGGCCGTCACGGTCCGGCGCTTCGAGCTTATTGCCGTCAGCAGCGATAGCTTTATTGCCGTGGTGATGCTGTCCGACAGCCGGGTCAAGAGCCAGCTCATGCACCTGCAATTATTGGTGGAGGAGGAGCATCTGCGCCAAATCAGCCACCTGCTCAACACCCACTTCACCGGCATCTCCGCCTCGGAGATGAACGGACACCTGATGAGCCTCAGCGATCAGGTGGAGGGCCAGTGGTTCCTGCTGCTCAACCAAGTGGTGGACTACGCCGGAGAGCTGCTCACCCAGGCCCAGACCCAGCAGGTGTTTACCGGCGGCGCCAGCCAGATTTTGAAGTTCCCAGAGTATCGGGATGCCGACAAGGCCCACGAGCTTATGAGCTTTATTTCCGACAGCAAGGAGGACCTGCCTGTTCCCGTGGGCGGGGCCCCTATGCAGATCCTCATCGGCCCGGAGAATGTAAACGATGCCCTGAAGGACAGCAGTGTGGTCATTGCCAGCTATGATATAGGCGAGAATATGCGGGGCCTTGTGGGGGTGGTAGGCCCCACCCGCATGGACTATGCCACTGTGGCGGCCCGGCTCAGCTACTTTGCCGAGAGCCTCAGCCGTATGTTTGAAAAGCCCCGGGAGCTACCCCCGGGAGAGGAGAATAAAAAATGAGTGAAAAAAAGAAAAAGGATATGGAGCAGCCGGAGCAGACCGCCCCGGAGACTGCGCAGGAGACCCCGGCAGAGGAAACGCCGGAGGTGCCGGAGGTGGAGGAGACCTTCACCGTCAGCCGGGAGCAGATGGAGCAGTTCGAGAGTCTGGCAAAGCTCCTCAGCGACGGCAACGATAAATATCTTCGTCTGGCCGCTGAGTACGACAACTATCGTAAGCGCACCGCCAAGGAGAAGGAGAGCATCTATTCCGATGCCAAGCTGGACACCGTGAAGCCCTTCCTGGATGTGGCGGATAACCTGGACCGGGCCGTAAGCCAGTTCGAGGAGGGCGATCCCCATCGCCAGGGCGTGGAGATGATCTGCAAGCAGTTCGCCGCCGTGCTGGAGAAGCTGGGCGTCACCGAGATTGAGGCCCTGGGCCAACCCTTTGACCCGGAAAAGCACAACGCCGTCATGCACATCGACGATGAAAACCTCACCGAGAACACGGTGGCGGAGGTGTTCCGCAAGGGCTATCAGATGGGCGACAGAGTGGTCCGCTTCGCCATGGTGAAGGTGGCCAATTAAAATAGGTATGTTCCGGGCGCAGTCCCGTTATAAAAGTAATCAAAAATTGTTTATAGATTTAGGAGGCAATTATTATGTCTAAAGTTATCGGTATTGATTTGGGTACAACCAATTCCTGCGTAGCCGTTATGGAAGGCGGCGAAGCAGTTGTCATCGCCAACGCCGAGGGCAACCGCACCACCCCCTCTGTGGTGGCATTTTCCAAGACCGGCGAGCGTATGGTGGGTCAGGTGGCAAAGCGCCAGGCCATCACCAACCCCGACCGCACCATCTCCTCCATCAAGCGTGAGATGGGCTCCGACCACAAGGTAAACATCGACGGCAAGGCCTACACCCCCCAGGAGATCAGCGCCATGATCCTGCAGAAGCTGAAGGGTGATGCCGAGGCCTATCTGGGCCAGCCCGTCACCGAGGCGGTTATCACCGTCCCCGCCTACTTCAACGATGCCCAGCGTCAGGCCACCAAGGACGCCGGCAAGATCGCCGGCCTCGAGGT
>CAKTZK010000002.1 GCA_934635515.1 uncultured Oscillospiraceae bacterium
GCGCCGCTTCAGCCGAGCGGACAGGTTGTTTTTACCGCCGGACTCCACCTTTTCCAGCAGCGCGTAGATGGTGCGCAGCTCATGGGGCTGCAGCTCCTGGCCGCCGAACAGAAACTTCTCCAGCAGCGACGCCACCCAGGAGGCCCGTACCGTCAGCTCCGCCGGATAGGCCGAAGACAGCTCCGTTACGGTATAGATCCGCGCGCCCAGCAGGCCCTGGGGCACCATGCGGGTATCCTTTACGTCCTTGGTCTGGGTGCCGCTGACGATCTCCACGGAGGAGGGGGCGTACAGGTACGCCCGGGAGCCTCCGCTCACATTCAGGTAGACCCGGTTTCTCTCCGGCTCGTTTTCGCACAGAGCCATGGTCACTGCCACGGCGCTGTTAAACTCCGCATCGGTGGGGCAGGTGCTGTCCCGATGGGCAATGCCCAGATCCGGCAGCAGCACCGTGTCATAGTGGGCGGGGTCGCTGGCCTGGCGGACGATCAGCGTGTCCATCTTGCCGGAGAGCTTCCAGTGGATGGAGCGCACATCGTCGCCGGGCACATAGTCCCGCACGTCAAAGGTCTCGCTGGGGTCATTTCCCCGGTGGCGGCGGACCATCTCCTCCGTGGTGCCGGCGCTGAGCGCGTCCTCGGAAAAGGTCAGCTGCAGCGCCACCGGCTGGGGATAAAACACCGTGCGGCACTCCCGGCACGGCGCGCACCGGGCCAAAAACAGGCCCAGCGGGTCCGTAAGCTGCACGTTGAGGCAGCGCACCCGGGTCTCGCCGCTGAGCCGGGCGGTCACCGTGGTCTCAAAGTCGTCCCGCAGGGCCTGCAGCGGAAGCTGCAGGCACAGCTTCTCCACCCGGTCAGGCAGCACGCTGCTGACCTCCAGCTCCGCCACGATGGCCGAAGCCAGCAGGATCGAGCCCGCCAGGCGCGAGTGCAGCCGCAGGGACACCTGCTGGCCCACCCGGCCGCCGGAGATGGTCATCTCCAGCTGAAGCCTGCGGGCATCCGCCTTCAGCAGCAGAGCCGAGGCGATCACCGCCACCGTCAGGATCAGCGCCACCCACAGCAGATAGGTCGCGCTGAAGAAAAACAGCAGCACCAGCAGCGCCGCCAGAGACGCACAAAAGCCCGGCAGACGTTTTCCGGCGGCCATCAGCGGCCCTCTCCGGCTTCCGGCCGGACCTGGGTAAGGATCTCGGCCAGCACGTCCCGGTCGGTCAGCCCGTCCACACGGGCCTGGGAGCGCAGCATCAGACGGTGGGCGCACACATCGGCAAACACCGTCTGCACATCCTCGGGCACCGCATAGTTGCGCTCCCGCAGGACCGCGCAGGCCCGGGCCATCTTCACCAAAGCCGACACGCCGCGGGGAGACACGCCCATCTCCACCATGGGGTGGCTGCGGGTGGCCTCACACAGGCGAATGGCATAGCTCAGCAGATCATCCGTTGCCCGGACGGAACTGAGATACTCCTGGATCTCCAGGATATTCTGGGCATTGGTCACCGGCTGCAGGGCAGAGAGCGGATCCTGATAGCGCTGGGCATTGAGGATCTTCATCTGGTTGGCAAGGGAGGGGTAGCCGATGCTCAGGCGCACCATGAACCGGTCCAGCTGGGACTGGGGCAGCGGCTGCGTGCCGGAGGAGCCCACCGGGTTTTGGGTGGCGATGCATATAAACGGAGACGGCAGGGCATGGGTCACGCCGTCCACCGTGATGGTCTGCTCCTGCATCACCTCCAGCAGAGCCGACTGGGTCTTGGGGGAGGTACGGTTGATCTCGTCGGCCAGCAGCAGCTGGCAGTTGGCCGCGCCCTCCCGGTACTCAAACTGATTGGTCTCCCGGTTCAGGGCGGTGAAGCCGGTGATATCCGAGGGCAGCGTGTCGGGGGTGAACTGGATACGCTTGTTCTCCAGCCCCAGCACCTTGGAAAAGGCTCTGGCCAGGGTGGTCTTGCCCACGCCGGGGCAATCCTCCAGCAGCACATGGCCACCGGCGTAAATGGTCATAAGCACCTTCTCAATGATTTCATCCTTACCGATGAACGCCTTGCTGATCCCCGCTACGATTTGTTTGGACTGCTGAACGATCATGCCAGCTCCTCCTCTTTCTTATCATCTATACGGTCTATATAGGCAAGATCCGCGACCTTGCCCTTGCGGGCGGACAGCTCCTCCACCGGAGAGACCTCCTCCGTCTCCCCGGCTCCGGCAGCCTCCCGACCCTGCAGTGTAAACTGGAATGTAAGCTCCTGAGTAGGCTCCACGCAGAAGAGCACCTGACGCACCCGGTTTTCCGCCGGAAGCAGGATGCGCTCCATTTCCGCGCGCACATCCTCATCCGATGCGTCGGGACCAAGCTTGGCCCGCACGGCGTTCTCCAGGGCCTCCGCGTCGGAATAGCCCGCCATAGGCGCCGTCCAGAACTGGATAAAGGTGGCCAGGGCGTCCTCATCCTCCATGATCACATCGGAGCAGATCACCTGCACCCGCTCATCATCCACGCCGAAGCTGAAGGGCGTGCCCTCCTGCCGCACATTCAGGCCGAAGATACCGCTGCTGTCGGCCATATACAGATACAGCACGTCGTAGGGGTCGTCCTCCTGGAAGGTTAGGCCCGCAAAGGCATCGTGCTCTATCGCCGCCAGGGTCTCCGGCACCGTTACCTGCCGCAGCTCCGGGCTCTCCCGGAAGGCGCCCGAGGCAATGAAGTCCAGCGCCCAATTCTGGGGCAGGTCCAGCTCGTCAGAGCTCAGCGCCGTCTGGCTGCCGATGTTTCTCGCCGCCACCAGGGTGATGAAGTCGTTTTCATCGATCACCACCGTAAAGGGACGGGTGACCTGAGAGGCTTCGGGCATCCCCAGCAGCACGCGCATACGGTTTTCGGCCTCCAGGATGATACCGTCCACCTTGTCCATCTTTTCCTGATAGCTCAGGCCCGGGTTGTCCCGGTCGATCTCACTCCACAGGACCTGGAAGCCGGTCTGCTCTCCGGCCGCCGGATAGCCCGCCAGGTTGTACCGCCAGGCCAGCATATACTCTTCCTCCCGGCCGGCGGGCACGGTGATCTTCAGCTCGCCTGCCGCCTCCTGGTCATACTCGAAGTAAAACGGCGAGCCGTAGCCGAAGTTGGTCAGCTCCGGTATATAGTAGCCGGTGAATATCAGCTCCCGCACACCGCTGCCGGAAAACAGCGACGGCTGAATGGCCGAGCTCAGGCGGAAGTCGCCAAAGGTCACGGTATGCAGATTCACGCACCCGTACAGCGCCTCGTCGCCTATATACAGGCCCAGGTCCGGGGTGCCGGGGATCACTATATTCTCCAGCTGACCGCAGGACTTGAAGGCCCGGTAGTCGATGGCCAAATTTTCCGGCAGGGTCACGTCCCGGCCCAGGTCGGAGTTCATGAACGACATCTCATCGATCCAGCCCAGGCTGGTAAGCTGGTCCCAGTTCAGGGTCAGCACAGCGTCCTCCGCTCCGGACTTGGTGTCCATAAAGGTGCAGGAGAAGATCTCTATCGTCCCGGTGGGCAGCGTTACAGGTCCGTAAGCCAGGCTGCCGGCCCGCAGAGCCAGCCAGGGCGTGCCGCTCTCATCGGTGGCGTACAGCACCTGGGTGCCGCCGCAGTCCACCAGCCGGTAGCCGGTGATGCCGGCCGCGGCGTTGAAGCTGGTCCAGTTGCGGTTATATCCCTGGGATTCCGTGGGAGCAAACAGGAAGCTGTTGCTATAGCCCAGGACCGTCAGCTCCAGGTCCGGATCCTCCAGGCGGATATTGGCGGCGTTGCTGGCCACAAAGCGCAGAGAGCTGCAGCCGTCAAAGGCGCCCGAGGACAGCAGGAACCGGTCCTTGGCCCCGATCACCACGCCCTGCAGGGCGGTGCAGTCGGCAAAGGTCTCATAGCCCTCGGCCACCGTATAGCCCCGGGTCACCTGCAGGCCCCGGTCATAGAGCAGGAAGTCCTCATCTATGGAGGCAATGCCGTCGGTATTCACATAGAGCACCGTCTCCGGCAGGTCCAGATAGTCCGCCGTCACTCCCGGATAATAGGGGAAGTCCACAGCCTGGACGAACTGCGGCACCTTCAGGTGCGTTACATAGTCGTTTACCTTGTCGGCGCCCAGATAGTCGGTGAGGGTCTGCAGCGCCACCCACTTGGCGTTGAATTCGCTCTGGCCGCTGGGCAGCACCTCCATATCCGGCTTCATCCAGTACTCCCTGGACTCCACCTGATAGTCGCTGCTCAGCTCCACCCGCTTGCCCGGCTCCAGCACGTACCGCCCCGGGCCCGGGTCATAGAGGATGGGGGCCGGCAGGCCGTCCACCATCCAGCCGGGGAACAGGGTGGTCAGCCGGGTGCCCTTAGGGCCGATCATCCCCCGCTGGAACTCCAGCAGGTTCATGCCGTCGGGCCAGGTGTCCAGGTACTGGGCATAGGGATTGAGCAGGTCCTCCTTGCCGATGAGCTGCCCCTCCTGGGTCAGGGCCTCCCGCAGCACCAGGATCCGGGACTTCCAGAGGCTGTATTCCACGCCGGGGCTGAAAACGCCCGTGTATTCCGTCCAGTCATCGCTGAGGCGGAAGCGGTAGGACACATAGATGATGATGTAATTCTGGTCCGTCGGCATGTCCACCGGGAAGTCCGTGATGATCTCGTCGGAGAAATAGCCGAAGGAGACGCCGGTGATCTTTATATAGCACTTAGACTCGTCCTTGCCCTCCTGGTAGAGGTCGTCCAGCGTCCAGTAGTAGTTCACATAGTTGTCCTCGTCCAGAACAAAGGCCTCCAGGCTCTGGAAGATGGTGTCCACGTTCACATTCTTCTGGCCCATATACAGGCCCTCGCCTGCGGCCTGGTTGGCGGAATAGGCCTGCCGGATGTTCAGCGTGTAGTTTCCGCCCTGGCTGATATTCTCGCCGGTATTTTCGCTGTAGTGGAAGTCCTTCTCACCGCCGTAGGTGGGGCGCACATAGTCGGTGTTCAGCTTGTCCTTGGAGGACGAGCCGTAGCCCGGAATGGGGCCTTCGCTGCTGCCGCCGCCCTGGCCAGAGTTATTGCCGGAGCCGCCGCCACCGGGAATGATAATGTCGGCGCCGCCGTTTCCGGGCTCCACAATGTCGACCACATTGCTGGCCCCGGGGCCGCCGGTGGCTCCTCCGGCGGTATCGCCGCCGGAAATGGCCGTGCCCGCGCCGTCGGGCAGGGTCACATCCCGGTCAAACAGGACGCCCGAGCTGCCGCCGTTCTGGTTGGCCTTGTCGCCGGCGTTGTCCTGCTTCCAATAGGAGTCATCGCTGTCGGTCTGATTCTGGTCCGCCTTGGTGGTCTCCCGGTCGGGAAAGAGGATCTGGTTGGAGTTCATCTCCCGGTTGGAGGCAATGAGGCTGAAGCCCTGCCGGCTGGCGGAAATGCCCCAGACTACGCCCACCGCCGCTACAAGCGCCGCGCACAGCAGCGCTGCGGACAGTTTTCTTTTCACTGGACCATCTCCTTCGTCTGCAGTTCTTTCTGAATGATTCTCATCAGCCCGTCGTAATCAGTGGGCTTGGTCAAATGTCCGTTCATCCCGCTCTCCCGGGACAGACGCTCGTCCTCTACAAAGGCGTCGGCCGACAGGGCGTAGATGGGGATCGTCGCCGCGTCCGGCCGGTCCTTCAGGCCCCGGATGGTCCGGGCGGCGGTGCGGCCGTTCATCACCGGCATCTGCACGTCCATGAGGATCAGCGTATAGGTACCCGCAGGCTCCTTCCGGAAGCGCTCCACGGCCTTTTTGCCGTTTTCCTCCACATCCACCTGCACGCCCCGCTGGCTGAGGATCTCCACGGCGATGAGGGCGTTGATCTCGTTGTCCTCGGCCATGAGGACCCGGCAGTTCAGCTTCTCCGGCACAGGCTCAGGCTGCTGCTCGGCAGCGGTCTGCTGGGTCTGGTAGGTCTCCTCCTGCTCGGCAGTGGCCACCGGCAGCGACAAAAACACGGAAAAATCGGAGCCTACGCCCTTGGTGCTCTCCACCACGATCTGCCCGCCCATCAGCTTCACCAGCTGGTCGGAAATGGCCATGCCCAGGCCCGTACCGCCGTAGCGGCGGGTGGTGCTGGCGTCCTCCTGCTCGAAGGGGTCAAAAATGCGGGAGATAAACTCCGGGGCCATGCCGATGCCCGTGTCGTGCACCCGGATCATCAGGTCCACCATGCCGTCCCGGCACATCATCTGCCGGAAGGTCACCCGGACCTCGCCCTGGCTGGTAAATTTAACAGCATTGGACAGGAAATTGATGATCACCTGTCCGATGCGCAGCTCGTCGCCAATGACCCGGTCCACGGTGAGTCCGTCGTATTCCACCGCGTAGGCCACACCCTTGGACTCCAGGGTCTTGGCGAACATATCATACAGCTTCCCGGCAAAGGTGTGCAGGCTGAAGCAGTCCGGCTCCAGCTCCACCTTGCCCGCCTCGATGCGGGACATGTCCAGGATATCGTTGATCAGGCTCAGCAGATGCGCGCTCAGCTCATCCGTCCGGTAAAGGTACTGCATGGCCGGGTGGGCAGGCTCCAGCTTGTCCTCCGCCAGCTTCAGCAGGCCGATGATGCCGTTCATAGGCGTGCGGATCTCATGGGACATGCGGAAAAGGAAGCTGGACTTAAACTGGCTGGCCTTTTCGGCCTCCTCCCGGTGGCGCAGGTATTCCTCCTCCTTGCGGTGCTCCTCGGTATTCCGGCGGAAGATCAGCAGGTCTACGCCCTCTTCCCCGTCCCGGTGTACCTCGCAGCTGAGCCACTGGTCATCCTGCATGGCAAGCTCTCTGCGCAGGGACCCGCTGCCGTCCCAGGCCCGGTAGTCCCGCCAGAACAGGCGGCTGGTCTCGCTGTCCTCGGCAGCGCGCAGCAGGCACTCCACGTCCTCCTGCAGCTTCTCCAGGGTAACGCCCAGCAGGCCCTCCAGAGCGCCCACGGCCCCCAGGGGCATCAGGTCGCTGCAGCGCAGGGCCAGGCAGACCTCATCGGTCTGGGCAGCAAGCTCCTTCAAAAACAGCCGCGCTCTCTCCGGTGCGTCCGTCCCGCGCCGCGCCGCCCGGCGCCGGCGGGCAGGGATCACCCCCAGCAGCAGAACTGCCGCCACGATCTCTATGCAGCCGATCAGTACCAGCGGAAAATATCGACCCATTCGGATCATCCATTCTGTAAAAGCACTCACCCAAAGCTCCCCTCTGCCGAAAGCAGTATTCTTCTTCTTTTTTCACAGTCTGTTTCAGCAAAAAGCTTCCATTATTATTGAAATTATGGTATATTCTCTTTCATGCTGCATTGCAACAGGTCCCGCAAATTTTTTGTTAAATTGCAAGGAAATTTGTCACACTCCCCCGGCCGGATCCGCAGGCCCCGGCAGCTCCTCCCGGCTCTCCCTTTTGCGCCGCTGCCTCCGCGTCAGGCGGAGGTCTGTTGTTTTTTGCGACAAAAAATGCTCGCCCGCTCCCTGCCGCCAAGGGGCAAATTTTACAAAAAATGCCAAATTTACAAAAAGGCTGTTGACATTTTCCGCCCCGGCTGTTATTCTCACAGCATCACAAACGCGATGACACAGAGTAGTAAGCAGGGCGATGCTCTCAGAGAAGTGCCGGGTGGTGCGAGGCACAGTGCGATCCAACTGCCGAACTGGCTGTATAGCGGCTGCGTTGAACCCCAGTAAACGCAGACGGGTGCTCCCGTTACAGTGCAGGAATATGATGGTATTCCGTTGAGTGTGTTTCGCGTGCAGCGAAGCAAAGAAGAGTGGTACCGCGGAGGGTTTTCAGCCTTTCGTCTCTTCTGCCAAAGGGCAGGAAAGACGAAAGGTTTTTTGTTTTTCTGCCAAACACCCAATCATTTTTGCAGGAGGAACAAAACAATGAAAACGACCAACAAAAAGATCCCGAAAACCCCGTTCATAGCCGCCTTTTCCGTAGGCGCCGTGCTGTTCTCTGCCCATGCGGGCGGCGGCTTCGCCACCGGCAACCAGGCAAACACCTACTATGTGGGCCTGGGCTGGACGGGTATCCTCTCGGCCATTGTGGCCATGCTGCTGCTTACGCTGACTATGCGGGAGGCCATGATCATGTACAACTCCCGGGGCCTCAAGAGCTACAAGGAGCTTTTCGAGACCCTCTACCACCCCTTTGATAAGTTCGAGTGGGCCTTTGAGATCTTCTTTTACATCATGGTCCTGATGGCCGTGGCCGCCGCCATCTCCGGCGCCGCCTCCGCCCTGAACAACTACTTCACCCTGAACTATTACATCGGCGTAGTGGTGGTAGGCGTCATCGTGCTGACCCTCACCATCTTCGGCGCGGGCATCGTCCGGGCCGCCTCCACCTACATGGGCATGGCCATCCTGGTCACCGCCATCAGCATCTACGTCATCGGCATTTTCAAGAGCGACAGCAGCATCTTCTCCGTCCTGGCCGCCGACTTCCAGACCACCGGCTTTGCCAACATCCCCAAGGCCATTCTCAACGCCTTCACCTATGCGGGCTTCCAGTGCGTGACCCTGCCCACCATGGTGGCCTGCGGCACCACTATGAAGAACAAAAACGGCTGTGCCAAGGCCATGTGGATCTCCTTTGTCATGAACGCCGTGGCCCTGGTCCTCTCCGTGTTCATGCTCCTCAGCTGGCAGATCGTGTATACCTCCATTGAGGGCGGCACCACCATCCCCACTCTCACCGTGTGCAAGGTCATCGGCATGCCCGCTATGGTCGCCGTGTACGGCACCTGCCTGCTCCTTTGCCTCATCTCCACCGGCGTTACCACCATCTTCGGCTTTGTGGCCCGGTTTGAAAAGCTCCGCATCTTCAGCGGCATCAAGTCCGCCCCCGCCCGCAGCGCCATCGTGTCCGCCTTTATCATCATCCTCTCCATGACCATCTCCATGGCCGGCCTCACCAACATCATCAAGTACGGCTACGGCTACTGCGGCTACCTGGGCATCGCCGTGGTGGTGGTCCCCTTCCTCACCGTGGGCGTTTATAAAAACCGCAAGTACTGCCGCGAGCACGCCTTTGCCAACGCCGTGGAGGAGACCTGCCAGGCGCCCCAGGCGGAGACCTGCGCCGACACCGCGGCCGCCAATTAAAACTACCAGTTTATCGGATCTGTATTATTAAATGAGGTGTTATTTATGCAAAAAGCTCTTTTCCCCGGTTATACCGTAGGCCCCGATGCCTACGAGGACATTGTGAACGTCTGCCCCGCTTACGGCAAAAAGGCCGCCATTGTCGGCGGCAAGCACGCCCTGGCCGCCGCAGAGGATAAGATCCGCAAGGCGGCGGAGGGCTCCGGCATTGAGATCATCGGCACCTTCTGGTATGGCGGCGAGGCCTCCCGGGAGAACATGGACATGCTCCGCCCCCAGGTGGCGGAGGCGGACATGATCTTCGCCGTAGGCGGCGGCAAGGCCATCGACACCTGCAAGGTCCTCTCCCATGAGACGAGCCGCCCCTTCTTCACCTTCCCCACCATCGCCTCCACCTGCGCCGCCTGCACCAGCCTTGGCATCGTATATCATCCGGACGGCAGCCTGCGGGAGTACTCCTTCTCCAAGATCCCGCCCAACCACATCTTCATCGACACGGAGATCATCGCCAATGCCCCGGTGCGCTACCTGTGGGCCGGCATGGGCGACACTATGGCCAAGCACTATGAGTGCACCATCTCCTCCCGCAACGATATCCCCGCCCATTCCGACGCCATGGGCATTGCCCTGAGCACCATGTGCGCCGAGCCCATCGTCCGCTGGGGCCAGCAGGCCATGGACGACTGCCGGGCCCATCGCATCACCCCGGAGCTGACGGAGATCATCGAGGCCATCATCATTTCCACCGGCTTTGTCTCCAACTTCGTGCAGGTGGACTACACCACAGGCATGGCCCACGCCATGTATAACGGCTTCACCATCCTGCCCTCCACGGAGGCAAACCATCACCTCCACGGCGAGGTGGTGTCCTACGGCATCCTGGTGATGCTGACGGCGGACAAGCAGTACGAGGAGCGGGACCGGCTGATGCGCTTCAGCAAGTCCATCGGCCTGCCCACCTGCCTGGCGGACATCCACGCAAGACCCGAGGACCTGCCCGCCGTAACGGAAAAGGCCCTGGCCGGCATCGATGTGCGGGTGTGGCCCTACCCCGTTACTCAGCAGATGCTCATCGACGCGGTAATGGAGCTGGAGCAGGCCCAGCAGTAAGACAAGCAAGGACCCCCGGCGCACCGAAGCGGTACGCCGGGGGTCTTTTTATGCATTTACAGGGGAGACATCAATACGGGACAACGGCGCGGCTGCTGCCGTACACACCCAGGTACACATCGCCGCCGGTGATCTGGTAGGCGTAGTGATAGCCGAAGGCCTTGGCCTCGCTGGCGTCCAGCGCATCGTCCGCCAGGGCGGACTCCACAAAGGCGTTCCACTGGGTGGGGTAGTCGTGGGCCAGGTCAATGCCGTAGGCATAGAGGTTCAGCACGTCGCTGCTGGTGAGAGTCTCAGGCACCGTAGGCAGCTTACTCTTGTCAAACCAGCTGAACTTGGCGCACAGCTGATAGAAGGGATTCAGGTACATGCCGGAGTTATAGAAGGCGCTGTCCGCGTGGTCATAGGCGTCCTTGATGAGGGTCTCATAGCGCTCGGTGCCTGTCTGCTCCAGCAGGGAGCCCATGGCCACCACAGCCACGGCCATAGAGGGGAAGGTGAAGGGACCGCCGCTGCTGTGGGTGTGGTAGCCGGCAGCCGCGGTGTCCACGGTGTTGAAGTACTTGATAGCCAGGTCCCGCTGGGAGGCAATGTCCGCCGGGAGGGTCAGGCCGTTGCGCAGAATGTACTCATAGTAGGAGGAGAAGGCGGAGGCAAAGTTGATAACGGTCATGGCGTCGGTATAAGAGATATTGCGCAGGCCGGAATTAGACACCACGGACACTGCGCCGTCCTTTTCCTCAAACACGCCCTTGAGGTAGTTGGCAATGCCGGCGGCGCCGTTATAATACTTGTGGTCGTCGGCCAGCACCCGCACATAGACGGAGCCGAAACACCGAGCCGTGCCGAAGCAGCTGGCCGTACCGAAGCTTACGGACTTGGTCAGCTGGGCCACCTTCGTCATCGTCTCGTCATAGGCCCACTTGGAGTAAATAACAGTGTCGGCGGTGAGGGCGCTGTTGAAATCAAAGAGCTTGGTGCAGGCTTCGTCGGCGTACCAGTTCAGGAAGCTGCCCACATTGCTCTGGGGGAAGTAGAAATTCACCTTGGACCCGGCGGGCAGCTTCACGGTTTTCTCGCTGCCCAGCTCCTTGAAGGTGACGGTGATGATCTTGGAGGAACCGGCGTAGATGTTGGTGCACACGTCGCCGATATACCAGTAGCCGTCCTCGCCGATGGTGGGGGTCAGGCCGTTGGCGCCATTGGTACCATTGGTGCCGTTGGTACCGTTGGTGCCGTTGGTACCGTTTTTGCCGTCCTTGCCGTCCACACCATTGGCGCCGTTCAGGCCGTTGGCGCCATCCTTGCCGTTCACGCCGTCCTTGCCATTGGTGCCGTCCTTACCGGCCTCGCCGGTGGCGGACACGCCCATGGACTCCCAGGTGGCTCCCTCGTCATAGGAGACTTCCCAGTAGTTGTTCTCGGGATTGATGCGCAGGCGGGGCATGATGACCTTGCTTGTGCCGCAGCCGGTGAGGCCCACGGCCAATGTCAGGACCATGCAGATAGCCAGCAAAAAGCTGACAAGAGATCTTGCTTTCGTTTTCATACAAATAAACTCCTTTTCTTTTAATGATCTTCCCTTGCGGGCATGGGGCGTTTTCTCTCTGTACATTCCCTCCCAGCCGTATATTTCGCCAGGGCGGCGATAGGTCGTGAAAAGTGGCGCTCCGGGGGCCGCTCTGCCATCCCGGCGCAAAAAAACGCAGCAGCCCGAAAGCTGCTGCGGCCGATTTCCACACACCAAGACGGCCTGCCTCCGTTACGGGCAAGAGGCTGACCAAACATAACATTCAAGCAGGTCTCCTGACTTACGCATCCTCAACCCCGCACGCCTTCTCGGGACAGATCCCAATGGCCGACTTTCGTCCTGTGCAGAGTCTCCGCGCTTACAGTGGCGGTACCGTTCGGGATTCGCACCCGATTCTCTATTCTTCGCCGCGCCCCGCATGGGCTGGGCGACACTCAAATGGTCTTCACTTTTCCTACTCAGAATAGCATCCGGAGCATGCTTTGTCAACTTGATTTTGCGGACATCGTCAGAAAGCCTCGAAAATCGGGGAATACGGCTCACTTTATTACAAAAATATCTTGCAATCCCTTTGAAGCAGTGTTATAATCTCCGGGTAAGTTAGATGGGGCTAACTATTTTTTATCCCCAGTAGTTAGTCAGCCTTAACCGCAGAAATATCTACGGCCCCATAGAAAAGAGGACGCTATGACAGACAATGAGAAGAATTTTCTGCAGATCGTGGACCTGAAAAAGGGCTACGGCACCGGCGAGACCCGGCAGGAGGTGCTGCGGGGCCTGAGCTTTTCCGTGACCAAGGGGGAGATCTGCGTGCTGCTGGGCCCCTCCGGCAGCGGCAAATCCACCCTGCTGAACATCATCGGCGGCATCGACAGCGCCGACGACGGCTACATCTCCATCAGCGGCGACAAGCTCCGGGACATGAACGAAAAGAGGCTCACCCAGTACCGCCGCAAGCATCTGGGCTATGTGTTCCAGCTCTATAACCTCATCGGGAATCTGAACGTAAAGGAGAACATCGAGACCGGCGCCTACCTCTCCGACGCCCCCCTGGACATCGACGAGCTGCTGCACACCCTGGGTCTCTATGAGCACCGCTACAAGCTGCCCAACCAGCTCTCCGGCGGCCAGCAGCAGCGGGTGTCCATCGGCCGGGCCATTGTGAAAAATCCCGACATCCTCCTGTGCGACGAGCCCACCGGCGCCCTGGACTACACCACCTCCAAGGAAATTTTGAAGCTCATTGAGGACATCAACAAAAAGTACGGCAACACCGTCATCATGGTCACCCACAACGAGGCCATCCGGGGCATGGCCGACCATGTGGTGAAGCTGCGGGACGGCCAGGTGCGAAGCAACGAGCACAACGACCGGAAGATCCCCGTGGCTGACCTGGAATGGTAAGAGGTGCGCACATGAAGAGAAAGATCAAAAATCCCCTGAGAAAGCGGGTGGGCCGGGAGCTGCTGGGGGATTGGCGGAAATACCTGGTGGTGTTTCTGTTTCTGGTGCTGACCATCGGTTTCGTCTCCGGCATGTATGTGGCCAACGAGAGCATGATGTCCGCCAGCCGCTCCGGCGTGACACGATACAAGCTGGAATACGGTCACTTCGAGCTTTCGGCCCGAGCCGAGGACTCCCTTTTATCGGCCATCGCCACCGGCGAAAAGGCCGATGTGAAGCAGTTTTACCTGGACAAGGCCCAAAAAGAGCTGGACGAAAAGTTTGACAGCGAGTTCCGCAAGGAGTTTGACGGCAAGTTTCAGGAGGAGTTCGCCGCCAAATTCCGCTCCCGGTTTGACCCCACCTTCAAGGAAAAATTTGACGCCCAATTTGAGGCAGGGGTCTTGCAGCAGCTTTTAGCCTCCGGCGCAGACCGGCAAGCCGCCCAGGCCATGCTGCCCGCCACCGTGGCCCAGGCCAAGGCCGACGGCACCTATCAGTCCGCCTACGACCGGGCCTACCCCGCCGCCTATGACGAGGCTTATAAGGCCGCCTATGAGGAGGCCTATGCCAGCGCCTATGACGAAGCCTACCAGGAGGCGTATAAGACGGCCATGAAAGAAATCCAGGACGAAATTGATGAGAAATACGCCGACGCAGAGGAGAAATACGAGTTAAACGACCCCGATTTTAAACCCGTCCCGGTGACGGTGTATGAGAACTTCTTCCGCAACGAGGCGGAGGACAACGACAACGACGGTCAGAGTGACGGCACCGTCCGAGTCTATACCCAGACCCGGGACATCAACCTGGCCTGCCTGCTGGATGGCCGCTTCCCGGAGACGGCAGAGGAGATCGCCATCGACCGCATGCACGCGGACAACGTGGGCGTGCAGGTGGGAGACACCATCACCGTAGGCGGCCAGCGCTTCCAGGTGGTGGGCCTGCTGGCCTATGTAAACTACGCCACCCTCCACGAAAAGTCCACGGATCTGATGTTCGACGCCCTGAAATTCAACGTGGCCATGGTCACGGAGGAGGGCTTCGGGCGGCTGAGCGAGAATGTCCACTATGTCTATGCCTGGCAGTATAACACCGCCCCGGCGAACGAGACGGCGGAAAAGACTCTCTCCGACGACTTCATGCGGGCCCTGCTGACCCAGACGGTGGTGGCGGAGAACGACCTGGAGGACTATGTGCCCCGGTACGCCAACCCCGCCATCAACTTCGCCACCGACGACATGGGCTCCGACGAGGCCATGGGCGGCGTGCTGCTGAATATCCTCACGGTGATCATCGCCTTTATCTTCGCCGTGACCATCAGCAACACCATTGCCAAGGAGGCTCCGGCCATCGGCACCCTGCGTGCCTCGGGCTACACCCGCTCCGAGCTGACCCGGCACTACCTGGCTATGCCCGTACTCGTCACCTTCCTGGCCGCCGTGACAGGCAATGTCCTGGGCTATACGGTGTTTAAAAATGTGGTGGTGGGAATGTACTACAACAGCTACAGCCTCCCTACCTATCAGACCGTTTGGAACCCCCAGGCGTTTATCAAGACCACGGTGATCCCGGTGGTGCTGATGTTCCTGGTGAATCTGCTGATCATCACCCGGATGATGCGCCACACGCCCCTGGAGTTTTTACGCCGGGAGCTGAAAAAGACCCGGCGGAAAAAGGCCATGCGCCTGCCGGCCTGGAGCTTCTTCGGCCGCTTCCGTCTGCGGATCATTTTCCAGAACGTGAGTAATTATATCATTCTGTTCGTGGGCATATTCTTCGTGATGGTCCTGCTGGCCATGGCCGTGGGCATGCCCAGCACCCTGGCCTATTACAAGGACAATTCCCAGAACATGATCTTCTCCAAGTACCAGTATGTGCTCCGGGACTATGAGGATGAGGACGGAAACGCCGTCACCACCGCCGAAGCCGCAGCGGAGAAATTCTCCATGGCCTCCCTGGTGCGCAAAAGCGATGTGCTGGACGAGGAGGTCTCTGTCTACGGCGTGGACCCCGGTAGCCGCTATGTCCGCTGCCCGGGCCTGGCGGACCTCAGCGGTAACCGGGTCTACATCACCCAGAGCTTCAGCGAAAAGTACCACATCCAGGTGGGCGACACCGTGACCCTGGACGAGAAGTACGAAAATAAGCGCTACGAGTTCACCGTGGCGGGCCTGTATGACGGCACCCAGAGCATCGCCGTGTTCATGCCCATCGGTCAGTTCCGGGAGACCTTTGACCAGGACGAGAACGCCTTCTCTGGCTTCTTCTCCGACACAGAGCTTACGGACCTGGATAAGGACAACGTGGCCACGGTCATCACCATCCGGGATATTCAGAAGATGGCAGACCAGCTGGACCACTCCATGGGCTCCTACATGACCTACTTCCAGTATCTGTGCATCCTGCTGTCGGCGGTGATGATCTACCTGCTGACAAAGCTCATCATCGAGAAAAACGAAAACGCCATCTCCATGGTGAAGATCCTGGGCTACCAAAACAGCGAGATCGCCCGGCTGTACCTGCTGAGCACCACCATCGTCCTGGTGCTGGCGGACGCAGTGAGCGTATTTTTGGGCGTGGCCGTGATGAAGGCGGCCTGGCAGGCCATCATGGCCAGCTACAGCGGCTGGTTCAGCTTCCGCATGGAGCCTATGGGCTATGTAAAGATGTTCGTCTTTGTGCTCATCGGCTATCTGCTGGTACTGCTTCTGGACTTCCGCCGCATCCGGAAGATCCCCATGGACCGGGCGCTGAAAAGCGCGGAATAACGCCCCTCCCGCCGGCGCTTTTCCCTTTCCCTGGCCGCCCCTTGCACCGAACTGCCGAAACCGGCGGCTAAAACGGTTCCTCCGTGCATTGATTTGTAAAAAATGTGCCGGGAGTATTGACGTGGGGCGGGAATTGGCATATTATGAGCATATATTTATGAGGGAGGTCGCCGCCATGATGCCTTATACCGCTTCCTGCGCCTGTGCATCTGTGGGTCAGTGCGCCCATCAGGCCTCCTCCCGCGCTTCCTACGGCTTTCAGTGCAGTGCGTTCTTTAGCGCACTGCACTTTTTTTGCTTTTGCTTTTTTACCGGCCAGGTAAGCCCTCAGGAAGCCCGTGTTTGATCGCCGCAGCACCAAGCGGCATCCAAGTTATCGCAAACGGCTTTCCCCTGGGGGAGAGCCGATTTTTTATGTATGAAAGGTTGCATTGTTATGAGTCAGCTGGATCAGATCCGAAACGAGATCAACGAAATCGACGCCAAGATGGCCGCCCTCTTTGAGCAGCGCATGCACCTGTGCGAGCAGGTGGCCGCCTTCAAGCAGGAGCGGGGCCTCTCCGTCCGGGACGCCGCCCGGGAGCGCGAGCTCATCGAGCGCAGCACCGCCTGCATAGAGAGCGAGGTCATCGGCTCTTACTACGCCCAGTTTCTGCGCAAGGTCATCGACCTCTCCTGCGCCTATCAGACCCGCCTGATGGAGGGGATGCAGGTGGCCTACTGCGGCGTGGAGGGTGCCTATGCCTACATCGCCGCCCGGCGGATGTTCCCCCAGGCCCGCCTGGTCTCCTACCCCGACTTCAGCCAGGCCTACCACGCCGTAGAGCGCGGAGAGGCGGACAGCGTGGTGCTCCCCCTGGAAAACAGCTATGCCGGAGAGGTGGGCACGGTCATGGACCTGCTGTTCTCCGGAGAGCTGTTTATCAACCAGGTGCTGGATTTTGACATCACCCACAATCTCCTGGGCGTCGCCTCCGCCACGGCAGGCACCGTGCGCACCGTCGTCAGCCATCCCCAGGCCCTGCGCCAGTGTGACGACTACATCCGCAGCCACGGCTTTAAGACCGAGTCCTATGCCAATACGGCCATGGCCGCCCAGCGGGTCCGGGAGGCAAACGACCCCACCCTGGCCGCCATCGCCTCCGACGAGGCGGCGGAGATCTTCGGCCTGCAGGTGCTGGACCACAACCTGAGCACCAGCCGCAATAATACCACCCGCTTCGCCGCCCTCTCCCGCACCCGCAACCAGCCCAAGACCACCGGCAAGCGGGAGGATGAAAACTTCCTGCTGGTATTCACCGTGCAGAACGACGCCGGCTCCCTGGCCCAGACTCTGAACATCATCGGCGCCCACGGCTACAACATGCGTACCCTGCGCAGCCGCCCCATGAAGGACCTGTCCTGGAAGTATTTCTTCTATGTGGAGGCCGAGGGCAGCATCAACACCACCAACGGCCGCGAGATGCTCCAGGAGCTGTCCGCCACCTGCGCCAAGCTCCGCCTGGTGGGCTCCTACTACGCCAATAATATCTGACTCAGGAGGCACTGCCATGATCATTCCCGTCTCCCTCCGGGAGGAAAGCTATAACATTTTTATAGAGCGCGGGTCCATTGCCCGGGCCGGTGAGCTTCTGGACCTGGCACGCCGGGTCCTGGTCGTAACGGACAGCGGTGTCCCCGCCGGGTATGCCGCCGCCGTGGCAAGAGCCTGCAGGCAGGCGGAGATCTGCACCCTCCCCGCCGGTGAAGCCAGCAAAAATTTTGATAGCTACCAGCTGCTGCTGCGCTCCATGCTCCGCCTGGGTATGAACCGGGGCGACTGCGTGGTGGCCGTAGGCGGCGGCATGGTGGGCGATCTGGCGGGCTTCGCCGCCGCCACCTATATGCGCGGCGTGGATTTCTATAATGTCCCCACCACCCTCCTGTCCCAGGTGGACTCCTCCATCGGCGGCAAGACCGCCATCGACATGGACGGGGTGAAGAACATCGTCGGTGCCTTCCATCAGCCCCGCTCCGTCCTCATCGACCCGGATACCCTGTCCTCCCTGCCCCGGCGGCAGGTCAGCGCGGGCCTGGCCGAGAGCGTGAAAATGGCCATGACCTCGGACGCCGCTCTCTTAGAGCGTATCGAGAGCAGCGCCGATCTCACCGCCGACCTGCCGGAGATCATCGCCGCCTCTCTCACCATCAAGCGGGATGTGGTCCAGCAGGACCCCCACGAGCATGGCCTGCGCCGGGTGCTGAACTTCGGCCACACCGTGGGCCACGCCATCGAGAGCAGCCAGGGCGGCCGCCTGCTCCACGGGGAGTGCGTCGCACTGGGGATGCTCCCCTTCTGCGCCCCGGAGCTGCGGCCCCGCCTGTCCGCCATCCTCCGCAAATGCGGCCTGCCCACGGAGGTGGAGACCACCCCCGAGGCCCTGGAGCCGTATCTGCGCCACGATAAAAAGGGTCAGGGCGCGGCCGTGACCGCGGTGGAGGTAGACCGGCCCGGCTGCTTCCGTTTCGTCACCCTGACCCCCCGGGAGATCCTGCACCGTTTGGAGGGAGTACTGCTATGAAAAACACATTCGGCCAGTCCGTTACCCTGACCCTGTTCGGCGAAAGCCACGGTCCCGCCGTGGGCGCGGTGCTGGACGGCCTTGCCCCGGGCCTGCCGGTGGAGGAGGACTTCATCCGCCGCCAGCTGGCCCGCCGCCGACCCACCACCGCCATGGACACCCCCCGGCAGGAGTCGGACAATTTCCGCATCCTCAGCGGCGTATGGCAGGGCCGTACCACCGGCACGCCCCTGGCCATCGTCATCCCCAATGAAAACACCCGCAGCGGCGACTATACCTACGGTCTGGCCCGCCCCTCCCATGCGGACTACGCCGCCTACTGCAAGTACCACGGCTTTGAGGACTGGCGGGGCGGCGGACACTTCTCCGGCCGGGTCACCGCCCCTCTGGTGGCCGCCGGGGCCATTGTTCTAACCGCCCTGCGCGCAGTGGGCATCACCGTGGGCACCCACATTCTCCGCTGCGGCGAGGCGTGGGACCGTCCCTTTTCCGATATCCCCGGCGATATCGCCGCCCTGCAGGAGGCCCCCTTCCCCACCCTGGACAGCGCCGCCGGGGAGTCCATCTCCCGCCAGATCCTGTCCGCCAAGGCCGACTGCGACAGCATCGGCGGCATCACCCAGACCGCCGTGTGCGGCCTGCCCGCCGGCGTCGGCGAGCCGTGGTTTGACAGCGTAGAGAGCGTTCTCAGCCACGCGGTCTTCTCCGTAGGCGGCATAAAGGGCATCGAGTTCGGCAGCGGCTTTTCCGCCGCCGGGCAGCGGGGCTCCGCCTTCAACGACCCCCTGCGCATGGAGCAGGGCCGGGTCGTCACCCAGACCAATCACAACGGCGGCGTAAACGGCGGCATCAGCAACGGCATGCCCGTGGTGTTCCAGTGCGCCGTCAAGCCCACCCCGTCTATCGCCCGGCCCCAGCAGACGGTGGATTTCCTCCGGGGCGAAAACGCCCAGCTGACCATCCACGGCCGCCATGACCCGGCCATCATCCGCCGTATATGCCCGGTGCTGGACAGCGTCACGGCCCTGGCTGTGTGCGACCTGCTGGCCCAGCGCTTCGGCACGGATTACTTCACCGGGGAGGTGAACAAATGACCTGCGGACTCATCGGGCGCAAGCTGGGCCACAGCTACTCCCCCCAGATCCACCACGCCCTGGCGGACTATGACTATAAGCTCTGGGAGTTGGAGCCGGAGGACCTGGCGAATTTCTTCCGTCGCCGGGACTTTACGGGCGTCAACGTGACCATTCCCTATAAGCAGGCGGTCATCCCCCTGCTGGACGACCTCTCCGACACCGCCCGTTCCATCGGCGCGGTGAACACCGTGGTCTGCCGGGACGGCAGGCTCTACGGCGATAACACCGACTTTGCCGGCATGGCGGCGCTGATAAAGCACATCGGCCTGGACCTGTCCGGCAAAAAGGTGCTGATCCTGGGCACCGGCGGCACCTCCAAGACCGCTGCAGCCGTGGCCCGCAGCCTTGGCGCGGCGGAAGTGTACCGTCTCTCCCGCAGCGGGCGGGACGGCGCCCTCACCTACGAGGACGCCCGGCAAAACCACGCAAACGCGGACGTTCTCATCAACACCACCCCCGCCGGCATGTATCCCTCCGTGGAGGGCTGCCCGATAGATCTGGCCGTCTTCCCGCAGCTGAGCGGTGTGGTGGACGCAGTGTATAACCCCCTGCGCACAAATCTGGTGCTCCAGGCCCGCAGCCGGGGCATCCCCGCCGAGGGCGGGCTCTACATGCTCTCCGCCCAGGCAGCCTATGCCAGTGCCCTCTTCCGGGGCTGCCGGGCCACCCAGGCGGAGATCGACCTGGCCTACCGGACCGTGCGCCGGGAGATGGAAAACCTCGTCCTCATCGGCATGCCCTCCTCGGGCAAAAGCTCTGTGGGGCAGGTCCTGGCCGCGCACCTGGGCATGGCCTTTGCCGACAGCGATCAACTGGTGACCCAGGCCATCGGCATGCCTATTTCCGACTACTTTGCCCTGCACGGTGAAGCCGCCTTCCGGGACAGGGAGCAGGCGGCCATCGCCTCCATTGCCTCCACCGGCGGCCAGGTCATCGCCACCGGCGGCGGGGCCATTTTGCGACAGGCGAATGTCACCGCCCTGCGCCGCACCGGCCGTCTGGTCTTTCTCGACCGCTCGCCGGATAAGCTGCTGGCCACGGCGGACCGTCCCCTGTCCTCGGACCGGGAGGCCCTCCGCCGCCGCTATGAGGAGCGCTATGACCTTTACCGGGCCGCCGCCGACCTGCACGTGGACGGCAACGGCACCGTAGAGGAGACGGCGCAGCGCATTGAAAAGGAGTGGGAGCTGTGAAAATTCTTGTTTTAAACGGGCCGAATCTGAATATGCTGGGCATCCGGGAGCCGGGGATCTACGGCCACGCCACCTATGCCGACCTGCAGGCCCTGATCCGCGCCCACGCCGAAAAATGCGGCGTCACCGTCTCCTTTTATCAGTCCAACCATGAGGGGGCCCTGGTAGATACCATTCAGCAGGCCTACTACGACGGCATCCAGGGTATTATCTTCAATCCCGCCGCCTATACCCACACCAGCGTGGCCCTGCTGGATGCCCTGAAGTCCGTGGCCATCCCCACGGTGGAGGTGCATATCTCCGATGTCTCCACCCGGGAGGATTTCCGCCAGCGGAGCTTTGTGCGCAGCGCCTGTATCGCCACCGTCATGGGCAAGGGCTTCGCCGGCTACTGCGAAGCCATGGACATTCTCCTGAAGGAGGCGCAGAAACCGTGACCGTTACCATCACCCCCGGCGTGCCCCGGGGCACCGTCTCCGCACCCCCGTCCAAAAGCTGCGGCCACAGGATGCTTCTGTGCGCCGCCCTGGCCCGGGGTACAAGCCATATCCGGGGTATCTCCCGAAGCCAGGATATGGCCGCCACCCTGGACTGCATCCGCGCCATGGGCGGCCGGGCGCAGTTGGAGAGCGGCACCGCCCTCATCACCGGCACCGGCGGCCATGCCTCGGCAGATGCCGTTTACCCCTGCCGGGAAAGCGGCAGCACCCTCCGCTTCTGCATCCCTCCGGCCCTGGTGCCCGGGGGACAGGCCGTGTTCACCGGCACGCCCCGGCTGCTGGAGCGGGGCATCGGCATATACGAGGAAGTCCTCCCCCCCGCCGGCATCCGAATTGAAAAAAACATGGGCGGCATCGCGCTCCAGGGGTCACTCCAGCCCGGAAGCTACACCCTCCGGGGCGATGTGAGCAGCCAGTTCGTCTCCGGACTGCTGCTGGCCCTGCCCCTTCTGGGGGGCGACAGCACCCTGCGGGTCCTCCCGCCGGTGGAGAGCCGGCCCTATATCGACATCACCCTGGATGCGCTGTCCTCCTTCGGCGTTTCCGTTTTGGAGCGGGAGGAAAACCTGTTTTTCATCCCCGGCGGGCAGCACTATGCCGCCCGGGACGCCGCCGTGGAGGGCGACTGGTCCAACGCCGCCTTTCTTTTCGCCCTGGGCAGCGGCGTACAGGTCACCGGTCTCCGGGAGGACAGCCTCCAGGGCGACCGGGTCTGCCGCCGGATGCTGCGGCAGCTGGAGTCCCCCGATGCGCAGCTGGATCTCTCTCCCTGCCCCGACCTGGGGCCCATACTCTTCGCCGCCGCGGCCCGGGGCCACGGGGCTGTGTTCACCGGGACCCGCCGCCTGCGCATCAAGGAGAGCGACCGGGTAGCGGCCATGGCCCGGGAGCTGGCCAAGTTCGGCGTGGTGGTGGAGGCGGAGGAAAACCGGGTGGCCATCCATCCCGGCGGCATCACCGCCCCCCGGGAAACCCTGGACGGCCACAATGATCACCGCATCGTCATGGCTCTGAGCGTGCTGGCCGCCTCGGTAGGCGGCACCATCTCCGGCGCGGAAGCCGTTTCCAAAAGCTACCCCGACTTTTTTGATGTGCTGCAGTCCCTGGGCATCATTGTTACATCCCAGCCCTGACAGGTGCAGACCCCCTTCATCCATAGAAAGGAATGATCTCCCCATGAACATGGAATTCAAGCGTAAGCTGCCCACACCCCAGACCATCCGGGACATGTACCCCGTTTCCCCGGAGCTGGCCCGGCAAAAGCAGGCCAATGACCGGGCCGTGCAGGACATTCTCACCGGCCGGGATGACCGGCTGATGCTCCTCATCGGCCCCTGCTCCGCCGACCGGGAGGACGCGGTGCTGGACTATGTGGCCCGCCTGCGCAAGCTGCAGGAGCGGGTGCAGGACAAGATCCTCCTGGTCCCCCGCATTTACAGCAACAAGCCCCGCACCACCGGCGACGGCTACAAGGGCATGCTCCACCAGCCGGACCCCAACGGCCAGCCGGACATTCTCAAGGGTCTCATCGCCACCCGAAAGCTGCACCTGAAGGTGCTGGAGCAGACGGGCTTTTCCGGCGCGGACGAGCTTCTGTACCCGGAAAACTGCCTGTATCTGTCGGATATCCTCTCCTATGTGGCCATCGGCGCCCGCTCGGTGGAGGACCAGCAGCACCGGCTCATCTCCAGCGGCCTGGATATCCCCGTGGGCATGAAGAACCCCACCAGCGGCGACCTGACCGTGATGATGAACTCCATTAAGGCCGCCCAGCACCCCCACACCTTCCTGCTGTCCCAGTGGGAGGTACACAGCAAGGGCAACCCCTTGGCCCACGCCATCCTGCGCGGCTCCGTGAATAAATACGGCCGCGCCCTGCCCAATTACCACTACGAGGACCTGCGCCAGCTGTGCGACCTGTACGCCGGCAGCGGCCTGGCAAATCCCGCCGTTATCATCGACACCAACCACTCCAACTCCGGCAAGCAGTGGGACCAGCAGGCCCGTATCGCCAAGGAGGTGCTCCACAGCACCCGCCATAGCGAGGATATCTGCCGCATGGTCAAGGGCCTGATGATCGAGTCCTACCTGCTGGACGGCAACCAGAAGCCCGAGGGCGGCGTGTACGGTCTGTCCATCACCGATGCCTGCATCGGCTGGGAAAAGACGGAGCAACTGGTCTGCGATCTGGCCGATCTCCGCTGATCCCCCTTCTAACCCATAAGTAAAAGCCGCCCCGGTGGGGGCGGCTTTCCTTTTACCGCAAAAAGGGAGACGCGGCTCTGCGCCGTGTCTCCCTTTTTTATCCGGGCCTTATCCCGTGATCTGGTTTTGAATGTCACACAGGAGGAAAACAAAGTAGCTCTCCGCCGTGTACTCGCCCACCGGGTCGCCGTTTGCGTCCAGGCCGGTCACCTTGGCGGCCAACCGGTAGTTGGAGAGGATCTGCTGTGCAGTCACCCCGCCTGCGGCCATCTGTCCTTTCACATAGTCCAGATCCACCGTCAGCGTGTACCGCCCGTCGGCCTTCCAGTCCGTCAGGGTCAGAGTGCCGTTCCCCGGTGTCAGGGAGGCGATCCGGCCCAGCATGGATGTAGTGCCGTAGGCGTGGGTCGTCAGGTCCTTCTGGTAGACGAAGAACTCCACCTTGGCCGACACGATCTTTTCCCGGTCCGTCTCCGGCACGGCGCTGAAGTCCGCCGTCAGGTCGAATACGATCCGCCCGCTGTCCGTGCTGTCCTGGATGCCGCCCATGTTGATGGCCTGGTGCTTGCGGTCCACCGGGATCACCGTCAGCTTCACCGGCACGGCGCTCTTAGCCACAAAGGTGCTGGTCCTGCCCGTCAGCTTACTGCCGCTGGTATAGTGGGCCCGGTCGCCGGAGAGGTAAAACTCATCGTACATGGTGTAGTTTTTCCCCTCGGAAAACACCCCGTTAAACTCCGCCGCCGACACATCGGAAAAGTCCAGCGTAAGGGTAAAGCTGTCTTGCAGGCTGTCCTGGTTGTTAGCCATGGCGACAATGTCGTCGATCTCATAGCGCAGGGACGCGGCTGCGCCGGTAAGGCGGCTGGCCATCAGGGTATTGCCCGCCGCGTCCGTAAGCAGCACCTTTGTGCCCGCCGGCAGCGACACCGCCTTGTTGTTCTCGTCCATAATGGTCAGCACATGGGTGCCGTAGATCTGCCGGTCCTTCATGGCGGAGATATAGTTGGTGGGGAAGGTCACCTGTACGTCCGCGTTCACCACCAGCTCCTTGCCTGCCACATTGGAGAAGGTAGCCGAGGACGCCACCAGCTTCAGCTCTCCCGTGGCCTTGTTCCACACGTTCACCGTGCAGGGGTTTCGGGTGGGCTTTACGATGATGTTCCGGTCGTTTTTCTCCACCTGGGCCCGAAGGGTGAACTGCTTGAGCTCATCCTCCGCCTCCTTGGGGATCACCGTCACGATATACCGCTCCACGTGCTGGCAGTCTGCATCCGTGCACAGGTGCGCCTTCTCGCTGAGCTTATTGGCTACCACCTCCGATAGCAGCTTCGGTGAAAAGTCCGCCTCCGTCTCGCTGGTAAAGTTCTTGAAGTCGATAGAGTAGGTGTCCTCCTGGGCGGTGTAGTAATAGCTCTTGAAGCCGTAGGCCCCGGGGCTGTTCAGATCCACCAGCACGAATTTGGTCCCGGCGGTAAAGGCGTTCTTCGTGCCGCCGGAGCTGCCATCCGGGGTGCCGGAGTCGATCCGCTTGTCAAAATTGAAGTTCTCGATCTTCTTAGCCGTGTCATTATACGCATACTCCACATACAGGGAGTATTTACTGCCGGCAGACACATCAATGGAGGTCTTCGGAGCCGTCAGGAAAGAGCTGAGCTGGTATACCTCGCCCTCCAGAGCGGATATATAGGACCTGTATTCCAAAATCTGCGGGTAATATACCACCACATTCATGGAGTAGGTCTGCGCCGGGACCGCCTTGGATGTAAACGTCAGCGTCAGCACCGTCAGGGATTTATTCTCCGACTCCAGGTCGTCGTACTTCCCGGCGGTGAATTTCGTCCCGTCATACTGCACGCTGCCGTCTCCCGCCGTTTGCAGCGTCAATGTCCCGTCGCTGCCCAGGGTATAGCGGTCCGCCTGAGCCGTGAGGGTAAAGGCGTCCGCCATGTCGCCGTAGCCGCCGCCTGTGATCAGATTCAGGAAGCCGGCCATGGTGTCATTGGTGCTGCCGGTGATGTGGAGCACGGATAGATTTTTGTTCACCGTAATGGCCATGTTCTTCGCCAGTGCGGACAGGGTGCTTACGCCCGTGTCCTCCAGCTTCACGGTCTTGTCCTTCCAGGCCGCCCAATTCGCCAAATTAGCGTTGAGATAGTCCGGGGTGGCGCTGCCCAGGGTCTTGGTCACCGCATCGCCGTTAAGCTTGCCGGTGGTCTGGGGCTCCGTGCCATGGTCCGCCAGCGCCTGCGCCGGGGTATAGTTCTTGTTGCCATTTGCAAAATACTTCGTCTTAAACACCGCCGGCGCACCGTACCCGGCAAAGATCACCGTACTGCTGCTACTTCTGCTCTCAGACCTAAACCGCCCCTGCTTGGCAGCATTGTCATCTTCTTCGACGCTCAGAGCGAGAATATTGGCCGTCCCCTTGTTCTCATAGCCGATGAGGCCCACCCGGGCATAATCCGTCCCGGCCGCATCCGTGGGCTTCGTGGTCTCCATCTTCAATATGTCGGCAAAAGATTTCGCAGGACTGATGAAGGCCATGTCATTGTCCTTCATCAATATATTGCAGCCGTTCAGGACGCCACTTTTTTCGATGGTGTCCACGATGCCCCCGGCACTTATTTTGCCTCTATTCCCGCTGCGGAGCATATTGTCCGCAAAATACAGGCCATCCAGCGACACAGGCTTCCCGACCGTGTTGAAGATCCCGGCCAGCGAGCTGTCAGTCGATTGTATGTAATTGCTGAATACCTTTATATTCTGCAGGGAAGTGGATGCGCCATCAAAGCCCCGGAGGACACCGGCCGCCCTACTCCCCGCAATGATGCAGTTGGAAACCTCTGCGTCTGTCACATCCACGGAGATCTGGTTCACATGTCCCAAAAGTCCGCTGGCGAACACGGAGTCGCTTGAATTCTTGGTCGCCAAAATATACACCGGGGCAGACGCACCGCCGGACACCCTTACCCCCTTTGCAACGACAGTATTTGCGCTGTCGCCTTGCACATGCCACGGAATCAGTCCCGCCGAGCAGGAGCGGCCCATGATGTAAAGGGGATGATTTGTGGCCTGAACGCTGAGATTCGTGAAGCTGTAATTAGCACCGATCTTACCCTCGCCCACAACGCCGCCGCCATTGTTGTATCCCAGGATCACGGTGGAGGCCGCATCGGAGCGGATAGCGCTATTTTCAATGCTGACCTTGCTAAATGCAATGCCCGCAAAGCCACCTGCATTGCCATCCGAAGCAGTCCGGTTATATTGGCTGTTCATGGCATAGGCCGCCGCGTTTTTGATCTTTTCGTATACTGCACCCCTAATGTCGGCGGTGCTTCTGGCATAATCGGTAGGTGCCGTTTTGTTATCCAGCGCCGTGCCGGAAAACACAACCGACCCATCCAATGTACAGTCTGTAAAATCCAACGATGTTCCTGCTCTTCCTACAAAGCCGCCCGCATCAAAGTTACCGATGCCGGAATACTGCTTTGAGGAGGTGCATAGAACAGCCGTTTTCAATATGCTTACACCCGTCATGGATAGGGAATAATTATTCAGAGCCGCGCCCACAATACCGCCTGCGTAAATACTGTTACTATCATAATATTTCCCGCCGGAGGTGTTCATGACCTGAATAACGGAATCCTCCACATACACATCCTTGAACCGTGCCGCGTCATTTGCGTGTACCCGCAGATAGCCAAACAGTCCGCCGGTGCTCAGCACACCCTTGGCATCCAACCCGGTCACATGGCAATTGTTCACCACATAGGGTATGTTTTGTGCCTTCTGATCGTACTCCTCACTGGCCACAAATCCGGCTGCCCAACCGGGAGAGCGCACCGTAAGGTTCTCGATTTCAGCCGTGTCAAAATAAGCGTTCCTGGCATAACCCACATAGCCGCCCACGCAGAACGCAGTATTGGAAACCTTGTCCGTTACCTCATTGCCGCTCAGGTCTACAAATCCAAGAGCCATTTTGCCCGTGAGCTTGATGTTGGTAAAGGTGATGGTGTTATCAGAATTTCTCCTTTCTTCAACCAAGCCCAGATTCTTAAATGCGTCCGGCTCATATGCAGTCTGCGCCTTATTATAATACTGCTTTATATCCGTGTGCAGCTTAATGACCGTTCCGGCCCGCCCCTGCCCATTTTTTAAGCCGGTCACTTTTTGGATACTATAGCAGTTCGTATTCCCAAAGGGGCTTCCCAGACCCCGGAATGCATTGGGATATTTGCTCAGGTCATATTCCGCCGCTGTCAGCTCCAGAGAAAGCTCTGTCCCGCGCATATCGGATGGGGAAGTGATCCCAAAGTAGGACAGGAACAGGCTCTTGCCTCCTCCGCTCAGGTCATCCTCATACCGACCCTTTGTAATGCTCACCGCAGTGGGATTTATTTCTCCAACTGCGTGATAGTCACCGTGACGGGAAAGGGCTCCCTGTCCATACCCAAGATAATTGGATACATACTCCAGCGCGCCGCCGCTCATGGCAAAGCCCAGCATCAGCAGGTCGTCGGTATCGGCCACCGTAATCTTATATAAGCCGGTGCTTTCCCGTCCGGTCGTGCAGCCCTGGGTCAATCTATCGTTGGTAATGACGGGAATGGAGAAATTCTTCCCCGTGTTGTCATAACCCAAGTCGTTGGACATGGCGTAGCCGCTGATGACCTTACCCACATAGGGGTTGTAGTAATAATATCCCCCGTAGCTGGCCATATCCGTAGGCGCTGCGCCCAGCTCTCGCAGAGACACACCACCGCCGGAAATCAGGCCCACATAGCCGCCATATACCGAGGTGATATGCCCCGCCTGCAATTTCTCCACCTTTACGGATACAGAATCAATCAAATTATCTCCGCCGACGATCCAGCCGATAACGCCGCCGAAATGGGTTGTGCCTGTGGATGCGGCAGTAGTGGAGTCGATGGTGCTGGTAGCCTTATTGGCGCCGAATACGCTCCCCGACAGTCCGACATTTTTATAGCTCAGCTCCAGTCCGTACACCGCACAGCCGTTGGCCACATTGATAAATCCGCAGTAGCCCGTGCTGCCCACATTCGTGTTATCCGGCAGCTTAATAACGGTCCCATTGCCCGCAATGACCCCGTGGAAGGGATATTGCTCCGTTCCGATGCCCGTGAACTCCATATCCGTCAGGTCAAGAGGTCCTTTGATCTTGAAGTACGCTCCCCGCAGATACTCCCGCAGCGTCTCCGCCTTCAGGATCTTCGTCCCGCTCTTCAGCGTGCCCGACGATGCGGTGTACACATCACAGCCGGTATAGTCCAAGGCGGTGCCGCTGGCTTTGGGATAGTTGATGACCCAATCCTGAGAAAACGAATAGGCGCTGCTCATGCTCACCAGCTTTGTCAGCTCCTCCAGCTGCGCAGCTCTTTCGATGATATAGGGGTTCTCATAGGTGCCCCAACCCCGGTCAAAATTCACACTCTTGCGGTTTACCCGCAGGGTGGTGCCGCCGTCCATGGTGGTAAGCACATAGGGCATATATCCGTTGGAAAACGCCGTGTTCGCGCCGCCATTTTGGGTCGGTTGCGTATTGGGGTCCACCAATATCTCCTGGTCGTAGTACTCGTACTGCTTGGGGTTGGTAGAAATTTCCGTACCATAGGTCACGGCGTTCTTGTGATTGCCGTCGTCCCAGTCCTCCGCCAGGTTGAAGTTATAGATGTATGCGCCCGTGCCGTTGATGCAGTTGATGGCCTCAAAATAGCTGGCGTGGGTGAAGATGGAGCTTCCCGTCTCTCCGGCAAACACAACGTTCTTAAACCGCACGGAGATGTTGGAGGAGGCCGTACCGTTGTTCTCCTTAGCCACACCGCCCTTGCCGATCAGCGCGCTGGCCGCCTTGCCCGTGTAGGTGTTGTTCTTGGCGGCCTTCTCATAAGTACCCTGCGTATACTGAGAAACGGAGGTAATGGTGCCGGTGACATTGCTGCCAATGGTGTCTATCAGCAGCGGCGTGGCCGCGCCGTCCACCGTCATACCGGCAAAGAACACCTTTTCCACCTTGAAATTGGCGTCCGCCGTCACAGTGGCCGTGCGATTACCCACCACCTTACCGCAGATGAACGCGCCGGAGCTGCCATTCACCGGGAAAATTTTCCCACTCAGGGTAATATTCGTAAGCGAAGCGGTGACACTTTCGTTTGTGGCAATCACATCGGACAAAATGCCGCTCTGAATGCCGAACATCTGTCCCGTCCGGGGCAGATCCGCCACCGTATAGCCAAAAGTCAGCTTCTTTCCGCTGAAGTCAAAGGTCACCCCCTCCTTCTTCGTAGGATAGAAGGAGTAATTGGTCATGTCGATGTCCTTGCTGGCCCCGGCGATGTCCGTGATGGCCGTGGGGAAGCTCTCCCCCCGCACATAGTCCGGCAGCGCCCCCTGCACATAATCGTACACATGCCAGTAGATCACTTCCGCCGGGGTCTTAGCTGTTGTGCTGGGCTCATATTTCGTCACCGCCTTGTCCAGCCGGGCGATGTTGAAATAATATCTTGTATTGCTGTTTTGCCGGGCGGAGATCATGCTATACCAGTCGCTGTTTTCGGGAATCTGGCCGATATTTGCGCCTGTCTCCACCGAAACCAGTCCGCCGGTGGCAGCAACATTCATAGACGCACGGGAAGCAATATTCTTGCCCACGAACAGGTCAAACTTGCTGGCCATCACGCCCTGGAACCCCGACGGGTCGCAGTTGACCACCACAAACGCATTGGTGCCATCTCCCACCAAAATGCCCTTCGTGGCATTGTTGGATGTAAAGGTAGAGTCTTTTACGGAGAAGCCGGTATTTACCGTCAGCTTGCCGTCCAGGTCGTAAATAAGTCCGCCCACGGACGCATTGCCGCTGCTGACCGTACCCTGCCAGGCCCCATCCAGCACCAGCTTACACTTCTGCACCGTGTGTCCGATCAGGCCCCCGGCGGAGGTGCTGGACGCAGAGGTCACAGACGCTTTTACCGCCTTGGTACCGGTCATGTCCACATTGATGTAGTTATTGCATATTAGGTCGCTAAAGCATCCACCCACATGAGCTGCGGTCACATTCTGATTTTGGGTGATGCTGGCGCTGATGGTATTCCCTGTAAAAATAACATCCTGAGCTATTCCATCTATTCTTCCTACCATACCGCCCAAAAAAACCCGCCAAATGCTGTAGCATCCATTCTCTTGTTGAATCGAAGCGTTGGTGGTGCTGTTTGTGATCTTAACAGTAGCTTTTTGGATGCTACCCACAAGGCCGCCCACATAGATACTTCTTCCGTCAGTAGCAGCCCCTTGGGACAGGTTGATTTTCAATAGTGTGTTGCACTGGTCAATGGTAATACTATTAGTCGCATAACATGCCAAACCTCCGAAGAAAAATCCCTCTGGTGCATCCGCATAGTGCCTCACATCTCCGTCCACAGTGAGATTCTTCACCGTCGCCCCAGACAAGGCCGAGAATGCGCCCATAAATTTGCGCACATTCACGCCGCCTTTGAGGATACCAACATTGGCATTATCTTCCGTATTCGACCGCGCACTCTCGCCATGGGACAGCGTCAGGGTTTTGTCGTTGCCGTTGATTGTCCCGGTGAAAGACATAATTTCATTAGACGGTGTAAACTGCTCCACACCGCTGCCCTGCAGGTCAACATTCCCTCTCAGGGTAATGGTGGCAGAAAGCAGACTTCTATATTTGTTTGTCGAAACCCCCTTGACCTCGCCGTGGGTGTGCAGCGTCAGGGCCAGCTTGGCCGCGTCCGCCGCCGAACTCAAGGTAATATTGGCCGAAGAAGTCAACGGATTCTGCACAGAGACTGTATGACTTGCGGCATCAAAGGCGAGGATATGCAGCTTATCATTGCGCAGAATCTGCCCGTAGTTGCCCACATCGTTGCTGGTAAGTGTCCCGGCGCGGGCAAAGGTGAAGCCAGTGTCCGCATACAGCAGCGAATTGGTCTGGGTGCGCACAATATGTCCGGAGCTGGCGGAATTGTCCGTGATAGCCCCGGCCAGGCGCAGCACCGTTCCGAGCCCGGTGTCAGAGACCAGCACCGATGCCTGCCCATTATTCGTATATGTGATGCGGCCTACATCCAAAAGCGCTTTAGCCGCGGCCTGCCCCACCAGGTCCCCGACGCCCGCCTGCAAAGCGGCGTTCATGGTGTTATTCAGCGTGAGGTTGTCCAGCTTGCAGTAAGCCCCCTGCTCCACGCAGCCCACAGCGCCGCCCAGGGTGCCGGAAAAACCGCCGCTCCCAAAGGTATTCGTCACCGTCATGCCCCCGCCTACCGTCACAACGGAGTTAGCCTTCACCTTGCCGATAACGCCGCCATAGCTGCCCGCCGCCATGGAATTAAATGTAAAGGCAGAAGCCTTGTCGCTTGTAAGTGTCACAGCATTTTTACCCGAAATCAGGCCGAAATAGCCGCCCACGCTGTGCCCGGCGGCGCCGGTTCCGTTGAAGGTGGCGCCGGGCACGGTCACATCGGTGAAGCTGGCCGCTTCCTTTGCCGTAAAGCTGCCGATGAAGCCGCCCACGTTGCCGCTTTTGGCAAACCGGTTATTCTCCAGCACAAAATTCCCCGCCGGAGCGGCTGTGGCCTGGCCCACCGCCCCGCCCAGGGCGGGTGTGGCCTCCGTGGAGGTAAAGGTGCTGCCGGAAACGGTGCAGCTCTTCCCCGCCGCCACGGCAAGAACGCCCTCGGACCGGCCCGCCGCGCCGCCGGCGTATGCGCCGCTGGCGGTAAGGCCACTTACCGTTATATTCTCCGCAAAATTCACCCTGCCCTTTTCGCCGTTCACGCCCACCAAGCCCGCGGCATAGCTGCCGGCGGCAGTGACGCTTCCCGTATAGGTGCTATCGGAGCTCACGGTCAATATCCCATTGTTTTCGCCCGCCAGCAGCCCGGCGTTTCCGCCTGCCGCCGTGGACACCAGCAGATCCATGTCCCCTGTGGTCACGGACACCGCCGCCCCCTGGTCAATGGACCCGAACAGGCCGCCCACCGTGCCGGCCGTGCTCTCCAGCGCGTACTGAGAGCCCGTCTCGAAGCAGGCGCTCACGTCCACCGTGCAGGCGCCGCTGCCTGTGACCTGGGCCGCCACCAGACCGGCGGCCTTGTCCGTCTGCACAACGCCTCTTACGCTGCCGTCGGTCCCCTGATTCCTGGCCGCAAAGCGGAAGCCGCTGATATCCAGCGCCGTGCCGGAATCGGTGATGGTCAGCTTTTCGCACAGAGAAAAGGGCCCGTCAATATGCGCCCGGAGGTTAATATTGGCGGCATCCGTTGTAACGGCGCCTTCGTTGGACAGGTTGTTGAACAGCACCTTCCACCCGGTCATCTTCAGATAGGTGGAGCCGGTCACATTGGTCATCAGGATCTTTCCCTTGAAGGGAATGTCCTCCGTTCCAATGCCGTAAAAGCTGTTTGCCAGGTCCTCCTCCGTGTTGCCCGTGGAGGCGATCTTCAGCTCAAAGGTATCTCTGGCGGAGATGCGGAAGGTGTACCCCTCCAAGCTGTCCGTCTGAGACACCCGGGCCAGGGTGTTAAAGCCCTGGACCCCGGTGATATTAAACTCCTTTTTTCCGGTGCGGGTGATCCCGGCGTAGGTGCCGTCGATCGCCAGATCCGTTATATTGGTCACGCTCAGAGGATACGCCGCCGGGATATCCGCCGCGTAGGCCCGGCTCCGCCCAAAAAGGAGCAGGCCCAGTGCCGCCGCCACCAATACACATACAGCCGTGTAAAGGGCAGGCGTCCTGCGCTCTTTATAGATTCTCTTTCCTTTTTTCATATAGCTCCACCCAATGCCTGCGTAGTTCTTCTGTCATTTTCGTCGGCTCAAGTCAGCTGCTGCCACTGAATACACCCGTCCAGGTCCGTCCAGGTCAGGGCCGGACTTGCCGTGTACCACGGGTCAGCCGCCTCCTCCACCCCCTGCACGCGCATAAACGTCAGGGTGTTGTAGTAGTTGGCCTCCTGGGGGATGTCGATGTATCTGTCAAAGCCGTCCGTGCTGTTTTCGATCTTCTGCACCTGGCCCGCCAGCTCGTTGTGCTCCATCAGCGTCAGATACGCCGACTTCCACATAAGGCGCATCGTTCCGCCCTCCGGCGGCTCGCCCATCATGGAGATCACATAGGTAAAGGCCGCATAGTCCTCTATGTCCGCCTCCCCCGCCGTCCGCTCAAAGTAGGTCTCCACATGGAATCCCTCCGACCGGGACGGCACGATGCATGCTCCCAGCATCCGGCTGGCCATGTAGCTGGGCTTCGTAGGCACCGCCGCCAGCAGCAGGTTGGGGAACGTCGTCAGGTCGTCCTCCGTCCCGGCGTTAAAATTCACCCGCACCGATACCTCCATGGCGCTTCCCCCTTTTAAGGTCGCGGAAAACACCGGCTGGCTGTGGTCCGTGCCGGAGATATCCACCGTCTGGGACGCGCCGTAGGTAATGGTATAGGTCTTCCCGGTGGTGTCCTTGTCCAGCCAGGCGTATACGTCAAAGGTCAGGTCAAAGTCGTTATATTCGCCGGTAGCCCGGTCGTAGTTATAAAAGCTGATGATCTTCTCCACGGACCCCTGGGGCCGGACCACGTTGTTTTTCGCGTCCTCCATCCGGGATACCGAGCTGAGCGTGTCGCTGGAAAAGCAGTTTTTCCGGTTTACGAACACGTCCTTGAAGTTGCCCTTCCCGTAGTAGGCCGCCAGGGCCAGGCTGGCCGCTGCCAGCAGGGCCAGGCCCGCGCACAAGATCACCCGCCGTGATCTCCGGCTTTTTTTCATGTGCCCTGGTCCCCCTTTCCGGTGCCTCCCTCGGTGATGATATACACCACGTCCGTCTCCTTTTCCAGCTCCGCCTCGGAGATGTTCTCCTTCCAGGTCACCTGCAGCACGTAAAAGCGGTAGGCCTCGGTGTTGTTGAGCTTGGTGTAGATGTCCGTCCCGGTTTTCGTGTACTCGGAGAATGCGTCGTCATAGATCTTGTATACGCCCCTATTCAGGTGCGTCTGCTGGTAGGTCTCGTCCGTGCTTCTGTCCTTGCTGTAGGTAACGTCGGCCTTCCAGCTCCCGTCCTGGGTGGTGTAGTTGAAGTAGCAGTCGCTGCCCTCCAGGGTGCGCATCTCATATTCGCTGCCCGTAGGCCTGTCCGTAATGCCGGACACCGGATACAGGTCAATGATCATGCCTATGTTCTCCGTGTAGATCACGCCCAGCTTGTAGTCCTCCACCGCTCCCTCATAGGCCGGAGCCACGCAGAACAGGGCGTTGTAGGTCTTGTTGATCTGCAGGCCGTCCAGGTCAAAGGAGACCATGTTCTGCAGCTTGTCGTCCTTGATGTAGATGATCGGCGGCATCTCCAGCTCCAGGTCGTGGGAGCGGCTGCGGTTGGCCAGCACGAACCAGGCAAAAACCGAAAAGGACAGCACCCCGGCCATGATCACCACCAGGATCAGCCTGTATAAAACTTCTTTTGTAAACGGTCCCTTTTTTGCCCTCATGGCAGCTTACTCCTCCTGTACGGTCAGGTCAAAGCAGATATGCTTCAGCGTGGTCCCTATGATAGAGTCGGCCTTGTTATAGCCCTCGTCCGAAATTTCTCCCTCGTCGAACATCTCCGCCTTGTGTTCATCGCTTCCATAGTAGTCCGCGATCTTCGCCCGGTCCTCCTGCGCAATGAGCGTGCCGGTGTCCGAAAAGATGTCGCTGTACCAGGCCACCCAGACCCAGTATACCGTCACCGGCTGCTCCCGCTCCTGGGCTGAAACGGCCATCGGCTCGCCTGCGGGGATCCACCCGGAATAAACGCCGTCGTCGCTTTTCTCTTTGAACAGCAGCAGATGGGCGTTGATCATCTGCAGGGCCTGGGTCTTGCGCTCCTCCGCCACTCCCGCGTAGAAGCCCTCCTCGCTGTCGTAAAAATTATTATTCACCACCGACAGGGTGTAGGAAAAGTCGTAGGTCTCCGCATTAGGATCATACACGTAGAAGGTAAAGCTGCCCGCAGCGCCGGGCCGCAGCTCCTCCACATCCTCGCCGCCGAAGTGCTTCATATCCGCCGACGGCTGAGACACGGCGATATTCTCTCCGCCGCTTTTCGCCCGGATCTCCAGATCGCCCTTAGCCGACACCTGCATGCCCGTAGCGGATACATCTGTGCTGTCTGAGAACCAGCCCAGGCCGATGGTGGCCGCTAAAATCGCAAAAACGACCAAAAATGCCGCCAGCAGCATGCCCAGAAGCGCCGAATTCTTTTTTGACACAGCTTTCCCTCCCCTCCGGTGATTTGTGTTTTTTTACCCTATAAAAGGTCAAAAACGCTGCAATATACAAGATATTGCAGCGTGGCTGACTCTTTGTTATAAAAAGTCCCGATAGCTTTGCGTCGCCGCCTTACGACGGTTTTGCCCAAATCATTCAGTTATAGCTCATCCCTTATATGGACAAAAATATACTCCTTAACTCTTGTGGATAATACCACATTTTTACAACTCTGTCAACGGTTTTCGCCCGATTTTTTATGCCAAAGATCTCCTCTTTTTCCTGGCCCGGCCCCGTGCGGCGCTTTCACACCCTCCAGTGTATCTCCGCCGTGTCCTCTCCCAGGTCGATGCGGCGGATCAGCTGCGCGGCCACCGCCTTTTTCCCCTGGAAGGAAAGGGTGGAAAAGTCGATCCTCCGGGCCGCCGCCTTCTCCTCCCGGTCCCGCTCCAGCACCAGCGCCTGCCGCCGGCTCTCAATGCTCTCCAGGGCTTTTTCCAGGTATGTGACCGGCAGCGCCGGACTGCGGGCAAAGGCCTCCAGCAGGCGCCGGGCCTGCCGCTCCAGCTCCGCCAGCCGCCCGGTGCAGTCCCCGCCTCCGGCGCCGTCCCCGCCCCCGGGACATTCCTCCAAAAGCGCCTGCACCTCCGCCTGCACCCTCTCCTCCAGCTCCGGCAGCTTCACCCCAATGACCGCGCCGCACCGGGCCAGATTGTACCGCCCGCTGCAGTGCAGATACCGCCGTTCCCCGTCCCGGGCCACGGAAATGCTGTAGCCGCACCCGGCGCACTTCAAAAGTCCCGAGAGCCAGGTGTGCTTTCCCTGGCCGCTGCGCCCCAGCTGCCGGTTTTTCCGCAGCTTCTCCTGGCACCGGAGAAACAGCTCCGCCTCCACCAGCCCGGGGCTGCTCAGCACCGACAGGGTCCTCTCCTCTCCGCCCCGCTTGCCCACCAGTAAAAGCCCGTGCTCCCCGTCAAAATACTCCGCCGGGTCCGCCACGCATGCCCCATCGGCCAGGTAGTGCAGCCGCACCTGCTCGTCCGCCCGCACGTAGACCGGGTTGTGCAGCAGCCTGGACAGGCCCACGCTGTCCCACACCGCCCGTTTCGGCCCCGGGATTCCCTCCCGGCTCAGCTTTTTGGCCAGGCCCGAGAGGGATATCCCCTCCCCGCCGTATTCCCGGAAGATCCGCCGCACCAGGTCCGCTTTTTCATTGGGCACCAGCGCCGGCACCTCCCGGCCCGCCCGGCTCATCCCCCGTCCGTTGTCAAACCCCAGCGGCGCCGGTCCCCCGGGCCACGCCCCCAGGGCCGCCCGGCGGTAGTAGTTGTCCCGGACCCGCTGGGCAATGGTCTCCCGCTCCAGCTGGGCAAACACCATGATGATGTGCAGCATGGCCCGCCCCATTGGCGTGGCCGTGTCAAAATTCTCGCTGACGGACACAAACTCCACCCGGTTGGCCTGCAGCACCTGCCACAGCTGCCCGAAATCCGCCACCGACCGGGAAAACCGGTCCAGCCGGTATACATAGATGGCCCCGATCTTCCCGGCCTTCACGTCCCGCATCAGCTGCCGAAAGGCCGGGCGGTCCGTGTTTTTCCCGGAGTAACCGGCATCCTGATACACGCACAGAGTCCGCTCCCCGGCCATCCGCCTGCACAGCTCCACCTGGCCCGAAAGGGAGAGGCTGTCCTTTTTCTCCACAGACTGCCGGGCGTACACCGCGTCCCTTCTGCTCATGCCTCCCTCTCCTTTTCCTCCCGCTCCAGCGCCGCCAGGGCCGCCGCGCACTGCCGGTACGCCTCCTCCAGCCGCTCCTGCCTCTCCCGGTCCGATGCATACGCCGGGTGGATATTTTTCACTTCCATCCTCTCCTCACCTCAGTGCAAGGCTATGCGCCGGGGCAAAAAAAGATGCCCCGGGCACCTCCCGAGGCATTGCGTATAGATCTGTACCGGTTTATTTCCGCAGCAGCTTCTCCTCTTCCTCCCGCAGGAACATAATGAGAAAGCTCACCGTCAGCAGCCCGCAGGAGAGCCATATCGTCCTCTCTCCCCAGTGCAGCGTGGCCACGCTCCCCACCCCGGCCCCCAGGGCAAACAGCAGCACCACGCCGAAATAGGTCAGCGCCTTGTGCAGGATCTCCCTGTCCCGGGTGTGAAAGTAGGCGCACAGCGCTTCTGTGCCGCTGCGCATGTTGCCGATGCACATGGTGCTGGCATAGACGTGGCCCCGGACCTTGCGGAAGGTCTGCACCTGCATGGCGCACACAAAGGACACCACCGCGTTGGCCGCCGTGTTCATAGACTGGGGCATAAAGCCCACCGTGATCAGAAGCAGGATCTCCGCCAGGATGATCAGCTGCCGCCAGTGCACCTTTTCTATGTGCTTAAACCGCCGGTGTACGCACTCGGCGATATAGATGCCCAGCATAAACGACAGCAGCGGGATCAGATACCGCAGGATCTGCTGCCAGTTCCCCTCAAAGAGGTTGGTGCTCAGCAGCACGATGTTGCCGGTCTGGGCGTTGGCAAAGACCTTGTCCCGGCAGCAGTAGGTGTAGGCGTCCTGCAGCCCGCCGGATAGGATGATGAAAAGGGCCGTGATCATGGAGTCGGACATCTGGCCCCGGTGCTTCAAAGTCATGGCCGCCTTATTCCCCCTGCTTCACCACCGGCTCACCCGTCCAGTAGATCACATAGCACTCCTGCATCTCTCCCATGTAAAAGAAGATGTTCTCGCCCATCTCAATGTGCTCGCCAAAGGTCAGGTCCGGCACAAACAGCCGCCCGCTGGTGCGCTTGGGCCCCTTGATGGTCAGCCCCTCCGCCGTGGGATTTTGGCGCAGGGCATTGGCCGCCTCCTCCAGGCCGGGAAAGTGCAGCGTTTTCTCCAGCTGCGCCAGCTGCGTCTCGCCGCTGATGTATACCAAATGGTCCTCATTCTTAAACCAGTTTATACGCATTATATTTTTCCTCCAATTTTCTACAATTTGTATATAAAAATCGCTATTTTCCTCAGCTTACGGCGATCCTCGGGCGGATCCGCTTCCGGTACAGCCGCACCCAGCAGACCAGCAGCACCGTCAGCAGCAACAGCCAGGAGGCCGGGTAGGACAGATACACCCATGTCACCGGCATAGTCTGCGTGTTGATGGCAGCCACCCAAGCCAGGCGGAAGGCACAAGTGCACAGCAGATTGATGACCACCGGGATCAGCGGGCTGCCGCAGCCCCGGATCGCGCCGGTGAGTATGTCCGCCATGCCGAAGATAATGTAAGGTGCCGCCACCAGCCGCAGCCGGATCACACCCGCCGCCAGCACATCCGGATCCTGGTTGTAGATCCGCAGCAGCGGCTCGCTCCACACGCAGGCCACGGTGCTGAGGATAGCCCCGGTGACCACGCCGCACAGCAGGCACTTTTTCAGAATGTCCTTCACCCGCTCATATTTCCCCGCGCCGATGTTCTGGCTCAGGAAGGTCTGGGCTGCCTGGTGGAAGGTATTCATAGCCACATAAATGAAGTTATCGATGCTGCCGGCGGCGCTGCACCCGGCCACCACAATGCTTCCGTAGGCGTTGATAGCCCCCTGGATAGCCACGTTGGACAGGCTGAACAGGCATCCCTGCACGCCGGCGGGGATACCCACCTTGGCCATCAGGAGCAGGCTCCGGCGCTCAAAGCGCAGCTTCCGCCAGGAAAAGCGCAGGGCATCCGTGGTGCGCATCAGGCACAGCAGCACCAGCACGGCGCTGAGCACCTCGCTGATCACCGTTGCCAGGGCCACGCCCGCCACATCCATTTGGAACGTGATAACAAACACCAAGTTCAGCACCACGTTCACCACGCCGCTCACCGTGAGGAACAGCAGCGGCCGCTGGGTGTCGCCCCGGGCCCGCAGAGCGGCCGCGCCGTAGTTATAGAGCATAATGGCCGGCGTGCCCGCGAAATAGATATGCAGGTACGTCAGCGCCAGGTCAAAAATATCCTCCGGGGTAGACACCATGCGCAGGATCCATGCCGCCCCGCCGAAGCCCAGTCCGCCCAGGACCGTGCCGCCCACAAGGGCCATGGCCACCGCCGTGTGGATGGCCGCGGAGATCTCCTTTTCCTTGTCGCCCTCGCCGATGTACCGGGCAATGACTACATTCACGCCCACAGCCATGCCGATGAGCAGATTCACCACCAGGTTTACAATGGCCGTGGTGCCGCCCACGGCGGCCAGGCTTGCGTAGTTCGCGTAGCGGCCCAGCACCACCACGTCCGCCGCGTTAAAAAGCAGCTGCAAAATGCTGGATGCCATCAGCGGCAGGCCAAAAAGCAGCAGCTTTTTCAGCAGCGGCCCCGTAAGCATGTCAATCGAGCCGCCAAGCCTCCTTGTTGTTCTTTCCATATTCCCCTCTCCGCGGCCGCCGGTGGCAGCCGGGTCTCTCTGTTTATAAATTTATCCCGTGCCGCGCAGCGCCCCATGGAGTTTTCCATAGAGCGCTGTACTATCATTATATCTGATTTTTTTTAAAAGCTCAAGAGGTCTTTTGCAAAATATGCCCCGGGTTTTTCTCAGGCAAACAGCGCCAGAAACCGATCCAGTCCCGCCGTAACGGTGATAAGATACGCCACATAGACCGCCAGCATCATTATGCCCTGCCAGCGTCTGAATTTCCCCGCAAAAATAGTGGGCACCACCGCTATCAGCGTCACCACGATAGCCACCGGGAAGTCCAGGTAGATGTTCTGGGCGGAAACCGGCAGCTTGCCCCCGTATACAAAGGAGCACACCGCCAGGATCAGCGTCGTGTCGATGACGTTGGCGCCGATCACATTGCCCACGGACATGTCCGCCTGCTTTTTCACCAGCGCCGCAATGGCCGTCACCAGCTCCGGCAGGGACGTGCCCACCGCCACGATGGTCACCCCGATGATCGCCTCCGAAACGCCCCAGGAGGCGGCGATCTTGCTGCCGTTGTTTACCAGCAGCTGGGACCCGGCCACAATGCCCGCCGCCCCGGCAGCCACCAAAAGCACGTTGGAGAGCACCGCCTTTTTGTTGATCTCCGGCCGCTCGTCCTCGCTCAGCCCGCCCTGTTCGTTTCTGGCGGAGCGGATGTTTTCCGCAATATACAGCGCAAATACCAGCAGCAGCGCGGCAGCGCCCGTCAGGGGGAAGTTTCCGCTCAGGGAAAAGCCGAACAGCACGCACACCGCCGCCGTCAGCAGCAGGCCCTTGGGCGCAAAGCTCTTCCGCTCCACCTTGCCCGGCATAAAGATAATGCTCACCGCCAGGATCATAGCCGTGTTGCATATCACCGAGCCGATCCCGTTGCCGATGGCCATGCCCACCTTTTCCTGGGAGGCGGCAATGTAGTCGCCCACCTGGGCCGTGAGGATCCCGTGGCCCTCCACCGCCGCAATGGTGGACACAATGATCTCCGGCAGCGTGGTAGCCATGCTGACCACCGTTGCGCCGATAATAAACTTAGGGATCCCGGTGGCCTCCGCCATCCAGACCGCGCCGTCCACAAACCAGTCTCCACCCTTCACAATGAGCACAATGCCCACCGCAAACAGCACATACATCATGATATTTTCCACGAAATCCTCCTCATGTCCTTTTTGCCGCAGGCAAAAAAAATGCGCATGGACTGCCCATACACAAACAGACCGCACGCGCGGCTATAGGCCCGCCCATGAGTCTCATCAATTAAGATACCATCGATTGACAAAGGCAGACACGGTTTTGACGGGCAGAAATGCGCCCATACTGCGTCATGCCCCTTGGAAATACGGCAAGTATTCCCGGCAGGCCTTTCCTTGTCTGGACACATTTCTGCGCGGCAAAACTGCTTAGCACCTGCCGGCGATGGATTTTCGAGCGATTTTTGGCTTTTGAGCCGCAGGCGGGCTGGCGCCCGCCAAGGTGAGAAGGGCAAAAAGCGCCGCAAAGGCGCGCTGGCAGGCGTGTTTGCCTTTGTTAATCGATGGTATGCCAGGTAAAAACGCCAGTATGTTGACATATCGCGCTTTTTACACGCCAACTACTCCCTCATCTCGAGTAACCTATCATATTTCCCCCCAAATGTCAACGGGAAATACCCTCTTTTCCCTCATTTTTCTGCCGCGTATTTCTCCCCCCGATTCCCGATAAAAATGCAGGTAGCAAACGTTGTAAAATTATGGTAATATATCGGCAGAAACCCGGGCATACCCTTCGTCTGCCCCAGAAAATAAATAAGGAGATCTTTTATGGACGTAACACAAGCGATCACCGGCCGCCGCTCCATCCGCGGCTTCAAACCCGAGCCCGTCTCCCGGGAGACCCTGCGGGAGGTCTTATCCCTGGCCACCAGGGCCGTTTCCGCCGTCAACGCCCAGCCCTGGGAGTTTTCCGTGGTTTCCGGCCAGGTCCTGGAGGCGATCCGCCAGGATAACATCGCCTCCTATGACCGGGACCAGCCCACCGACATTCCCGATATCACCGTAGACGGCATTTACAAGCAGCGCAGCCGGGAGATCGGCAAGGCACTGTTTGCCGCCATGGATATCCAGCGGGGCGACACGGCCCGGCGCAGACAGTGGGGCCAGCGGGGCCTGCGTTTTTTTGATGCCCCGGCGGTGATCATCCTGTGCATGGATCAGGCACTGGATAACACCACCTTCCGCCTGGATATGGGCTGTGTCATCCAGAATATCTGTCTCGCCGCCATGGAGTATGGCCTCGGCACCTGCGTAGAGCTGCAGGCAGTTCTCTATCAGCAGACCCTGCGCCGTCACCTTCATATCCCCGAAAGCAAGCGCATCGTCTCCGGCATAGCCATCGGGTATCCCGACTGGGACTTCCCGGCAAATCAGGTGGTAAGCACCCGTGTACCCATTGACGAGATCACCGCCTGGCACGGCTTTTGATTCCCGCCCATTCTTTTGCTCTATAACGCAGGACCGGCACGATGTATATCGTGCCGGTCCTGCGTTTTAATAGGAGTCTATGGAAGAAAGAAATTTCATTTTCCGGATCAAAAGTGGTCTCCCATCCCCGATGACAGACGCGTGGGGCCACCGAAGTGAAGTGCAAAAGATTTTTGGATCAAGATAAATCAGGAAAAGTAGAAGGTAGTTAGGTAAAGGAGAGATGATGGCTTGGTACGCATCTGTCATCGGGGATGGGAATGGAAAAGAAAGGTGTCGGTTTTACTGAGCAGCCTTAGCGGCCTTGATGGACTCGATAAGCTCGGGAACGACCTTGAACAGGTCGCCCACGATACCGTAGTCGGCCACCTCAAAGATGGGAGCGGTATCGTTCTTGTTCACAGCGATGATGCACTCGGAGTCCTGCATACCGGCCTTGTGCTGGATGGCGCCGGAAATGCCCAGGGCGATATAAACCTTGGGATGCACGGTCTTACCGGTCTGGCCCACCTGGTGGTCAGCGGTGATCCAGCC
>CAKTZK010000003.1 GCA_934635515.1 uncultured Oscillospiraceae bacterium
AAGCCGCCTACCACCAGGTTAAACAGCCCGAAGGCCAGCACCAGGATGGCCGCCAGCCGCCGGGAGGTGTTCTGCTTTTTTCCGGTGCCCTTGAGCATGTCCGCCCCCTCTGCGCACATGGCCACGCACAGGGTCAGCGCCGTAAGCCCCGGCACATAGAACACGCCCGTCTTGTGCAGGACGCCGGTGACTATGGCGACCAGCAGGAACGCCGCGGCGATCTTCTGCAATTTACTCATATTCATTCTCCTCCCGGCCCATGGCCAACCTTTTTTCCAGTGTAGCGGAAAAGCTCATAAAGCGCAAGCCTTTTCTTGCAGCAGTCTGGCCTTCAGCACGGCCGTCACGGTTTTCCCGTCGGTGATCTCTCCCCGGAGACATTTTTCCACGATTTCCGCAAAGGGGAAAAACCGCACCTCCAGAAACTCGTCCTCGTCCAGGTGCTGTCCGGAAAAGGTCAGCCCCTCCGCCATGTACAGGTAGAGACGCTCGGCGTAGCAGCCCGGGGAGGCGATGATCTGCCCCAGATCCGTCCACTTTTCCGCAGCGGCGCCTACCTCCTCGCCCAGCTCCCGCCGGGCGGTGACGAAGGGCTCTTCGCCCTTTTCCCGCTTTCCTGCGGGAATTTCCCACAGGTGCTCGCCTAAGGCGTAGCGGTATTGGCGCACCAGGGCCACCTGTCCCTTCTCGTCAAAGGCCAGTATCCCTACGCCGCCGGGATGGTCCACCACCTCCCGCACACCGTGGCCGCCTCCGGGCAGCAGTACCTCGTCCCGCCGCACCCGAATGATGCGCCCGTTGTAAATTTCCCGGCTTTCCAGCGTTTTTTCTGTCAGATCCAGCATGCTGTGTTCCTCCGTTTTTTCGCAGTATAGCATATTTCCGCCTGATTATCAATTTTTGTGGACTTTTTTTGCGGGTATGCTATAATAAGAACACAAAAAAGAGCGCCGACTTTGCCAATAATCTATCTCAAGTAGGGGGTTCTGTCATGAAATACCTGTTCAAAAACGGCACCGTGGTCTCCGGCCGGGGCACTCGCCGGGCAGATGTTTTGGTGGAGGGGGAAAAGATCCTCCGCCTGGAGCGCAGCATCACCGACCCCATGGCCCGCACCGTAGATGTGTCCGGAAAGCTTCTGCTGCCCGGCTTCATCGACGCGCACACCCATTTTGACCTGGATGTGTGCAATACCACCACCGTCGACGGCTTCGACTCCGGCACCAAGTCCGCCATCCGGGGCGGCACCACCACCATCGTGGACTTCGCCTGCCCCAATAAGGGGGAGAGTTTGCACTACGGCCTGGATCTCTGGCACAGAAAGGCCGACGGCAAATGCTGGTGCGACTATGGCTTCCACATGACCATTGACGACTGGAATGAGGACATCGAAAAAGAGATCGACGACATGTACGCCGCCGGCATCTCTTCCTTTAAGATGTATATGACCTACCCGGCTATGATGATCGGCGATGAGGCCATGTATAAGGCTCTGAAAAAGCTGAAGGAAAAGGGCGGCATCTGCGGCGTCCACTGTGAAAACAGCGGTGTTATCAACGCGCTTATTGAGGAGAAAAAGGCCGCAGGTCAGATGGGCGTTTCGTCCCACCCGGAGACCCGGCCCGATTTCCTAGAGGCGGAGGCCGTGAGCCGTCTGCTGCGCATAGCCCAGGCGGTGGACATCCCCGTGGTCATCGTCCACCTGACCAATGCCGCCACCCTGGCGGAGGTCACCGCCGCCCGCCGCCGGGGGCAGAAGGTCTATGTAGAGACCTGCCCCCAGTACCTGGTGCTGGACGACAGTGTGTATTATAACGAGGATTATTCCCGGGCTGCCCGGTATGTCTGCGCGCCGCCTATTCGCAAGGCGGAGGACTGTAAGGCCCTCTGGGCCGGTCTGCGCAAGGGGGAGATTCAGACCATTTCCACGGACCACTGCGCCTTTACCCTGGCGCAGAAGGAGGCGGGCCGGGGCGACTTCACCAAGATACCCGGGGGCCTGCCCGGGGTGGAGGCCCGGGGCGAGCTGGTGTATTCCTTCGGCGTGGCTACCCGGAAGATATCTCTGGCCACCATGTGCCGGGCCCTTTCGGAAAATCCCGCCAAGCTCTATGGCATGTACCCCCGCAAGGGCGTCCTGGCTCCCGGCTCGGACGCGGATATCGTAGTCTATGACCCCCAGGCCGACCACATTCTCCGCGCCGAGGATATGGAAAGCCTGGCCGGCTACACCCCTTATGAGGGCTTCGTGACCCGGGGCTCCGTCAGCCAGGTGTGGCTGCGGGGAAGGCTGATGGTGGAAAACGGCCAGGTCATCGGTGAGCAGCGGGGCGAGTATATCGTGCGCGGCAAAAATATGCTTTAAGATCAGGAGACCGTTATGAACCACACCTTTGGATACGTTCTGTGCTGTCAGTCGCCGGCGCTGTTCCTGCTGGCCATCGCCCTTGTGGTCATGTTTTTCATTCGCAAGGGCCGCTCCATGATCCGGGCCGTTCTGGCTCTGCTGGGCGCCCTGGTCTGCATCGCCCTGGGCATCGTGCTTTACTACCAGGGCATGGTGCGGGAGTACTTTGCCGTGCGCAATTTCTGGAGCATCCGAGCCCCCGGCTGGGTGGGCCTTGCCCTGACGGCAGTGCTGGTGATATACCTGCTGGTAAAGGCGCTGGCCCGCTCGTCCGCCCGCCGCTCGGCGGAAAAGGAAGCCGCTCAGGCGGAAAATGCCCGTCGGCAGGAGATGGAAAAGGCCAAGGCCGAGGCCTATGCGGCGGGCCGGGCCGAGACACTGTCCACCTTTGCTTCTGCTGCGGCGGAGCAGGTGCAGTCCGACCCGCAGCCGGAGGATCCCGCCCCGCAGCCGGAGGAGGCCCCGGCGGACCCGGCCCCGGAAGCAAAGCCCTGACCCGGAAGACCTGACGCGAAAAAGCACTCTGCGCGAAAAACGCAGAGTGCTTTTTATAGGATCTTACCGCTGGCTGATCTGCCACTCATCCTGGTAGATCATGTCGTCTATATCCTTCTTTTCTTTTTCCACGGCCGCATCCCTCCTTTTTCTATACCTGTCAGTATATGCCGCCGGGGAGAAATAATTCTCTTGCCGCCGCGGGTTTGCCGTGTTAAGATGAAAAGGATCTCGACAGAAAAGGAAGTGAGCCTCCATGCCTCCGTCCTGCAGGCATACCGTGGCCTTTGTCACGGCGTGCGTCGCCTTTGTGATCTTCGGCTTCAGCTTTATGTTCTCCAGCATCGCCCTGCAGTACACCGTGCCCACGGTGCTGCTGTGTTTCCGCTTTACGGCGGCGGTGATCACGCTGTCTCTGGTGGTGGCCCTTAACGGGCTGGTGGGTCGCCTTCGGGGAAAGCCCTGGTTTTCCTTTTCCCTGAAAGGGAAGCCCCTGGGCGGCCTGATCCTGCTGGGCATCGTGCAGCCGGTGCTGTACCTGGTTTTTGAAAATTACAGCATCATTTATACCTCCTCCGCCGTTACCGGCACGGTGATGGCGGTGGTGCCGGTGATCTGCATCCTGGTGGATGTTTTTGTCAGCCATGAGTCTGTGTCCAAGCTCCAGGTGGTGTGCGCCGTTTTCTGCGTGGCGGGCGTGGCCCTGGTGGAGACCGGCGGCGAAAGCCGCATCACCTTTCTGGGCTTTTTCTGCCTGCTGATGACTCTGGTGTGCGATGTGGGCTACTATGCCCTGAGCCGCCGGGCCTCCAGGCATTTCAGCCCCCTGGAGGTCACCTATGTCATGTTCCTCATGGGTATGCTGGTGTTCGTGCCGGCGGCGCTGATCCAGGGCCGGGGCCAGATGGCGGCGCTGTTCCTCCCGGCCGTTCACTCCGGAGCCTTTTGGGGCAGCGTGTTCTTTCTGGGGGCGGTGTCCTCGGTGGGAGCCTACGGACTGCTGAATTTTGCCAACGCCACCCTCACCAACTCCGAGGCCTCCCTCCTGGGCAATATCACCACCGTGGTTTCTGTGCTGGCGGGCGTGCTGCTGCTGAAGGACCCCTTCACGCCCCTGCAGGCCCTGGGCGTGGTGCTGATATTGGTGTTCGTCACCCTGGCCAATCTGCCCAAAAAGAAGAAATAACCGGAACGATCAAAAACTCCGGGCGGAGCCATTGGCTCCGCCCGGAGTTTTTGCTTTTTTGATCGGCCCTTACCGCCGCAGGATCCGTCCGGCCTTGGCGCCGGTGCATTTGCCCTTTTCCACGGCCACGGCACCGTCCACCAGCACATAGTCCAGACCCTCCGCCAGGCAGCAGGGGTTTTCGTAGGTGCCGGGCTGGTGCAGATTTTCCAGCTGGAAGATGTTGATATCCGCGTCCATTCCGGCGGCCAGAACGCCCTTGCCCGCCAGGTGCAGCACCTGGGCCGGCACCCGGGTCATCTTTGCCACCGCCTGCTCCACGGAAAGCGCCCCCTTCTGGCGCACAAAGTGCTCCAAAAGATGCACAAAGGTGCCGTAGACCCGGGGGTGCAGCATCCCGTCCGTGGGATAGGTGGAGTCGGAAATCACATTGGACAGGGGACTTTGCAGGATAGTGATGATGTCCTCCTCGGAGGCCATAAAGTCCACCATGGTGATCTCGCAGTGCTCCCGCACCAGCAGGTCACAGCAGCAGTCCAGGGGATCCTGGCCCAGTTGGGCGGCGATCTGGGCAATGCTCTTGCCCTGGTAGACCTTGTCCTCGGGGCAGTGGAGGCTGGTGAGCAGGATGCCGTCCCAGCCGGCCAGCTTTGCGATGTTGTCAAATCCGTCGCCCCGCTCGATGCGCCCGGCCAGCTCCCGGCGGGCGCCGGGATCCTGCAGCCGCTTCACCAGAGCGTCTATGCCGCCGGTGAGAAAGTCCGGTGGCAGAATGTGGATCAGCTGGGTGGAGCCTGCGGTGTAGGGATACACATCGCACCCCACATCCAGCCCCTCCTGCCGGGCCTGCTCCAGCATGGAGAGGGCCTGGGGGATCTTCCGGCCCCAGTTGTCCCGGCCCATGGCCTTTAAGTGACTGATGTGCACGGGGATGCGCAGAGCCCGGGCCACCGTCAGCATTTCCTCCAGAGCCTCCAGCACGCCGCCGCCCTCCTGGCGCATGTGCACCGTTACGGGGATGTTCTGCCCGGCCAGCGGCTCCAGGGCCCGGATCAGCTCCTCCGTCGTGTAAAAGCACTCCGGTGCGTAGCCCAGACCCAGGGACACGCCCAGAGCCCCGTCGGCCAGGGCCTGCTCCATGGCGCTGTGGATGGCCTTGTAGTGTTTGTCCTCCAGATGCTCCAGGGCGTAGCCTGCGGCGCTGGAGCGCAGCACCCCGGCGCCCACCAGCATACCCGTGTGAATGGGCGCGTCCGGCTGGCCGGCAAAGTAGTCCGCCAGGGAATCCGTGGGCACCTGCTTGGGCATTTCTCCGCATATCGGCTGCAGATAGGCGGCAATTTCCGCCCGTCTGCTGCGGCGGATGGGCGCGGCGGACAGGCCGCAGTTGCCGTTTACAATGGTGGTCAGCCCCTGGCGCAGCTCCAGCTGGCCGAAGCCCGGCCGAAAGGCCGCCAAGTCCGCGTGCCGGTGGATGTCGATAAAGCCCGGCGTCACCAGCTTGCTCCGGGCGCTGATGACCCGCCTTGCGTGGGCGCCGGACAGCTGGCCCACCTCGGTGATTTTTCCGTTTTCCACCGCCACGTCGGCGGCATAGGGGACGCTGCCGGTGCCGTCTACCACCGTGCCGCCCTGGATCAAAAGATCGATCATTCTACACTACCTCTTTTCACATTTTCATTTTTCTGCAGGGGAAGGGTCACCGTAAACCGGGTGAGATCCTGGGCGCTGGTGCAGGTGATGCTGCCCCGGTGCCCCTGTATGATGCTCCGGGCAATGGCCAGCCCCAGGCCGAAGCTTTCGCCTCCGGTGCGGGACTCGTCCGCCCGATAAAACCGGTCAAAAATATGGGAGAGTTTTTCCGGCGGGATGGTCTCGCCGCTGTTTTCCACCCACAGCACTGCGCTGCGGTTTTCCCGGCGCAGGCCCATACGGATGCAGGATTTGGGCGCGGAATATTTCACGGCGTTGTCCAGCAGAATGTCCGCCACCTGCCGCAGCTGCGCGCCCCGCCCGGAAACCTGCAGATCCGGCTGCACGGTGTAGTCCATGGTCCGCCCGTTTTCAAAGGCCACCGGCTCAAAGACCAGGGCGCTCTCCAGCACCGTGTCGGACAGATTCACCGTCTCCTCCGGCAGCTTTGTGCCGCTCTCCGCCCGGGCCAGGGTCAGCATGTCCTCCACCAGATCCTTCATGCGCAGGGACTCGGCGTGGATGTTGTCCAGATACTGCCTGGATTTTTCCTCATCCGTTTCGCTCACCGCCAGCTCCGCCGAGGACAGGATCACCGTCAGCGGCGTTTTCAGCTCGTGAGACGCATCGGATAAAAACTGCTTCTGCTCCTGCCAGGCCCGCTGCACCGGCTTCACGGCAAAGCCCGCCAGCCAGTAGCTCACCCCGGTCAGCACCAGCAGCGCCGCCAGGGATACCGCCCCCATGCGCAGCAGCAGCGATTGCAGGGAGGCCTGGTCCTGCGAGCAGTCGGTGAAGGCCACGCGCACCGTCAGGGTCCCGGTCTGGCGCATATACCGCAGGGAGTAGTCCTGCAATACGCCCTCCTGTCCCTCCCGGCTCAGGGCCTCCTGTACGATGCCCAAAATCAGCTCGTCGTTGTCCAGGTTATAGTAGCCGCTGCCGGCCAGACGCACGGTGCCGTCGGAATAAACATCGGCCACAAAGCAGGGCTGGCCCCCAAAGCTCCCGGGCTGGGCGGAGGACATTACATGCCCCTCCAGTGCCTCCCTTAGCCGGCTTTCGCTGGCGCGCACCATCTGGCTCCGGGTGGACAGGGTCACCGTGGCCAGCACCCCGGCCAGCAGCACCGCCACGGCGATAACGCTGATGCCTACGATCTTCAGCCGTAATTTCCGTATCATTTCTGTTCCTCCAGGTAATAGCCCACCAGCCGTGCGGTTTTGATCTGCACCGATGAGTGGACCAGGGCCAGCTTCCGCCGCAGGAAGGAGATATATACCTCCACGTTGTTGTCCTCCGCGTCGGAGTCATAGCCCCAGGCCTTGAGCAGCAGCTGCTCCTTGGAGAGAATCTGCCCGCCGTTGCGCATGAGCATCTCCAGCAGGTCGTATTCCTTCCGGCTCAGCCGGGCGCTGCGCTCCTGGCAGCACACCTGAAAGGTCCCCGGCTGCAGCTGCAAATCGCCCCAGCGGATGGTGTCGCCCACGGTGGCCGCCCCGCTCTGCCGCCGCAGCAGCAGGCGCACGCAGGCCAGCAGCTCCGGCGTCTGGAAGGGCTTGGTCAGGTAGTAGTCCGCCCCGTGGTCCAGACCGTGTACCCGGTCGCTCAGCTCACCCCGGGCCGTGAGCATCAGCACCGGCAAATGGCTGCCGCTCTGGCGCAGGCGCTCCAGCACGGTGAAGCCGTCCAAGCCCGGCAGCATCACGTCCAGCAGCATCAGGTCGTAGATGCCCGACAGGGCGTTGTCCAGTCCCTCCACGCCGTCGTAGCTGACGTCCACGGTGTAGCCCTCCCGGTGCAGCAGGTCCCGCAGCGTCTGGGCCAGGCGCTTTTCGTCTTCCACCACAAGGATACGCATGGCTTTTGCCTCCTGTCCGCGTTTTCTCTTATTGTATACCGAAATTTCTCCGGGCACAACCCCCGGTGTATAGAAGGATACTATCATTCGATGCTTTAAGGAACATTAAAAAATAGATCGCCGCCTAAAAAACCGGGAGGACGAAGCCCGTCCTCCCGGTCGCCTTGCTTTCGGCGGCTTTCTTTATGCCCCCAGGGTCAAAAGTCCCGTCAGTGTCGCGGCCGTGTCGGCGGACACCTTGAAGATGGCCGGCACATCGTTGTACACGGCAAAATAGCCGTCCCCATAGGCCAGGCCCAGCTTCAGGGTGAAGCTGTCCGTGCCGCCCTTGCCGCTGCTGTAGCTGACGGTAACGCTTACCGCAGGCTCTGTCAGGCCGCAGATGGGGTAGGCCCCGGAGCTGGGGTTGTAGTCCACGCAGGACTGCAGCGCCAGGCCCTGGCCCAAAAGGGCCACAAAGGACTCTACCTCTGCGGAGACGTCCTTTGTGTCGCAGAGCCAGCTGCCGTCTCCGTCCCGGGAAGCGGTGCGGGAAACATCCCCTCCCTGCACCTGGATGCTCACCAGAGCCTCCGGGGCCAGCACCGGAATCTGGGGGATCTGCACCAGCTGGTAAATGTTCCGGTCCATCATCTGCACCAGCGCGTCGGACACAACGTAAATTTTCGATGTGTCCCCGTCCCGGCACATGTAGTACCCACCGCCCTCGGCGGCGCTGCCGATCTGCAGGGACAGGCCGGAGCCGTCGTCGTTTTTGATCTCCAGAGTGCGGTCCGGTGCGTCCAGGTCATAGGCGGTGATGTCGCCGGGATCTGCCAGAGACGTCAGGGTGTTCAGGGCGCTTACCTGGTCCAGCAGCTCCTGCATTTTGCTCTGGTCCAGGGGAATGGTGGTGTCGTCCTTCCACTGCCACAGGTCCTCCTCATTTTTGTTGAAGCGGAGGGTGTAGCTGCTGTTTTTATAGATCAGCTCCTGCGTAGAGGCGCTGATAAGCTGTGTTTCATTGAGGGTCTGGTCGATGGCCTTGTCCTTCTTGCCGCAGGCGGCGCAGGTCAGCAGCACTGCGCTCAATAATAGGATCATGAGTCTTTTCATGGAATCTGCTCCTTGCTCTGTGATTTTCCGATTATAGCAGATTTTTTTCCAAAAGGGAAGACCTGCCCCCGGAAAAGAAAAGCGGAGCAGCGATGGCTGCTCCGCAGAGGATATGTGTTTTACAGGTGCGAAACGAACGCACTGTTCACCGCCACCGTGCGGCTGATGTCCGAGGACTTGATGCTGGCGAAGATGGTGCGCATAATGGTCAGAGCCTTCTTGCCGCTGACCTCCGGATCCCGGTCGTGCTCCAGCGCATCCACAAACTCGTCAATGACGCCGCTGCGGGTGGTGGGCTCGAAGCTGTAGGCCGTGGAGGTGTTGCTCATGTCCCGCACCACGATGGGGGCACCGGGATCGCTATAAATGAGCATGATGCCCTTGGTGCCGTAGAGGCAGGTGGAGTTGCACTCCTTGCCGTAGACCGTCCAGCTGGCGGCCATGGTGCCCACGGCGCCGCCGTTCATGCGCAGGATGCACAGGGCATTGTCGTCCACGCCGATCAGGTGGCCGTGGTCGTCGTGTTTGTTCAGGGTCATCACCTTGGCGGTGGTCTCAATGACCGTCTGCCCGGTGAGGTATTGGATCAGGTCCAGCTTGTGGATGCCCAGGTCGCTGAGAGCGCCCATGGCGGCCTTGTCCTTGTCGAAGAACCAGGCGTCCCGGTCCGGGGACCAGCCTTCGGGACCGGCGTTGCCGATGGTGGTGCGGAAGGTGATGATGTCGCCGATGACGCCCGCCTTCAGCAACTCCTTGGCCCGGCGGTGTACCGGGTCAAAGCGCATGTTGTGGCCCACCATCAGGTGCTTGCCGTTAAACTCGGCGGCGGCCACCATGGACTCGCACTCCGCCAGCGTCACGGCCATGGGCTTTTCCACCAGAACGTGCTTGCCGGCGTAGAGGGCGGCGTTGGTGATCTCGGCGTGGTTGCGGTTTTCCACGCATACGGATACGGCGTCGATCTCGGGATCGTTCAGTAGCTCATAATAGGTATCGTACACTCTGCCGCCGTATTTTTCCGCCATTTGGCTGGCGCGGGCGCTGTTTTTGTCGTAATAGCCCACCAATTTGGCATTGGGATTGGTGGCGTACTCCGGCAGATGCCGAGTCTGGGCAATTTTGCCGCAGCCGATGATACCGATTTTGACCATAATGAATGCCTCCTTGCGATCCTTTTACAAATATTCTCAAATATAAGTTTCTATCTACCAGGGATTATAACAAAAAAATTCTGCCAGTAAAAGACTTTTTTTATATTTTTTCTGATTTTGTGCAGCAATCTTTCTTTTCGGACCCTTCACAAATTGGTACTTGCTATTTCCCTGCGGCAAGGTTAAAATAAAATTTGCTGTACGGGGCATGGCCCCCGTCATTCCCAGCGTGAATACAGGAGGATATTGCCCATGGTTTCCATCGTTGAAGTCACCACCCATCGGCAGCTTCGCCAGTTTGTGGACTTCCCGAATCAGTTATATAAAGATGTGCCCCAGTTCGTCCCCGCCACCTACAGCGACGATATGGACGACTGGAACAGAAAGAAAAACCCCGCCTTTTCTTACTGCGAGGCCCGCTGCTGGCTGGCCATGCGCGGCGGCGAGATCGTAGGCCGCATCGGCGCCATTTTAAGCCGCAAGTCCAACGATAAGTGGGGCACCAACCGTCTGCGCTTTACCCAGGTAGACTTTATCGACGACCCGGAGGTCTCCGCCGCCCTTTTTGATACGGTGGAAAACTGGGCCCGGGAGTTAGGCTGTACCGCCGTCCACGGCCCTCTGGGCTTCACCGACATGGACCGGGAGGGTATGCTGGTGGAGGGCTTTGACCGCCGGGGCTGCTTCTTTACATATTATAACCATCCCTACTATATGCAGCACATGGCGGCCCTGGGCTATGTGAAGGATGTGGACTGGGTGGAAAATCTCATTACCGCCCCCCAGGATGAAAAGACCTTTGCCCGGTGGAAAAAGCTCTCGGATTACGTAATGCGCCGGCAAAAGCTGCACACCCTGAAGGTGCGCACCCGGCTGGACTATTTCCCCCTGCTGAAGCCCTTTTTCCAGCTGGTGAACGAGGCTTACGCCCCCCTCTACGGCACCGTGGACCTGACCCCGGAGCAGATCAAAAAATACAGCATGAAGTTCGCCCCCCTCATCAATCCCAAGCTGACCTGCTTTGTGATGAACGAGCAGAATGAGCTGGTGGCCTTCGGCGTCAGCGCCCCCAGCATTGCCGAGGCGATGAAAAAGAGCCGGGGACGGCTGTTTCCCTCCGGCTGGGCGCGGGTGCTCCACGCTTTCCGCCACAACGACACCATCGACCTGCTGCTCATCGCCGTGCGCCCTGACCTGCAGGGCAAGGGTGTCAACGCCATCATTCTCAGTGAGGTGATGGAGGGCTGCCGGAAAATGGGCATTCGCTATGCCGAGACCGGCCCCATGCTGGAGGAGAATGAGAAGGTCCAGACCCAGTGGCAGAACTTCCCCCTGGAGCAGCACAAGCGCCGCCGCTGCTGGGTGAAGGAGCTGGACGCCGTGCCTGCGGCCGCCGGGGCCCGGGCTGACGCCTGCCAATAATACGCACCCCTTCGGGACCGCCGCAGGCGGTCCCTTTTTGCCGGAAGGCGCCCGGCTTTACATCCCGCCGCCGGTATGCTATACTTTTTCAGACAGCAAGACAAAGAGGGAGGACGTCTATGGACCGCAGCCAGCTTTATATTTCCACCGTTTCCGCCGGGTGTGACCGGGCGGCCGCCCGGCACGGCCTGGGCCTGGAGATCGCGGAATACTGCACCGCCTCCAACCTGGACGCGCCCATCCCGCAGGTGCTGGCGGCGGCGGAGAGCCACCGGCAGGCCGCAAGCCGCTTTGTGTTTCACGCCCCCTTTAATGAGCTTTGCCCCGCCGCCATCGACCCGCTGGCCGTGGACCTGACCCGCAGGCGTTATCGTCAGGCTCTGGCCGCCGCCCGGGACTGGGGCTGCCGGGTGATGATCGTGCACACCGGGTTTATTCCCCTGGTGTATTTCCCGGAGTGGTTTGTGGAAAAGTCCGTTACCTTCTGGCAGGCGTTTTTGCGGGAGGTGCCGGAGGATATGACCCTCTGCCTGGAAAACGTTATGGAGCCGTCTCCCCGGATCCCGGTAGATATCGTCCGCCAGGTGGCAGATCCCCGGCTGCGCCTGTGTTTGGACGTGGGCCACGCCAATACGGAGGTGTCCCGCACCCCGGTCATGGAGTGGGTGGAGCAGTGCAGGCCCTATCTGCGGCACCTGCATCTGCACAACAACGCCGGCGGCTGGGACCTCCACGATCCCCTGGACCGGGGCACCGTCCCCATGGAGGAGGTACTGCGCACTCTGGCAGGGGAGAGGCACCTGAGCTATACACTGGAAACATTGCAGGCGGAGGAGAACGTTCTCTGGCTGCAGGATAAAGGATTTTTGGAGATATGAATTACGAAGAACTGATCTTGCGGGAGCTGGCCGCCATCACACCCGCAGACCCGGATGCCATGGCCCGGGCGGCGGTCTATCAGGGCACCCTGGCCAAGCCCCCCGGCAGCTTGGGAGAGCTGGAGAATATCTATATCCGCCTGTGCGGCATCACCGGCGGCCTGCGCCCGGCCTACAGCCCCTGCCGCATCGTTGTCCTCTGCGCGGACAACGGCGTGGTGGAGGAGGGGGTCTCCGTTACGCCCCGGAGCGTCACGGCGGCCCAGGCGGTGAACATGACCCGGCACCTTACGGGTATGAGCGCCATGGCCCACCATTTCGGAGACCAGGTGCAGGTGGTGGACGTGGGCATTGCCGATGAATACGACTGCCCGGCCATTCTGAACCGAAAGATCCTGCCCGGCACCCGCAACCTGGCGCGGGAGCCCGCCATGACCCGGCAGGAGGCGGCCCAGGCCGTCTATACGGGCCTGGAGCTGGCCCGCCGGGCCAAAGAGGAGGGTGTGGCCGTTCTGGGCGCAGGGGAGATGGGCATTGGCAATACCACCACCTCCTCGGCGGTGCTGGCGGCCCTGACGGGCCTTTCGGTGGAGGCCGTTACCGGCCGGGGCGGCGGCATGACCGACGCGGGCTTCCTGCGGAAAAAGCAGGTCATCACCGATGCCCTGGCTCTGCACCGCCCGGATAAGGACGATGTGCTGGACGTTTTGAGCAAGGTGGGCGGCCTGGATATCGCCGCCATGTGCGGCGTGTTTCTGGGGGCGGCCCGATACCGGCTTCCGGTGGTCATCGACGGGTTTATCTCCGTGGTGGCGGCCCTGTGCGCCGGGCGGCTGTGCCCGGCGGCGGTGGACTACTTTTTCGCCTCCCACGCCTCTCACGAGGTGGGCTACGCCGCCGCCGTAAAGGAGCTGTGCCTGGCTCCGTGGCTGCATCTGGGGATGCGCCTGGGGGAGGGCAGCGGCTGCCCCATCGCCTTCCGGGTGCTGGAGGCGGCCTGCGCCGCCGCCGAGGGTATGGCCAGCTTTTCCGGCGCCGCCATTGACGACAGCTACCTGGACGACATCCGGGGCAAAGACTGCTTTTAAGAAAGGACGGCTTCCGCTATGACCGTGTTTCTCTCCGGCGGCTGTAAAAACGGAAAATCCACCCTGGCCGAGCAGACCGCCGTGTGCCTGAGCCAGCCGGGACGGCTGTATTACCTGGCCACTATGATCCCCCACGATGCGGAGGACCGGGCCCGTATTGCCCGCCATGTGGCCAGCCGTTCGGGTCTGGGCTTTCAGACCATAGAGTGCGGCCTGGGGATGGAGGCGGAGCTGCAGGCGGCGGATGCAGGCGGCACCTATCTGCTGGACAGTGTCACCGCCCTGCTTTCCAACGAGATGTTCCGCCCGGACGGCTCGGTGGACCTTGCCGCTCCGGAGCGGGTGGCCCGGGAGCTGACGGCCCTGGCTCGGCGGATGAAGAATATGGTGTTTGTCAGCGACTATATCTATTCCGATGCCCTGGACTATGGCGACCTTACCGAGGCCTATCGCCGGGGCCTGGCCCATATTGACCGCTGCCTTGCCGCCGTGTGTGACGTGGCGGCGGAGGTGAGCTTCGGTGGCCGCATTGCCTATAAAGGAGAGCTGCCCGTATGAAAAAATGGTTTACCGGCTTTTCCATGTGCTGGGGGATGTTCTGCGCCATTCCCAATCCCGTCCGCCGCTGGGACAGCGGCTGCTACCGGCAGATGCTTCTGTGCCTGCCCTTTTTAGGGGGCCTGCTGGGGCTTATCTGGGCGGGCCTGGGCTGGCTGCTACTGCGCCTTTCGGCCCCCGGTCCTATTTTTGCCCTGTGCATGACGGCGGCCCCCTGGTGCCTGACGGGGTTTATCCATCTGGACGGCTTCATGGACTGCTGTGACGCGGTGCTCTCCCGCCGGGACCAGGCCCGCCGCCGGGAGATCCTCAAGGACTCCCATGTGGGGTCCTTTGCCGTCATCTGCCTGGTGCTGCTGGCCATGGCCGGCTACAGCGTGTGGTCCTGCCCGGCGCGGCCGGAGAAACTGTGGGCGCTGCCTCTGGTGTGCGCCGGGGTGCGGTGCGTCAGCGCCGGGGCGGTGCTGGGCCTTAAACCCCTGGATACCAGCGGCTACCGGGACCTGGTTAGAAGCGGCGGCGCCGTGGCGGCCGCCTGCGTCCTGGCTGCGGTGTCCGTGGGCCTGGGGATGCTGCTCTCCGGGCGGGGCTTTCTGCCCCCGGCGGCGGCTGTTATGGCGGCGGCTGTCACGGTTTTTTCTCTGCGGCGAAATCTGGGCGGCATGTGCGGAGATATATCCGGGGCCGCCATTACCCTGGGAGAATTGGCGGGCAGCGCCGCGGTGCTGCTGCTATAAGGAGGAAGCGTATGGATCTCATCATCGGCGGGGCCTATCAGGGAAAGCTGGCCTACGCAATGGAACATTTTCACCTGACCCGGGAGGACCTGTCCTGCTGCGACAGCGGCATAGACACCTCCCGCCGCTGCCTGTGCTATCTGGAGCAGGCGGTGTATGCCGCCGTGGCTGCCGGGCAGCCTTTCCGGCTGCCGGCTCTCCGGGAGGATGCCGTGGTAATCTGCACGGATGTGTCCTGCGGGGTTGTGCCCATGGACAAGACCCAGCGCCTTTGGCGGGAGGAGGTGGGCCGGGCCGTTTGTGCCCTGGCCCGGCAGGCGGATTCCGTCACCCGGATCTTCTGCGGCCTGCCCCTGAAGCTGAAATAAAAAAACTGCTGGGAAACCTTGTGGTTTCCCGGCAGCTTTTTGTTGTGTTACAGGCTCTCCATCTGGGCGGCGATGTCCGCCTCGCAGGAGCGCATGGCCTCCAGCGTCTTTTCCATCAGTTCGTCCAGTTCCCAGCCCAGGCGCTCAGCCCCGGTGATGATCACATCCCGGGAGCACCCGGCGGCAAACTTCTTATCCTTGAACTTTTTCTTGATGCTTTTCAGCTCCATGTCCTGCACGCTCTTGCTGGGGCGCATCAGGGCGGCGGCACCGATAAGCCCCGTCAACTCGTCGGCGGCAAAGAGTACCTTCTCCATCTCGTGGGTAGGCTCCACATCGCAGCAGATGCCATACCCGTGGCTGCACACGGCGTGGATAAACTCCTCGCTGCACCCGGCCTCCTGCAAAAGCTCCGGAGCCTTGATGCAGTGCTGCTCCGGCCACTGCTCAAAGTCAATGTCGTGGAGCAGGCCCACCGTGGCCCAGAAGTCCGCGTCCTCTCCGTAGCCCAGCTCGTTTGCGTACCAGCGCATGACGCCCTCTACGGTCAGGCCGTGCTGGATGTGAAACGGCTCCTTGTTATACTTCTTCAGTGCGGCCAGTGCCGCGTCTCTGCTGATACACTCTTTCATAAAGGGCGTCCTCCTTAGTTAAAATGTTGAAAAATCCAACAGATTTTCCGTTAAATGGGCCCCGCCCACAAGCGGCGAACTCTGCGAGGCTTTTGGCAGTCTGCCCATTTGTTATGCGTATTGTAGCAGTTTCTTCCCCATTTCGCAAGACCTATTTATTAAATCGGGATTTGTTTTTCCAGCAGAGCCAGCAGCTGCCGGGCATGGCGGTACTCATCCCTGGACAGTGCCAAAAAGACCTCTTCCAGGCACTCGTCGGTGGTCTCGTCCCCGGCCCGCCGGTAGTTCAGCCCTCCGCAGCTTTCCTGGTGATACCGCAGCCGCAGCAGCTCCCGCCAGGACCCCGGACACCTCTCGCACCCGCTGCTCACCGCCGGGCGGTACACCTGTCCTGTCACCAGGTAATATACCCCCATGAGCTTCCGGGCGTGGCCGCCCTCCTCCGCTGCCAGCCGCCGCATCGCCTGCCGCGCCCCGGGGGTCGGCGCCAGGTTTGCGCAGGCCAGATAGCTCCGCCGGTCCGCCAGCTCCTCCTCAATAAATCCCCGTATGACCTCCACGTCCTCCTGGGCGTTTACCCCCATGCAGCACACATTCACCGCGTCCGCTTCCGCCGGGTAGGGCTGCAGGGTGGGATTCACCCGCTGCCAAATGGCTCTCTTTTGCTCCATAGTCTGCTGATCTTCCATGCCGGCCACCCCTTTCTGCTTCCGTCTATTGTATGCGCCCCGGGGCAAAAGCTTTCCCCGCCGGGGAAAATTCTCCGGCCGGAGCGCTTTCCCGTGTAAAAATCCCGCCGGACGGGAAAAATAAAGCGGCGTCCATTGCTTTTCCCTGCACAGTCTGTTATAATAATGAAACTAGTTTGTCGATTTTCGTATTTTGTTGCAATTATCACATTCATTTTGCGGTGAAAATTGGTATAGTAACCCCGAGAAAACCTCAAAAGGAGGAATTTTTTCATGTTAGAGCTGAAAAACATAAGCTACCGGGTGTCCACACCCGAGGGGGAGGCGGATATTCTCCGCCACATTGACCTGGTTATCCCCGACCACAAGCTGGTGGTCTTCACCGGCCCCAACGGCGGCGGCAAGACCACTCTGGCCAAGATCATCATGGGCCTGGTCCGCCCCACCGGCGGTCAAATCCTCTATAACGGCCGGGACATCACGGGTCTCTCCATTACCGACCGCGCCCGTCTGGGCATCAGCTACGGTTTCCAGCAGCCCCCCCGCTTCAAGGGCATCACCGTTCACGACCTGCTGCTTTTGTCCGCCGGCAGTGAAAAGCTCTCCAAGGACCGCTGCTGTCAGTACCTGACCCGTGTAGGCCTGTGCGCCAATGACTATCTGGACCGGGAGGTGGATGTCTCTCTCTCCGGCGGTGAGGTCAAGCGCATCGAGATCGCCACCATCCTGGCCCGGAACAGCCAGCTTATGATCTTCGATGAGCCCGAAGCCGGCATTGACCTCTGGAGCTTTGCCCGCCTCACCGAGACCTTCGAGCAAATTCATAACGAGGGCCGCTCCACCATGATCATCATTTCCCACCAGGAGCGCATCATCCAGCTGGCGGACGAGATCATCGTGGTCTCCGGCGGCACCATTGCCCACCGGGGCACCACGGAGGAGATATTCCCCCTGATCCTGGCGGACACCCTGGGCAGCTGCCCGGTACTGGAGAAAAAGGAGGCCAAGCTATGATTACCGACATTGACGCCAAGCTGCTGGAGAAGATCGCAGACCTCACCGGCAAGCCCGTAGGCGCCTTCAATATCCGCAAGGACAGCGGCTGCGAAGCCCGTCAGTCCACCGAGCATATCGAGATCACGCCCAAGACCGACGGCAAGCAGGGCATCGACATCCGCGTAAAGCCCGGCACCAAGGGCGAGCAGTGCCATATCCCCGTTATCATCAGCAAGACCGGCCTTTCCGAGCTGGTGTATAACGATTTTTATATCGGTGACGACTGTGATGTGGAAATTGTCGCCGGCTGCGGCATCCACAATTCCGGCTGCAACGAGAGCCGCCACGACGGTGTCCATACCTTCTATATCGGCAAAAACAGCCGCGTCCACTATTCCGAAAAGCACTATGGCGAGGACGCCCCCGGCGAGACGGGCCGCAATGTGATGAACCCCCAAACCATCGTCCACCTGGGGGAAAACTCCACCATGCAGATGGATACCGTCCAGATTCGCGGCATCGACTCCACCAAGCGCGACACCCGTTTTTACTGCGAGAAGGGCAGCGAGGTGGTGGTCACCGAGCGCCTGCTGACCCACGGCAGGCAGGAGGCCGAGAGCGACATGCTCATCGAGCTCAACGGTGAGGATGCCAAGGGCCGGGTCATCTCCCGGTCCGTGGCCCAGGACGAGAGCAAGCAGGTGTTCCACCCGGTGATGGTGGGCAACAGCCAGTGCTTCGGCCACGTCCAGTGCGACTCCATCATTATGGGCAGCGCCCATATCCAGTCTATCCCGGCTATCACGGCCAACTGTCCCGACGCCCAGCTGATCCACGAAGCCGCCATCGGCAAGATCGCCGGTGACCAGCTCCTGAAGCTGGAGACCCTGGGCCTCACCCCCGAGGAGGCGGAGGAGACCATCCTCAAGGGCTTCCTGGCCTGAAAAAGCAAGCAGCGTGCCGAAGCTTCGGCGCGCTGCTTTTCCATATAAGGAAAAGGTCCCGCACAGCCGTGCGAGACCTTTTTCATGGCGCAGTGGGAGGGATTCGAACCCTCGTGCCGCTTTTGACGACAACACGATTTCCAGTCGTGCTCGTTATGACCTCTTCGATACCACTGCATATTCACTTATCGCTGACAACAGCAAAATTTATTATACCAAAAATTTGCACATTGTCAATACATAAATAGCAAAAATCGAAACAAATTGTGGGCATGGCGCCGCAAAAAAAGCGCCATGCCCACAGACGGCTCCTCCGCCGGGCTCACTCCAACTTTTTCGTCACGGTGACCATGGCGCTGTCCAGGGCGTTGCCCATGCGCTGCATGGCCTGGCCCACGGCGGTCTTGCGGCACTTGGGCCGGGGGCAGGCCACCAGCTCGGCGGTGACGCCTACCACGATACCCACGGCCATGCCGCAGAGGAATCCTTTCTTACACATTCCCATCACTCCTTTGTCCACGCCTTCAGTATGGCTCGTTTTTCGCCAAAAATGCAGCTGCGCCGTTGCCAAATTCCGCCGCAGGCGTTATAATAAAAACTGGCGAAAAATCCTTCGGATTTTTCCGCCAAAAGGATCGCAGTCTGCTGCACGCATAATTTTGCCGCCTTGCGGCAAAATTCCACACTTGTAGCCTGAGCGGTATTTTTCCCCACGCACATGTCGCGGTGAAAAATGATCTCAATTTTTTGCCGCCTGCGGGCGGCAAACTCTGCGAGGCTTTTTTATATCATACAAAAAAGGAGTTTTCTTATGTCAATAGAGCGCCTGCAAGCGTGCATCCGCCGCTGTAAGACCCCGGTGGCCCTGGTGCTGGACCCCGGCGAGGACCGGCTGGATCAAAAAATTCTGAAAAATTTCACGGACATGTACGGTGACTGCCCCATGGCCCACGCCGAGGCCCTGCGCTATCACGGCAGCCAGGCCATTTCCCAGACGGCGGAGGTCCTGCCGGCTGTGATCCTGCGGGCGGAGCCCTATCTCCGCCAGGGCTTCATGGGGCTGGACGTGCTCAGCAACCTGGTTAATATGGCCAAAAATCAGGGCATGTATACCATCGTGGACGCCCGTTGCGCCGGGACGGAGCCGTGGCTCCACGGCGGCGTAAACGCCGACGGGGTGACGGTGTTGCCCTACGGCGGGGCCGAGAACTGCGCGCCTCCGGAGGATAAGTCGGTGTTCGCCGTGCTGCGTACCGCCGACGCCGGAGCCGGCTCGGTGCAGAATCTTATGGCCGGTGACCGGCCGATGTTTCTGGCTGCCGGGGAGCAGGCGGCCCGGTTTGGTGCCGCTGCCATGGTGGAAACCGGCTACAGTCTGGACGTTAAGGACCTGCGCCGCCGGCTGAAGGACACCTTCCTGCTGCTCTCCCGCTGCGACGGGGACAACGCCTACCCGGCTTTCGACGAGTTCGGCCACGGGGCCATGCTGGCAAACGAGGATATCCAGTACGCCCCCGATATGGCCGCCGCCGCCCGGGAGGCCGTGGCCACCATGAAGAAAACCATTCAGGTACTGTAAGGAGAACACTATGACCCGCATTTATTTAGTCCGGCACGCGGAGGCAGAGGGAAACCTCTACCGCATTGCCCACGGCCACTATAACGGCCTCATCACCGCTCGGGGCTATCAGCAGATCGCCGTGCTGCAGCAGCGGTTTGCAAACATACATATCGACGCCGTATACAGCAGCGACCTTTTCCGCACCCGTACCACGGCCCGGGCCGTGTATCTGCCCAAGGGCCTGCCCCTGCACACCAACCCAGCTCTGCGGGAGGTGAATATGGGTATATGGGAGGGCCGTACCTGGCAGCAGCTGCGCATGGAGGACGAGGAGCGCATCGTGGACTTTAACCGGCACTTAGACCGCTGGCAGGTCCCCGGGGGCGAGACGGCCCGGCAGGTGCTGGACCGGTTCCTCCCGGCGCTGACGAAGATCGCAAAAGAGAACGACGGCAAGACCGTGGCGGTATTCAGCCACGGAGCGGCCCTGCGGATGGTGTTGGGCACCCTGGAGGGCTATCCCCTCAGTGACCTGGGCAGCACCCCCCACGGGGACAATACGGCCATCTCCCTGCTGGAGTATGACGAGGACGGGTTTACCGTGCTGTACCGAGACGACAATCACCATCTGATAGACGCGCACCTGTCCACCTTTGCCAAGCAGAAGTGGTGGAAGGACGAGCGGATGCTGGAGAGCGACATGTACTATCTGCCCATGACCGAGGCCCAGCGAAAGACCCTGGGCATCGGCCCGGAGGGGGAGGCCATCGCTGTCCTCCATGGGGATGACCTGGCCGGCGGCGTGCAGCTGCTGCCGGAGAAGGAGCCCGGCGTGGGCTGGATCGGCTGGTACGGCCTGCTCCCCACCTGGCGGGGCCTGAACCGGGGCATCGGCCCTTTGGGTCAGGCGGTGCAGTATTACCGGGAAAAGGGCGTGGAGCATATACGCCTGCATTGCCCGGATGAGAAGACCGAGGGCTTCTTCCGCCGCTATGGGTTTGAAAAGACCCCCCAGGGCGATATGGACCTCTACATCGGCTACGGAGACAAGTCATGAGAGGAACGGAATTTCTCCCTGTGAGCCGGGAGGAGATGCGCTCCCGGGACTGGTATTACTACGATTTCCTGGTGGTCATGGCCGATGCGTATATCGACCATCCCAGCTTCGGCAGCACTCTCATCGCCCGCCTTCTGGAGGCGGAGGGCTACCGGGTGGCGGTGCTTTCCCAACCGGACTGGCACGACTGCGCCGCCTTTGCCGCCATGGGAAAGCCCCGGTTTGGGGTGTTCATCGGCGGCGGAAACCTGGACAGCATGGTGGCCCACTATACCGTTGCCAAGCGCCGCCGGGACAAGGATCTTTACTCCCCCGGGGGCAAGATAGGCTGTCGGCCGGACCGGGCCACCATCGTGTATGCCAACCGGGCCCGGGAGGCCTTCGGCGGCGATACGCCCATCATTATCGGCGGCCTGGAGGCATCTCTGCGCCGCTTCGCCCACTATGACTATTGGGATGACAAGGTGCGCCGCCCCATTCTCTATGACGCCCCGGCGGATCTGCTGGTCTACGGCATGGGGGAGACGGCCACAAAAGAGATCGCCCGGCGGCTTTCCAATAAGGTGCCGGTGGGGGAGATTACCGATGTCCGCGGCACGGCCTTTTTGACCCAAAACCCGGAAAAGTGCATTTACCGCCCGGTTTCTTCCCCCTCCTACGAGAGCGTCCGGGAGGATAAAAAGGCCTACGCCATAGCCACCAAGCTGCAGTACGATGAAAACGACCCCATCCGGGGCTGCGGCGTGGTGCAGCCCTGTGAGGGCCGCTTTCTGGTGGTGAATCCGCCCCAGCGCCCCCTGCCCCGGGAGGAGCTGGACCGGCTCTACGATCTGCCCTTTGTCCGGGAGGTGCACCCCATATATCAAGAGCCCGTCCCGGCCATTGAGGAGGTGCGTTTTTCCATCGCCCATAACCGGGGCTGCTTCGGCGGATGTAATTTCTGTGCCCTGACCTTTCACCAGGGCCGGATGGTCACCTCCCGGAGCATCGACTCCGTCCTTCGGGAGGCGAAGATCCTCACGGAGGACCCGCAGTTCAAGGGCTATATCCATGACGTAGGCGGCCCCACGGCCAACTTTCGCCACACCTCCTGCCCCGGGCAGAAAAAGCACGGCTGCTGCAAAAACCGCAGCTGCCTGGCGCCCCAGCCCTGCAAAAATCTGGATGCCGACCACTCGGAGTATACGGAGCTGCTGCAGCGTCTGCGCAAGCTCCCGGGGGTGAAAAAGGTGTTTGTCCGCAGCGGCATCCGCTATGACTATATGCTCCAGGACAAGAATCAGGACTTCTTCCGGGAGCTGGTGGACCACCATATCAGCGGCCAGCTGAAGGTGGCCCCGGAGCACTGCGTCTCCTCGGTGCTGGACTATATGGGAAAGCCCCATTTCGACGTGTTCGAGAAGTTCTGGCGCAAGTATCAGAAGCTCAACGAGGCGGACCATAAGCAGCAGTACCTGGTGCCCTATCTCATGTCCTCCCACCCGGGCTGCACACTGCAGGACAGCGTGCGCCTGGCGGAATTCCTGCATAAAACCGGCCACCAACCCGAGCAGGTGCAGGACTTTTATCCCACCCCCGGCACCCTCTCCACCTGCATGTACTACACCGGCATCGACCCCCGGGACATGACGGAGGTATATGTGGCCCGCAGCCCTCATGAGAAGGCCCTGCAGCGGGCACTGCTCCAGTGGGGGCGCAAGGACCTGCGGCCCCTGGTCATAGAGGCTTTGGAGAAGGCGGAGCGCACAGACCTCATCGGCTATGAGGAAAGATGCCTCATCCGCCCCCAGAAGGGGGAGAAGTACTTCGGCAAAAAGCCCGAGGAGCCGCAAAAGCCCGACCGCCGGGAAAAACCCCGCAGCGCCGCCAATTTCCGCCATAAGCGCCCGGAAAATTCCGGCCGTAAGAGTAAAATGTCTCCCCGGAAAAAGGAGGCCTTCGCCAAAAAACGGCAGGGGAAGTAGAATTGCGTTTCTCTGAACAAAAAATGCCGCCGGCAGCTGCCGGCGGCATTTTAATTTATTATGAAATGAGCCTCGCAGAGTTTGCCGCCCGCAGGCGGCAAAAAGTTAAAATCATTTTCTCTCGCGACATGTGCGTGAGAGAAAATACCGCTCAGTCTGCCAGTGTGGAATTTTTGCGCATGGCGCAAAAATTATGCGCGCAGCAGGCTGCGATCTCTTTGTCGGAAAAATCCACAGGATTTTTCGACAGTCTGCAATGCCGCCGACAGCCGTCGGCGGCATTTTATATAACATTTACTTGTGATACAGCTTCTTCACTTCGTACTTAGGCTCGCAGCTGACGTGGATGCCCAGGCGCTTGTAGAGCTTGGCATCCTCCTCCGACACGATCACCGAGAAGTGGGCGTCGCTGCCCCGCAGATCGTCCAGCTTTTTCAGCACCCGCTCTGCCAGGGGGTTGGTCACCGCCGAGATGGACAGGGCAATGAGCACCTCGTCCGAGTGCAGCCGGGGATTGTGGTGGCCCAGGTGGCGGATCTTCATGTCGCTGATGGGGGCAATGATGGAGGCGGGCAGCAGGTCCAGCTCCTTGTCGATGCCCGCCAGCAGCTTCACGGCGTTCAGGAGCATAGCGGCGCAGGGACCCAGCAGGGAGCTGGTCTTGCCCGTGACCACCCGCCCGTCGGGCAGCACCATGGCCCCGGCGGGCTTGCCGGTCTGCTCGGCCTTGTCCAGGGCGGCCTTCACTGCCGGGCATATATCAGGGGTAACGCCCGCCTGCTGCATCACGATCTCCAGCTTGCGCACCACGCTCTCGTCGCACTTGCCCTTGGCCCGGTCCACCAGGCCCGTGTAGTACCGGCGGAGGATCTCCATCCGGCTGGCTTCCTGGCAGGCCTCGTCGTCCACAATGGCAAAGCCCGCCATGTTCACGCCCATGTCCGTGGGGGATTTATAGGGAGAGGTGCCCTGAATTTTTTCAAACATGGCGTTGAGCACCGGGAAAATTTCCACATCCCGGTTATAATTCACCGTGGTCTCGCCATAGGCCTCCAGGTGGAAGGGGTCGATCATGTTCACGTCGTTGAGGTCGGCGGTGGCGGCCTCGTAGGCCAGATTCACCGGGTGCTTCAGGGGCAGGTTCCAGATGGGGAAGGTCTCATACTTGGCGTAGCCCGCCCGGACGCCCCGCTTGTTTTCGTGGTAAAGCTGGCTCAGGCAGGTGGCCATTTTGCCGCTGCCGGGGCCGGGGGCCGTCACCACCACGATGGAGCGGGTGGTCTCGATGTAGTCGTTTTTGCCCAGGCCTTCGTCGGATACGATGTGCGCCACATCCGAGGGGTAGCCGGCGATGGGGTAGTGCTTGTAGCTCTTCACGCCCAGGGCCGTCAGGCGCTTGATAAAGGCGTCGGCGGCGGGCTGCCCGGCATACTGGGTGATGACAACGGACCCCACATAGAAGCCCAGTCCCCGGAATACATCCGTCAGCCGCAGCACGTCGTCGTCGTAGCTGATGCCCAGGTCTCCGCGCATCTTGCTTTTTTCAATGTCCCCGGCGCAGATGGCAATGACGATCTCCACCTCGTCCTTCATCGTGGCCAGCATGCGGATCTTGCTGTCAGGCTGGAAGCCGGGCAGCACCCGGGAGGCGTGGTAGTCGTCAAAAAGCTTGCCGCCGAACTCCAGGTACAGCTTGTCGCCGAACTGGCTGCGGCGCTCCTTGATGTGCTCGGCCTGCAGGGCCAAATATTTGTCGTTATCAAATCCGATCTTCATGTGCAGCACCCCTTTTTCATAGCATCTCAATTCCAAAAATAACATTGCAATTATACATCCCGAACCCGCCAGAGGAAAGCCTTTTTTCCATTTTTGGCGGCCAAATTTTGGGTGCAAAATTTGTGAAAAATTTGGCGGCGGCGCGTCTTGTTTTTCGCAAAAAATTGGGGTATACTAAAAAATACCCCCATTTTTTCGCTGGCGAAAAATCTGCGATTTTTCTGCCAAAAGGCTGGCAGCCCGCTCCGCGCACTCGCTGCGCTCGCACACTGCACGGCCTGAGGGGGATTTTTTGCCCCGCGCATGTCGGTGCAAAAAATGATTTGATTTTTTTGCCGCCTGCGGGCGGCAAGCTCTGCGAGTTTTTTCAAAATCACTTTTCCGGGAGGCTTATATGCGCTTTCATATTATGCACAAGAAGATCAACCAGTCCGCCCAGGAGTACCGGGTCTTTTTCGAGACCGACAGCATCGACGAGGCCAAGGACTTCGCCATGCGCCTGGCCTTCGACGAGACCAACAATGTCTACGTGCAGGACACCAAGCGCGAGGAGATCGTCCGGGACTTTGATGCCCTGGTCTACCGCATCTGACCGCTCTGTCCCAGGCTTATAACATAAAAAAGTCGCACGGCTGACCGCCGTGCGACTTTTGTTTGCTCTCCGGGCTTACAGGTAGTTGCGCATGCCCTCAGTAGCGGTGCCCTCGTCCATGCTCAGGGTCACGGTGAACTTCACACTGTTTATCTCGCTGAAGCGGTCCAGCCAGTGCAGGAAGTTCTCCACCTCCGACAGGTCGCTGCTGCCCACGATTTTGGACAGGTTATCCACGAACACATGGGAAATATCGTAATTGCCGGCGTACAGGCCGCTGACGAAGCCCCGCAGACATTCAAAAGAATTCAGGTTGTACTCCTTGGCATTGACCAGACGGACGCTGGATTTAATGTCAAAGGTCATGTCCACACCGGGCTCGATGCAGACCACACTGCCGTTTTCGGATTCCACGGCGCTGTGAATGAGGTCGATAAGCTGCTTTGTTTTGCCGGCGCCGTTGGCACCCATGATCAGTCTAACCATAAGAAATCACTCCTTTGTCTATTTCGGTTAACTCAATATAACACACTTACAGGGAAATGGCAATGGAGAAACGGAAATTCATGAAAACTTCACGAATTTTCTCCCTGCAGCCGTGCCCGAAGGGTCTGTCCCAGCTCCTCATAGCCGGGCTTGCCCAGCAGGGCAAACATGTTTTTCTTGTATGCCTCCACGCCGGGCTGGTCAAAGGGATTCACATCCAGCAGGTAGCCCGACAGCCCGCAGGCATAGCAGAAGAAGTAGATCAGCTCCCCCAGGGTAAAGGCGTTGCGCTCCCCGCAGCTTATGCGGATGTTGGGCACGCCCCCCTCCACGTGGGCCAGCAGGGTGCCGTCCATGGCCTGCTGCTTCAGGTCGCTCATAGCCTTGCCTGCCAGGAAGTTCAGCCCGTCGCCGTTTTCCTCGTCAAAGGGCACCGCCAGCTCTCCCGCCCGGGGCGCAAAGCGCACCACCGTTTCAAAGAGGTTTCGCCGCCCCTCCTGGAGATACTGGCCCATGGAGTGCAGGTCCGCGGTAAACTCCACGCTGGCCGGGAACAGGCCCTTGCCCTCCTTGCCCTCGGACTCGCCGTAAAGCTGCTTCCACCACTCGGCCATAAACCGGAAGAAGGGGTCGTAGCAGGCCAGCACCTCGATCTCCATCCCCCGGTGCTCCAGCTCATACCGGGCTCCGGCGTACTGCCAGGCGGGGTTGGCCGTCATGTCCTCCCGGGCACAGTCTGCTTCCATGGCGGCGGCCCCGGCCATAAGCTGCTCTATGTCGATGCCCGCCACGGCAATGGGCAGCAGGCCCACCGCCGTCAGCACGCTGTAGCGCCCGCCGATGTTGTCCGGCACCACGAAGCTCTCGTAGCCCTCCGCCGTGGCCAGGGCCTTCAGGGCGCCCTTAGCCCGGTCGGTGGTGGCGTAAATGCGCCGGGCCGCCTCCCCGCGGCCATACTTTTTCTCCAGCAGCTGCCGGAAAAATCGAAACGCCACCGCCGGCTCCGTGGTGGTGCCGGACTTGGAGATGACATTCACCGAGAAGTCCTGCCCCTCCAGCAGATCCATCACCTCCCGAAGCTGGTCGCTGTCCAGCCCGTTGCCCACAAAATAGATGTTGGGCGTATCCTTCTTTTTCAGGTTGTAGTTGGGCGAGCACAGGCACTCGATGACGCCCCTGGCCCCCAGGTAAGACCCCCCGATGCCGATGACCACCAGCGCCTGGGAATCCCCCTGTATCTTCCTGGCCGCCGCCTGGATGCGCCCGAACTCCTCCCGGTCGTAGTCCCGGGGCAGGCTCACCCAACCGGTGAATTCGCCCCCGGCCCCGGTGCCGCTGCGCAGCTTTTCGTGGGCCAGACGCAGCCGGGGCGTCAGCGCCGCTTCGTAGGGCAGCGGAATAAAGCGCCGCATGTGGGAAAGATCAACACGGATCATGGTAAACCCTCCTTTGATTCTTTCCCCTATGTTACATCCATCCGGCGGAAAATACAAGAGAAAACCGCCTGCTTTCTTACCCGAAAACCGCCCTTTGCAGCAGCTGCAGGAATAGCCCGCCCCAGGTCATCCGCTCCACGCCCTCCGCCGCCGTCAGGGGAATTTCCCGCAAAATCTCGTCCCCGCAGCGCACGGTCAGCGTGCCCACCTGCTGTCCCTTTTCCACCGGCGCCGTGAGACTCTCCGGCAGGGCCATCTCGCTTGTCAGGTTTCCGGCCTGGCCCTTGCCCACCAGGAGCTTTCCCTCCGCGGGGACCAGGGTGACGCTTTTCGCCGTCCCCAGCTTCACCGGCACCACCGGTGCCTCCGCCGGGGTCACATCCGCCAGGGCGTAGGTGGAAAAGCCGTAGTTCAGCAGGGTCTTGGCGTCCTCAAACCGCTGCTGGCTGGTCTCGCCCCCCAGCACCACGGCGATCAGCTCCATGCCGCCCCGCTCCGCCGTGGCCGAGATGCAGTAGCCCGCTGACCCCGTGGACCCGGTCTTCAGCCCCGTGGCCCCCTCGTAAAAGCGAATGAGCTTGTTGGTGTTGGAGAGGCCAAATTCCCCATTTCGTATGGTGTCCATCCATATTGTCGTAAAGCGCCGGATATCCGGGTGACGCAGGATCAGCTCCCGGCTCATGAGGGCGATGTCCCAGGCGCTGGTCACGTGGCCCTCTGCGGGCAGGCCCGTGGGGTTTACGAAGTGGGTGTCCTCCATGCCCAGCTCTGCCGCCCGGTTGTTCATCTGCTGCACGAACAGCTCCGTCACTCCGGACACCTCCTCCGCCAGGGCCACGGCGGCGTCGTTGCCGCTGGAGACGCACACCGCCTTCAAAAGCTCCTCTACGCTGATCTGCTCCCCCTCGGACAGATACACCTGGCTGCCGCCCATGGACGCGGCGTTGGCGCTCACCGTCACCACGTCCTCATATTTCAGCTCTCCCCGCTCTATGGCCTCCATCACCAGCAGCAGCGTCATCACCTTGGTGACGCTGGCAGGCTCCAGCTTTTCGTGCTTGTTCTCGGCAAACAGCACCTGCCCCGTCTCCTTTTCCATCAGCAGCGCCGCCTTGGCCTCCACCGGCAGCTCCACTGCCTCCGCCGCCGGGACACACACCAAAAGCACTGCCAAAATCAGCGCAAACATTCGCTTTTTCATCGTCCGACCTCCCCCAATAAGCTGGCCTATCCTATGCCGCCGAAAGAAATTTCATGCTTCCCGGCATTTTTCGGTTGCAAAGGGCAGGATTCTCTGCTATAATAGCTATCGCGATGCAGGGTTAGTACATCGGTAGTACATCGGCTTCCCAAGCCGAGGAGGCGGGTTCGATTCCCGTACCCTGCTCCAAAAAGAAAGACACCCCTACGGCCACAGTCTCATAGGTACACAATGTGGCCCAAGGGGTATGTCGAAGCGGGAAAACATTAAGAAAACAGAGTTCCGGTATACAGTCTTTACTGTATACCGGAACTCTTTATACGTTATAGTTGTTCGCTTTCTTTAATTTCTTCAGCATCCCATCTTTTTCCAGGAACAAGTGCGCCAATGATTCCTCCGGCAATCGCGGGAATGAGCCAGCCAAAGCCCCAGTCTGCAAAAGGTACTGCGGTCACAAAGTCCATGGGCAAATCGAGTGAGTTCAGTGTTTCACATAGCGCATACGCAAAAGCGGCATATGGAGAACATTCCCTCCGAGACTGTCCATGCCAAGACAGGCTATGTGGAGCCGGAGCCGACACCGGAACCGGAACCCGCTCCCGAACCCACGGCTCCCGCAGACCGGCAGGCGGCCATCGACGCGGCCAACGCCTACGCGGTGACGCAGTACGGTGTCACCACAGACAACGGCCTGACGCTGGACAACAGTGCCTACCGCTTTCCCGCCGCAGTGCCGGTGAACGCCTCGCAAGAGACGTTAGAGGCCAAAGCACGGGACATGGTGGACTTCACGTTCCATCAGATCATGATGCAAGCGGACAGGGACAGTGTGGCGGACGCCGAATTCCACTGCAACGTCTGCATCGTGGAGGACGGCGGAAGCCTGCTGATCTACGTCCTCTACGACGGTTGAGGTGCGATATGCAAGACCTGCTGAAATCCTTGTACCGCGTCTACTGTGAGCGGAAAGGCCAGTATGATCTCCCGCCAGAGGCCGAGGACGCTTTCCAAAGTCTGATCAAAAGCCTGTCCAAAGAGGACAAGCACCTGCTGCTGATCGTCGAGGACGCCCACAACATGGTAGCCGAACAGTCAGCGGAGCAAAGCTTCATCTGCGGCTTTCGGCTGGCGGCTGCGCTGGCGGTGGAGCTCATGATGAATACCGAAGAATAGATAAGGAGGAGCAGACCCGCAGTCTGCTCCTCCTTGATTTTTATGGTACATCAATAATCCGCAGCGCTTCCCCCTGAGACAACTTGCCATACAGGCAGGCGTCTCTGGCCTTAGTGGCGGCTTGCAGCCACTCATATGTCCCGGCTGGGCCGCGAGTACCTGAAGGTCGGTGAGCTGACGGAACTGTACTTCCCGTCCAAAGGTGTCCGCTTCATCGCGGTCAACGACGGCGTGGATTCACTGGTGGAGAGCAGCAGCGACTTCAACCCCATTCGTAACTGGGCTAATGAGCTCCACGCCAAGGACACCAGCCGCAAGGTACGCTCTGTAAAGCGGATGCAGGCGGAGAATGGGGAACGCTTAGGTGGTAAGCCGCCCTACGGCTACCGCAAGCGGGACGGCGACAGCAAGCACATTGTACCTGACGAGGAGACAAAGGAGATCGTTCAGCGCATCTTTCAACTCTGCTCTGAGGGCAAAGGCCCCTGCCAGATCGCCCGTATGCTGAAGGCGCAGCAGGTGCTGAACCCCACCAATCAGTACTACCGGCAGACCGGTGTGGCCTGCACACGGCTGGACACCACGCGGCCCTACCACTGGTGCGGGGCGACGGTGGCGGACATTCTCTCCAATCCTTTGTATCTGGGTCACACACTGAATATGTAGAGCAGCACCCTGTCCTACAAGAACAAGAAGGTCATTCACCGCCCGCCGGAGGAACAGGTGCTGGTGAAAAATACCCACGAAGCCCTTATCGACCAGGAGCTGTGGGACACCGTGCAGCGCATCCGAAAGCACAAACGACGCCCGCCCAAGCACATGGATGAACCAGGGTTGTTCTCCGGACTGGTCTACTGCGCCGACTGCGGCGGCTACATGGTGCTGTGCCGCACAGGTAAAATGAAGCCGGAGCAGTACTACTTCCGCTGCTCCACCTACGGCAAGCGGGGCAAGGAAGCCTGTACACCTCACCATATTACAGAGGCAAATCTGAAAGCCATCGTGCTGGATGACCTGCGACGGGTAACGCACTTCGCAAGGACAAAGAAGCACCAGTTCGCCGCTTACATCAACCGCAAGAACACGGCGCAGCTCCGCAAGGAGATAACCTTCACCCAGCGGGAGCTGGATAAAATGGTGAAGCGGAACACGGATCTGTCCGCCCTGTTCAAGCGGCTCTACGAGGACAACGTACTGGGGAAAATCAGCAATGAGCAGTTCCGGATGTTGTCCGCCGACTACAATGCCGAGCAGAAACAGCTGGCAGCGGCCATTCCGGAGAAGCAGGCAAAGCTGGAGAAGCTGAAAGCCTCCGCCGCCAACGTGGACGCCTTCATCGAGAAGGCCAGCCGATACACAAAGATAGCTGAACTGACACCGGAGCTGCTGTGGACGTTCATTGAGCGCATAGACATTGGCGAAAGGCCGGACCGCTACAATCGCAACGGTATGCAGGAGGTACGGATCATCTACCGCGACATCGGCGTCATAGACAGTGCCCTGTCAGCAGAGGATGCCGAGAACACTGAGGTACACTTCATTCCCTCTCTGGAAATGGTCGTACAGCAGATGGCCGCGCAGACGCAGGTATCATAAGCGCAGAAATCAAGACAGAAAAAAGAACAGGCAGGCAGCGGCTCACGCCACTGCCTGCCCATACAAAGGTCAGGTCACTTTGTGTACCTATGAAAGACGTCAGACGGGTGTCTTTCTTTTTGGAGTAGCGAGACTGTTGATAAAGTGGTAGTATTTTCGATAACGGTAAGGAAAGGTGTGTGAGGGAAACCCAAGAAGGGTGTCCCTCACCATTAAAATCAATAGTATTTGAAACTTTTTCAAAGTTTCAAAAACTTAGGCAGCGGGGCGAAAAGACTTTTTCGACACGCTGAGCACTTTTTGCTCCGCGAAAGCGGTCGCCTGCGGGCGATTTAACATGCAAGGGAAACCCGACTAAGGTTTTCCTTGCATACATTCCTTTCCTTGCGATATACAGGAGTGCGCACGGACAGCAAAACCTGTGGACAGCCACCAAAGACCCGCACACCATGTGCGGGTCTTCCTTTTTTTCTATATGGTAAAGGCGCTGCGGCTAAGCCGCAGCGCCTATTATAATTGCGTGAAAGCGGATCATTCCTCCGGCTGCAGAGCCTTTTCAAACAGCTCCTCCACGTCCTTGTCGGGCTTCTTGCTCAGCAGGGAGGCCACAATGGCCGCCACCAGGCTGGCAGCGAAGGCCGGGATGATCTCGTAGATCCCCGTGCCGGACAGGAACGCCAGCCACAGGCCGTCCACAGCCGCGCCCACAATGATGCCCGCCACGGCACCTGCAAAGGTAAACCGCTTCCAGAACAGACTCAGCATAATGACCGGACCAAAGGCTGCGCCGAACACGCCCCAGGCGTTGGACACCAGGGACATGATGCTGCCGGAGTTGGGGTTGGAGGCGATGAGCAGCGCCACCACGGAAATGATGAGCACCACAATGCGCCCGGCCCACATCATCTCCTTGTCGCTGGCCTTGCCCTTGCGGAAAACAGGCTTGTACACATCGCTGGCAAAGGCGCTGGCCGCCATAAGCAGCTGGGAGTCCGCCGTGGACATGGATGCCGCCAGCACCGCCGACAGCAGCAGCCCGGAGATTACGCCCGGGAAGATCCTGCGCACCATGGTGATAAACACCAGGGAGTGGCCGTTGATGCTCTCGTCATAGCCCAGGAACAGCCGCCCGATGATACCTACCGCCGCGGCGAAGATGACGATCAGCACCGTCCAGGTAATGCCGATCTTGGAGGATTTTTTCAGGCTCTTCTGAGACTCCAGCGACATAAACCGGATGATAATGTGGGGCATACCGAAGTAACCCAGCCCCCAGCCTAGGCCGGACACGATGTCCTTCCAGCTGCCGAAGGCGTTGAAATAGTTGGGGGTGTCCACCGCATGGATGCCCGCACCCTTGAGCATGAACAGGGCAAAGATGGGGGCAATGAGCAGCGCGCCCAGCATCAGCATCCCCTGGAAGAAGTCCGTCCAGCACACGGCGGAGAAGCCGCCCAGGAAGGTGTAGGCGATGATGATGAGAGAGGCCAGATACATAGCCGCCGTCTCGTCCATGCCGATGACGGTGTTAAACAGGGTGCCGCAGGCCTTCACGCTGGAGGCGGCGTACACGGTGTAGGCCACCAGGAAGATCACCGCGCAGATGATCTGCAGCGCCTTGGACTTGGACAGGAACCGGTTGGTCAAATACTGGGGAATGGTGATGGAGTCGTTGGCCACGATGGAGAACCGCCGCAGCCGGGGAGCCTCCACCAGCCAGCTGATGGTGTAGCCGATGGCCAGACCCACAGAGATCCATACCTGTCCCAGACCCAGGGCATAAATAGAGGTGGGCAGGCCCATGAGCACCCAGGCGCTCATGTCGGAGGCGCCTGCGGAAAGCGCCGTGACCCAGGGGCCCATCTGCCGTCCGCCCAGGAAATAGGTCTTCTCGCCGCCGTTGCGATTCTTAAAGAAAAAGTATACGCCAATGGACAGCATGAACACCAGATAAACTACAAATACAACAATTTCACTGACTTTCATGTTTTTCCTCCTACGGGATAAAGTGCTTTAGCGTAGGCAAGTATACCATAAAAGTAAGTAGAACAAAATACAGAATCTTGTATAGAATCAAGTCTATACATATAAAGATATATTCTTGATTTTAAATAATTAAATTAAGGAAAATCAAGTAGAACGAATATAATAATAATGTATACCCAATATAAAATATTCTTCCAACGACCCCGCTCACCCGATAACGGCCGCACTTCTTGTGCTCTTCCGTAGGGTCGACCCTTGCGGCCGCCCGGACTGTGGGTGTCTTGAAAGCGTGTGCAACCGGGCCGATGTGGGCATCGGCCCCTACGCACCGTTTACCGATAGAAGTCCGTAGGGGACGATGCCCCTGTTGCGGTGCCCAAAATTCTGCGCTGCCTTACGGCAGACGCCCCCAATTTTGACCGCGGCCACTCGCTCACCTCGCTTCATCCGCCACTGGCGGCGCTCAGTTCGCTCCCCACATCGGCCCGCCCGCCTGAACTCCTTCCGCACCTTTTGTAATTCCGTAGGGGCCGGCGTCCCCGACGGCCCGCACGCACCTCTTGTGATTTCGTAGGGCGGGGTGCCCCCACCCCGCCGTCTGTTCAGTACCGCACTTCTTGCGATCTGTCATTGCGAGGGCGCTTCGCGCCCGTGGCAATCCGCAACTCCAAAGGCTCCCCTGCGCAAGGGGAAATCGCCGCAGCGCCGCCAGTGGCGGATACAGCAAGGCGATTTCGAGGAAGTGCCCCGATTGGCGGCCATGATAGTGGCCGGGAATCGGTTGGCACGACGGTGGGCAGGCTGTCACGGCTCCGCCGTGACTGAGGGACCGTCCCCCTCCGCAGCCACTTCCACTCCTCACTTCCCGGGTCGGAAACCCTGCAAAAACATCGGCATCATCAGTGCGCTGTACCGGCCCAGGGCGTACTCCCCGCCGCACAAACACCAGTCGTACATCAGCCCCCGCTCAAACATGGCGTAGGCCTTGGCGATCTCATTGGCGGCCATGTCCGTGCGAAGCTGCCCCCGGCTCTGCCCGTCCCGGATGATCTGGTACAGCAGCTTAAAATAGGTGCGGTTGCGGTCCAGCAGATGCTTCTCGCCCCGGGTCACCAGCTGCGAGGAAAAGAGCCTTGCCAGCAGATCCAGGGACACGCTGTTGTCGATCATGTTGAAAAGCTCCCGGTTCAGGAATACCAGCGTCTCCACCGCGTCCGCCTCCGGGTCTAGCTGGGGCCGCAGCTCCTCGTACTTCTCGTCAAACAGCACCGACAGGGACCCCAGCAGCGCGTCCTTCCCTTCAAAATAGTGGTAAAAGGACCCCTTGGAGGTCTCCGACTCAAACACGATGTCCTCCACCGTGGTGTCCTCATATCCGTGTTCATAAAACAGCTTCCAAGCCGCCGCCACGATCCGCGCCTTGGTGTTCCGACCTGCCTTCTTCGCCATGCCAAATCCTCCTAAATAATCGATATTTTATAAACCTTATCTGTATGAGATCCTTGCCATGCATCCGTTGGGGCGACCCTTGCGGTCGCCCGCCCGGTCTTCCACCGCACCGCACTTCTTGTAATGTGTCATTGCGAGGCCAGTGCGCACACTGGCTGTGGCAATCCGTAATATCCAAAGGCTCCCCTTGATAAGGGGAGCTGTCACGGCTCTGCCGTGACTGAGGGGTCTGGCCCCCTTGCCTAAAGGGGGCTGTCAGCGCAGCTGACTGGGGGATTCCTTGCTCCGCATTTTTTCGTGCCGACCGCGTGGTACTTTCTGCCACCGGCGGCAGAAAGTACCCAAAGAACGCCGCCAAAACCCATGGTTTTGGAATCCTTGCGCGGGCGTGGTACTGGCCGGAACGAAACCCACCTACCCCGCGAATCGAACGGACGAAATCCCACACCGTGCTTTCGCATCGTCCCTGCGTCTATCTCCGTGCATAAGCGCTTACGCGCTGGCACTGGCCCGGCGGAATTACAATCTACGCTGCACCCCTTGCCCTTTCGTAGGGGGCGGCGTCCCGACGCCCTGTTTGTATGCACTTCTTGTTACATTTCGTAGGGGGCGATGCCTACATCGCTCTGCCTGGATTTACCCCGCGCTTCTTACAGCCTGTCATTGCGAGGCCAGTGCGCACACTGGCTGTGGCAATCCGTAACCCAAAGGCTCCCCTTGATAAGGGGAGCTGTCACGACTCTGCCGTGACTGAGGGGTCTGGCCCCCTTGCCTAAAGGGGGCTGTCAGCGCAGCTGACTGGTTTTTTTGCTCCGCTTTTCTCTCACTCCTCCTGCCCCTCGTCCGGCTGCTGCAGCTCCGTCTCTCGGGCCGCGCCGAAGTCCAGCTGGATCACCGCCTGCCGCACGTTTACCGCGCAGCTGACCCCCAGACCCTTCTTTTCGGCCTCCGCCGCCGCCCGGTCCAGCAGATCCGTCAAAATTTCCCGGTTTAGCCCGCCGCCCCGCCAGTGGAACACAAAATGCTTCTGCTTCTTCCGCAGGGCCTGCCGCACGCGGTTTTCCACATCCTCCGGCTTCGTCAGGGATACCCTCCGATAGAAGTACCCCTTGTCCTCCGTGCACGCCGGTACAGGCAGCACCAGCTTCTCATGGTCCAGAAAAATGTGCCGGTCATCCAGATTAAAATAGTCATACCGCTTCACACCCCTTTGCAGAGAATTGTCAAAGGTGGCGTCCAAATGGTATCGTTTTCCGTCTATTGTGAGTATATTCCAGGTGTGCCTATATCGTACACCCCTCTCCGGGTTTGCCTCACTGAGGGCAATGATGCACTCCACCCCCACCGCATCGCACAAAGCCTTCACCGTTTTGGCAATGCCCTCGCATACCCCCACCCCCTGGGTCATAGGCCCGATGATCTCGTGGGAATAGGACTTTTTCAGCTTGTCGTAGCGCACATTCTCCAAAATGAAGTCGTGAATGGCCAGCTCTTTCTCCAACTGACTTTTCCCCTGCAGGGGCCGCGTGAGCCGCTGTATACGGGCGGAAATAGCCTGTTGGTGGGTGCGGATCTTGCTTTTTTCAAAGAGATATTCCGGGATCAGCTCCACGTGGTCTGCCCCCGGATAGTACCGGTAGCTATACCCCACCACGTAAAACAGCAGCGGCGTGTCCAGCTTCAGCCGCAGATAAACCTCCGCCAGCCGCGCTCCTTCCAGCCGCACTACCCGCACCGAGGAAGCCAGCTGCTCAAACCCGGCCTTCATCTGTTCGTAGGCTGTTTTCTCCGCCCGATCCAGTCCCTTATAATAGTAACCGTCCATACTCTGTTCCTCTCTTTGTTCTACTCCCCATTGTACCAAAATCCGCCCCCCTGTCAACCCCGCATTACCCCCACAAAAAAGGAAAAGACGCACTTTCGTGCGTCTTTTCCTTTTTAAGAGAGAGAAAGAAAGAGTCTTGCAAAAAAGCATTACTCAGGGGTAGCTCATTCAGTTGACGTGGGCCGGCGTGTGGTGCTGTTCCTCGCGCTTTTCCTCGTCCAGCAGCACCTTAGCGGTGCACCAGGTGCAGATACCGCCCAGAATCAGGGAAACATATCCGCAGGCCTGACGTACACCTTCGTCGGCAACGGTCAGCAGGCAAGCAGATGCCACCATCATCAGCAGTGCGGCAGCGGCAATAGTCAGATAAATATAGATGTTCCTCATGGTAGATTCCTCCTTGAAGATCTCGCTCGATTTGAGGTCTTGCGTTTTCTATGGTCATATAGTAGAATAAATAACAAGGAAAGTAAAGTCAGAGTTTATAATATTTGATATAAGTAATACTAACAGTGAAAAGGAGGCCGAATTTATGGAGACCGCAAGATGCCGGGCCGTGCTGGCGGCGGCGGAAACCGGCAGCTTTTCCAAGGCGGCGGAGGTGCTGCGCTACACGCCCTCGGGGGTGAATCAGCTGGTCACCGCCTTTGAAAACGAGCTGGGCTTTTCGGTGTTTCGCCGCAGCACCAAGGGCGTTACCCTCACGGAAAACGGCGCCCTGCTGCTGCCCACGGTGCGGGAGCTTCTGCGCCAGGAGGACCGGGTCTTTGAGCTGGCCACGGAGATAAACGGCCTGCTCATCGGCAATGTGACCATTGCGTCCTATTCCAGCATTGCCGCCCACTGGCTGCCGGAGGTCATCCGTGCGTTCCAGGAGGATTACCCCCATGTGACCATCCGCCTCATGGAGGGTATCTGGCAGGAGGTGTCCGCCTGGCTGGACGACCGCACGGCGGACATCGGCTTTTTAAGCTACCAGGAGGGTATGCCCTACGACTGGATCCCCCTGGCGGAGGACCCCATGCTGGCGCTGCTTCCGCCGGACCACCCCCTGGCCGGGGCAGAGAGCTACCCGCTGAAAAACTGCGAGAGCGACCCGTTCATCATGCCGGCCCTGGGCTGCGACGATGACGTGGAGGCGCTGTTTCGCCGCAACGGCATCAAGCCCCGGATCCGCTTTACCACCATGGAGAGCTTTTCGGCCATGTCCATGGTGGAGCAGGACCTGGGCATCAGCATAACGAATCGTCTCATCACCGAAAAGCATATCTGCAATGTGGTGAAGCTGCCGGTGGATCCCCCTTCCCAGATCACCATGGGCGTGGCCCTGCACTCCAAGGCGGACGCCTCCCCGGCGGTGAAAATGTTCCTGAAGTACGCCGTGCGCATGCTCACAAAAACGGAAAGTGCCCCGGCGTGAAAAAAATCAACACCGGCTGGCAAAATGCCAGCCGGTGTTCAGCAATTTTCTCGTTTTTATACCACCACAAAGAACTTGATGAGGAACAGCACGGCGATCACATAGGTCAGTGCGGAGACCTCCTTGGCGTGGCCGGAGAATACCTTGATGACCATGTGGGAGATCATAGCCAGCCCGATACCGTGGCCGATGGACCCGGAGATGGGGATGGCCAGCAGCATGATAAACACCGGCACAATCTGGTCGATGTCGTCGAAGTTGATGTTCCTCAGACCCTGGAGCATCAGGATGCCCACATAGATCAGGGCGCTGGAGGTGGCCGCCGCAGGGATAATGGCCACCACCGGGGAGATGAACAGGCACACCAGGAACATAAAGGCGGCGGTGAGGGAGGTAAGGCCCGTGCGGCCGCCGGCCTCCACGCCGGAGGCGGACTCCACAAAGGTGGTCACCGTGGAGGTGCCGCAGCAGGCGCCGCATACGGTGCCCACGGCGTCGGCGGTGAGAGCCTCCTTCATCTTGGGCATGTTGCCGTCCTTGTCGGTCATGCCGGCCCGGGAGGCGGTGCCCACCAGGGTGCCGATGGTGTCGAACATGTCGATCATGCAGAAGGTGATGATCAACGTAATGGCGGTGAACCAGCCGATCTCAAAGAAATCGTGGAAGTCGAACTTGAACAGGGTGACCTCTGCCATGTCCTTGAAGTTCGGCAGGAAGCTGGCCCCCTTCAGAGAGGCAAAGGGGTTGTTGTGCAGGAAGATGGCGTCCCCGGCCCAGTAGATCACGGAGCCGGTGAGCATGCCCGCCAGCACGGCGGACTTTTTGCCCTTCTTCGCCAGCAGAACAATGACAAACAGACCCACAAACATGGTCACCACCGACAGCACCATCTGGCTGTACTCCTTGCCCATGTGGTCCTGGATGGTGCTGGGGGTCATGGCGCCGAAGAAGTCCCGCATGACGTAGAAGGGAGAGGTGTAGTCGTTGCCCTCGGCATAGACTCCGGCGTTGGAGCCGAAGCCGATGTTCATGAGCATCAGGCCGATGGCCGGGCCGATGCCCAGGCGCACGCCCAGGGGGATGGCGGTGACGATCTTATCCCGGATGTTGAAAACGCTCAGCAGCAAAAACACGATACCCTCCATCAGGATGATGCACAGGGTGGCCTGGAAGGCGGAGGTGTAGTCGGTTTTCAGCATGGCGGCAATGTTGCCGCAGATCACGGCGAAAAAGCTGTTCAGGCCCATGCCCGGGGCCATGACAAAGGGCTTGTTGGCCAGAAATGCCATGCAGGCGGTGCCTACGGCGGAGGCCAGGCAGGTGGCCACGAATACGGCCTTCCACAGGGCGGAGCCCGTGTCAAAGTTTGTCAGCAGGTTGGGATTCAGGGCGATGATGTACGCCATGGTCATGAATGTGGTCAGACCGGCAATGATCTCTGTTTTTACAGAGGTGCCGTTCTCCTTCAGGTGAAATAGCTTCTCCATGTATACTCTCCTTTTTTCTCTTTACATTGCCGCAGGCCTGCTTTCTTTGCAGGCGGTGCGGCCGTACACATAGACAGTATAGCGCCCTGCCATGTGCTTTTCAAATTTTTTGTTTTTCTCACAAACTTTTTGCCTGCCCCTGCGCCAGACCGGTAAAAAGGCCGTGAGAGGGGCCTCTGCCTCTCTCACGGCTTCCTGTCACTGCACGTATTCAGATGGGTCGATGACCTTTCCGTCCTTGCTGACGGAGAAGTGCAGGTGCGGCCCCACATCGGCCTCTGCGGCGGCGGTGGAGCCCACCAGGCCGATGATGTCCCCGGCCTTCACGGCCTTCCCCTGCTCCACCGGCGGCTCCTGCTGCAGGCAGCTGTACTGGGTCTCATAGCCGTCCTCGTGGGAGATGATCACGGTAACGCCCATAAGGTCGTCGTAGCGCACCTCCTTCACGGTGCCGTCGGCGGCGGTTTTCACGGCGTCCCCCTCCTCGGCCTTGATGTCGATGCCGTCGTGGGTGCGCCAGTCGGCCATAGTCTCGTCATACAGCAGCTCCGTCATGCTGAATACGGTAACGGTGGTGCCGTCCAGGGGCGAGCAGACCTGGGGCAGCAGCTCCTGGGGGTTTAGAGTCTCCTGAATGGGCTCCGGCTGGGGTGCCTGAGCCCGGCTGATGTCCTCCACCGGCTCCTGCTGAATAACCGGGGTCTCCTTGTCCTTCTCCGCCACCTTTGCCTGCTGCACCAGGGTCAGATACCCGGCCACGCCGATGGCTGCCAAGCATAGCACCAGGGCTATGTAAAAGCCCCGGCCGCCGAAAAAGCCTTTGGTCTTGTCATGATTTATCCGGCTCATCGTGTTCCTTTCCCGCGGGGTCGCGCCCCGCGCCGCAGAGGGTCCGGCCTGCGGCCGCCGAATTAGAAAGAAAAAATCTCACTGCCTGCAGTATGCGCAGGCAGTGAGATTTTTAAACATTTTGAAAATTCACACGGGAGCTTTACCGGATAATGAGGCTCTGTCCGTCCATTTCCGCCGGGCAGGCCAGGCCCATCACGTCCAGAATGGTGGGGGCAATGTCCGCCAGCCGGCCGGGGCGCAGCTCGGTGCCTGCGCCGCAGAGGATGAAGGGCACCCGGTTGGTGGTGTGGGCGGTCATGGGGCTGCCGTCGGGCTGGATCATCTGCTCGGCGTTGCCGTGGTCGGCGGTGATCATGGCGATGCCGCCCATCTCCAGCGTGGCGTCCACCACCCGGCCCACGCAGGTGTCCACCGTCTCCACCGCCTTGATGGCGGCGGGCAGCACGCCGGTGTGGCCCACCATGTCGCAGTTGGCAAAGTTCAGGATCACCACGTCGTATGCGCCGCTCTTAATGCGCTCCACGCACTTGTCGCATACCTCCCCGGCGCTCATCTCCGGCTGCAGGTCGTAGGTGGCTACCTTGGGAGAGGCTACCAGCACCCGGTCCTCGCCGGGATACTGCTTTTCAACGCCGCCGTTGAAGAAGAAGGTGACGTGGGCGTATTTTTCCGTCTCGGCAATGCGCAGCTGGGTCATGCCCAGGGAGCTGAGATATTCGCCCAGGCCGTTTTTCACGGCGATCCGGGGCCAGGCCACCAGCACATTGGGCATGGAGGCGTCATACTCCGTGTTGCACACATAGGTGGTGGGGAAGAACTCCCGGGGGAAGCCGTCAAACGCCGGGTCCACCATCGCCCGGGTGATCTCCCGGGCCCGGTCGGGCCGGTAGTTGAAGAAGATGATGCTGTCGTTGTTGGAAATGGTGCCCTCGCTGTCGCAGACCACCGGCTCCACAAACTCGTCCGTCACGCCGTTTTCGTAGCTCTTGGCCACGGCGTCCACCGGGTCGGGATTCTGCACGCCCTCGCCGTAGACCATGGCGTCGTAGGCCATCTGCAGGCGCTCCCAGCGCTTATCCCGGTCCATGGCATAGTAGCGGCCCATAACGGTGGCAATTTTGCCCACGCCGATCTCGGCGCACTTATCCCGGCACTGGGCCACGAAATCCTTGCCGCTGGTGGGGGATACGTCCCGCCCGTCCAGGAAGGCGTGGATGTAGACCTTCTCCAGGCCCTTGTCCTTGGCCATCTTCAGCAGGGCCCACAGGTGCTCCACGGTGGAGTGTACGCCGCCATTGGAGAGCAGGCCATAAAGGTGGAGGCTTGTGCCCTTTTCCAGGCAGGCGTCCATGGCCTGGTTGTAGGCGGGATTTTTGAAAAACTCGCCGTTTTCAATGGCCCGGCTGATCCGGGGCAGGTCCTGGAATACCACCCGGCCGCCGCCGATGTTGGTGTGGCCCACCTCGCTGTTGCCCATCTGGCCGTCGGGCAGACCCACGTCCAGGCCGGAGGCGGAGAGAGTGGTGTTGGCATTTTCGGTAAAGAGCCGGTCCAGCACCGGGGTATTTGCCAGGGCCACGGCATTGCCCGGCCCCGGAGCGGCCATACCGAAGCCGTCCATAATAATCAGAACAGTGGGTGTTTTATTCATAGTACATTCCCTCGCTTTTCACGGCCGCTCAATTTTGGTTGGCGGCGTTGATGATCTCAACAAACTGCCCGGCATCCAGGGAAGCGCCGCCGATAAGCCCGCCGTCAATGTCGGGCTGGGCCAGCAGCTCTGCGGCGTTGGCGGGCTTCATGGAGCCACCGTACTGCACCGTTACGGAGCGGGCGATGCGGGCGCCGTACAGGTGGCGTATGGTGGCGCGGATGAAGGTGCAGACCTCCGCCGCCTGCTGGGCGGTAGCGGTCTTGCCGGTGCCGATGGCCCACACGGGCTCGTAGGCGATAACGCACTTGCGCACCTTCTCCGCCGGAACACCGGCCAGGGCGGACTTCACCTGCAGGGCGATCAGCTCCATGGTCACGCCCAGCTCCCGCTGAGCCAGGGTCTCGCCCACACAGATAATGGGCTGCAGGTCGGCGCTCAGGGCGGCCAGGACCTTTTTGTTTACCGTGAAGTCCGTTTCACCGAACATCTGGCGGCGCTCGGAGTGGCCCACGATGACGTATTTGACCCCCAGATCCTTCAGCATCTCCGCCGAAACCTCGCCGGTATAAGCGCCGCTGTTTTCATAAAACACATTCTGCGCGCCCACGGACACGCGGAGATCCTTGCAGGCTTTCATAGCAGCGGGGATGTTCACGGCGGGGACGCATATAACCACATCGCACCACTTGGCGCGGGGGAGAAGGCGCTTGAGCTCCTCGGCAAATTTTTTGGTCTCGGAAGCGGTTTTGTTCATTTTCCAGTTTCCGGCGATGATGGTTTTGCGATATCTGCGATTCATAGTTTTTTCATTTAACTCCTAATTCTATTCTATTTCCGCATTTCGGCTTCAGCCGGGAAACGCGGTGGCAAACGGGGACAGACATGCCCATGACGGCCTGGGGCAGGTCCATGACGGTACCGGGCCGGGACCATGATGCGCACCAAGGGGACCATGACGGTGCCCACGGGAGGCGCAAAACCGGCGCGCGAAGCGAGACCCGGCAGCGGAGAAATTTCGCCTGCCGCAACAGGGTCGGAGCCGGCGGGCAGATTACTTATCCAGCAGGCAGGCAACGCCGGGTAATTCTTTGCCCTCCAGGAACTCCAGAGAGGCACCGCCGCCGGTGGAGATATGCGTCATCTTATCGGCATAGCCCAGCTGCTCCACGGCCGCCGCGCTGTCGCCGCCGCCGATGATGGTGATGGCGTCGGTTTTGCTCAGGGCCTCGGCAATGGCCTTGGTCCCGGCGGCAAATTTTTCAAATTCAAACACGCCCATGGGGCCGTTCCAGATAATGGTACCCGCATCGGCCACAGCCTGGGTATAGAGC
>CAKTZK010000004.1 GCA_934635515.1 uncultured Oscillospiraceae bacterium
TGCAAACTTTTTAATCTCCTATGTGGCTCTCAGGAGATCATGGCCGACTGATAAAATGGCATCCATTAGTTAACTTCCAGTTTGTCTGCTTATCAAGCGGCTTGATTCAAATGGGTCGAGCCACTTTTGCTTACATCATCCTCTGTCCCTGCCGCTGCTCCGGGAAAGGCGGCTCCAACCGCCGCAGCAGGCCAAACTCCGTCGTAACCACGCCGTCCGCTTCCATGCACTCCTCGCCGTACTTCTCAAAGTCCATGTAGCCGTCCAGCATTTCCACCGCTGCGTCATCCAGCCCCAGCGTTTCCTGTAAGCGCTGCTGGCCGTAGCCGTAGGTGCCCTCGACGATGCGTTCGTAGTTCTCCAAGTTTTGCAGCAGCTCGTAGGCCCTGCCCAGAGTGTCGGGCCGCTCGGCATCCAGCACAGCGGCATAGGTCAGCAGAGCGCCGTCTTTCTGCCAAATGTCCTCCATCGCCTTCGCAAACTCGTTGTACTCCTCCACAGAGGGACAGTCCGTGTCGCAGATCAGTTCACCAATGTACGGCACCTTGAAGCGCACATCTCGAATCACGGCTTCCGCAAAATCTCCCACGCCCAGGTGCGACTTTGCGGCAGAGAGGTATTCCTCGTCAGCGGGAAGGACAAGCGAATAGCCCGCCTTGTTTTTGGCATACAGCGTCATGCGGAGCATTTCGTCCCGGTTCTCACCCCGCCAAGGCTCCGGTGCTGGTTGCTCGCCCTGGCTGTCCTTTATAACTTCCTTCAAGGCGACACCTCCTTTGTAGGCTATATACCCGCGATCCGTGAACATTCCGTCCTCCTCATTCATGCGTTGCAGGGCGTAGCCTTCGTAGTCATAGAACTCATCCAGATTCTCATCGTAGTCGAAATGACCGGACTGCTGGATCATGTACTTTCCATACTCTGCCGGGGAATGTGTGCCGGGAGCGAAATCAAACAGGTCGAGATTCTCTAAGAGGTTTTTGATCTGTTCCGTTGTCTGTGGCTTCGCCAGCGTTACCACAGCGCCCAGCTTTTTCATGTCGTCCGAGGAAAGGGCATCCGCAACCTGTGCCAGTGCATTGAGGTCCGCAAGGTTTTCCTGTTCCATATCCAGCAGCATATCCACTTCATCCGGCAGCTGCGTATCCTCCAAGTGAAGCCGGGCATCCGCAAGATTCATAATGCCCGCACGCTGGAGGGCACGGTCCACCTCCTCCTGCGTCATAGGAAGGTGCAGCCATGTGATATGCTCCGTATCCTCCGGCTCGGACTTGGCGGTCACCGCAACCGTGATGGCATTCGGCTCATAGTAATAGCAGGGGAAGAACCTCCCGTCGTAGACCTGCTCCAATTTCATGCCGTTATCATACACGACCCCATAGGGCGTGACCGTGCCGCTGCCGCTCTCGATGAGCCGCCGTGCCGTTTCCTCACCGTCCAGCGCATCCAGTTCCTCCGTTTTGGCACTGCCGCCATGTAAATTCATGTAGTGGTCCCGGCCAACAGCGGCGAGATCTGAAAAGTCCGTAATGACGGTAGCCTGTTGGCAGCAGAAGGTCAGGTTGATCAGATCCTTCAGTTCAAAAAGCTCCAGCTTGTGGGCCACCGCCTGAAACTGCGCGGCTTCGCCGGTATCGAAACTATCCAGCCGCTTGGCGAGATAGTTCAGCTCCTCCACATTGACCGTAAGCATCTCCATGCGCTTGAGTACAGAGTAAAAGCTGTTGATCTCCTGCACCTGGCAGTCGGCTTTGACCGCGTCGCCAATCTCCAGAGCCTCCAGCAGCTCCATGCAGTGTGTGTACTGGTCATGTGGTATGGGGAAGGGGATAGTTGCCACGCCGTATTCCGGATGGTGCGGATTACCAAGCACCGCTTGAATCATCATCTTCGTTTTCCTCCAATCCGTTGATTTCGTTCATCCGTGTCCGCAGACAGGTATCTTCGCCTTGCCAGCAGACAAAGCCGTGTCCCGGATAAGGACATCCTTTGCAGCGCACAAAGCGCGTGCAGCCGTGGGGCTTCGGCGGGTCACGGGGATATTCCGGGGCATAGACCGGTGCGTACCAATGCCCCAATGAGCTTTTTCGATTTACTCGTGGCATTTCACTTCCTCCTAAATAAGAATAGACCGGGGTCTTTCTTTAAGAGCCCCGGTCATAGTCGAATCGTATTACATTGTCTGTTCCTGCACAGCTTGTTCCGCCATATCCTCCTGCTGCCGGATCCGCTCGTCCAAATCCGACACACGCTCCTCAATCTGCTGCTGTGCGCTCCGAATTACCTTTTCTTGTTCCTCTGTGAGTTCAAAGAAATCTCCGTCTACGGAGTCCGCACAGCAGCGATAGATCTCCGTCAACTGCTCCGGGCTAAAGAGCTGCGCCTTTTGGATAAGCCCCGAGCGGACGGCAAAGTCCTGTTTGGCTCCCGCATAGTCCTCCATGAAATAGTGCCCGTGGCATACACCCGTGTGTCCATAGTCCCAATCCCATGTGACGAAGTGGACTCCGTGTCCGCTCTGAACTCCAGCCAGCACAGTGCCGTTGAAATCCGCCAGCACCTTGTAGCCGTCCTCTAAACCATCGGCTTTCAAAACGGGCGCTGTCTCCATCTGGCGCATATATTCCGCTGTGTTTCTGACGATCTCATACACCTTGTCCTTGGCGGCGATTCGCTCCGGCTCGTCAATATCCTTATTGCGGTAGGCAATACCGCCGCTCTCGGTCACTTCGCACAGTGGCGCACCGTCAAGCAGGATACACAGCCTGTCAGTGTGAACTTCGTCCAACTGGAAACCCTCCTTGGCAAGGACGATTGCTGCTTCTCTGAGGTAACAGACCTTTTCTTCTGCGCTGATGCTCATATAGCTCCTCCCATGCATAAAAAATAAGGCCGGAGCGATCATGCTCCGACCTACAAATGCAGGCGCTGCGACCAGCGCCCTTTTTGAAATGAAAAAGGGCACCGCTTTCTTAGTCCGTCAGGACCAACAAAACGACGCCCAAATCTTTGTGATTCTTTTTTGAGAAAAATACCGCTGCCAGCTGGAAAAATCGCCGCTGAAAAAGGGCGCTGGCTGAACGCATCTGCATGAAACAGGAAAACGCCCGGTTCGAATCGGGGCAGACGCCCTGAAACAGCGATTTGCATCTATGGTTTGAGAGAAGAAATCCGGGCTTGAAAAAGCCCGGAAACGGTTGATGCGCCTGACTTTTCGCCAGACGCATCTATACCGTTTAGTTAATATGGAGGTGACACCCGGATTTGAACCGGGGAATGAGGGTTTTGCAGACCCTTGCCTTACCACTTGGCTATGTCACCGGATAAGAGAAAACGGCGATCTATACGCCGTTTTCTTTGCTTTTGGAGCGGGCGACGAGGCTCGAACTCGCTACCTCGACCTTGGCAAGGTCGCGCTCTACCAGATGAGCTACGCCCGCAAATGGTGCCTCCGGTCGGAGTTGAACCAACGACACGCGGATTTTCAGTCCGCTGCTCTACCAACTGAGCTACAGAGGCGTATGGCGACCAAGATGGGGCTCGAACCCACGACCTCCAGCGTGACAGGCTGGCGTTCTAACCAACTGAACTACTTGGCCATATTTTGGTGGGAACAACTGGACTCGAACCAGTGACCCCCTGCTTGTAAGGCAGGTGCTCTAACCAGCTGAGCTATGCTCCCGCTTTCAGCCGTTCCACTCGTAACGACAGGGTTTATTATACCGAAAACCCGTCCTGTTGTCAACACCAAAAATCATATTTTACCAATTATTTTTTTGCGTCCAAACTTTTAATGAGCCGCTGGAGCTCCGGCCCGTCAAACTCATACACCGCGTCGCAGAACTGGCAGGTCATCTGGCAGGAGCCCTGCTCGGCGAGGATGTTTTTCAGCTCCTCAGCCCCCAAGGAGATCAGCGCCCGCTCCACCCGCTCACGGCTGCAGTAGCACTTATATTCCACCGGGTCGGACTCCAAAATCTTCACATCGAAGTCAGACAGAACGGTTTTCAGCAGGTGCTCCGGATCCGGGTCCTTGTCCAGAATGGCGGACACATTTCCCGCCGCCAGGACACCCCCCTCCACCTTGGTGATGGTATCCTCGTCGGCCCCGGGCATCAGCTGAATGAGATAGCCCCCGGCGGCCCGGACGCTCTGGTCCCGCTCAATGAGCACCCCCAGGCCGCAGGCCGTGGGGATCTGCTCTGACTCCACGAAATACCCGGCGATGTCCTCGGCGATCTCTCCGCCCAGCAGGTCAACGGTGCCCACATACGGCTCCTTCATGTTCAGGTCCTTAATAACGGTCATGGTGCCGCCCTGGGCACCCACCGCCGTGCCCACATCCAGCTTGCCGTCGGGCCGCAGGGGCAGGTCCACCTGAGGATTGGCCACATAGCCCCGGACATTCCCCGCCGGGTCGGACACGGCCAAAATCGTGCCCAAAGGCCCGGTGCCCTTGATCTGCAAAGTAAGGCTGGCACCCTGTCCCTTCAGGGCGTTGCCCATCATGGCGCAGCCGGCCAAAGTACGGCCCAAAGCCGCCGTGGCCACCGGCAAGGTCTTGTGGATCTGCCGGGCACGCTCGGTGAGATCGCGGCTGCTGATGGCCGCCGCCTGGACCATGCCATCGGAGGTGATGGCTCTGACAATTCTATCGCTCATAGTTTGAAAATTCCTTCTTTGTAATATGGTATGAGGGAGGGGTCGTCGGGGACGCCGACCCCTACGGGTGCAAAACAACATGTGCAGCCATAATTCGCGGCGGGTTTTAGCACCTCGCCCCGCAAAAAATCACTCCCGCGTGCAGCAAAAATAAATCCGCTGCTCGCCGTCCTTGGGCCCACGCAGGCGGCAGTCACCGTACATGCGGATATTCCCAAACCTGGCCTCCCGGAGCCACACGGTCAGCTCCTCCGGGGCATAGTACCGCTGCCGGTGCAGCTCCGTGTCCCGGCGGTAGCGCCCGTCTGTCCCCTTGCGGAACAGGTCCACCCAGTACGAGCAGATATTCCGCCGAAACTCCGTGCGCCACACGCAGTAGCTCTCCTCCGTCTCGTCCAGAAACACCTGGCCGTCCAGGCTCTGAAACTTATCCAGGGTGTTCACATCGAAAATAAGCTCCCCGCCCGGGGCGATGAACAAATGCAGCCGCTGAAAGGTCCGCTGCACATCGGCGGGAGAGGTAAGGTAGTTGAGGCTGTCCAGGCAGCAGATGGCGGCGTCTACGGTGCCGTACAGATCCAGCTTGGGCATGGACTGGTGCAGGAAGATGGGCGCAATACCCTCCACGCTGCCGCTTTTCATCATGGCGGCGGCCAGCATCTCCTCGGAGGCGTCCGCGCCGATCATCTCGTAGCCCCGAGCGGTCAGCAGCCAGGTCATGGTGCCGGTGCCGCAGGCCAGGTCCAGCACGGTATGCACCGGGATGCGGCTGCGGGCAAAGAGCTTTTCCAGATAGTCCGCCCGCTTTTCGTACCCCACATCTCCGGTGAGGGAGTCATAGGCCCCGGCCAGGCCCTGGTATGCGTTCATTCCTCGCCGCTCTCCTTCATCTTCTCCAGGATGCTCTCGTAGCCCCCGGCCCCGTTGAGCAGGGACCGGTTCACCCGGCTGATGGTGGCGCTGGAGGCCCCTGTCTTTTCCAGGATCTCGTTATAGATCATGCCGTTGTTCAGCAAGGTGGCCACCTCAAACCGCTGCTCCATGGAGCGCATTTCGGAGATGGTACACAGGTCCTGGAAGAAGTTGTAGCACTCCTCCTCGGTCTCCAGCTTCAAAATGGCCTTGTACAGCAGGTCGCTCTTCTGCTTGGTGGCAATTTTCGACTTGGCAGGATGCAGCATGGTGTTCGCCCTCCTTTATAATTCCCTTGTATTTTACCATTTTAGTTTGTGAAAGTAAAGCATCGGGTGCAAAATAATTCGTAACAAATTTGTAAACTTTGTTAAATCACACTTTACCTGGCAAGGCTTTTCCTGTAAAATAATGCAGGTGAAAATAGCAGGCCATGGGTTGATAAGGGCAGGCCTTGCCAACCCATGGTAGAAATCGAGGCTATACTATGAGTTTCTTCCAGAAAATGGGTAACGCACTTTCCCGCTTCATGTACGGGCGCAACGGGGTCGACCAGCTGGGCTGGGCCTCCTTGGTGCTGGTGCTGCTGCTGGATACAGTGGAGCTGATCGTCCGCAGCAAGAGCGAAACGGCCCGGATGATCCTCTCCACGGTGAGCTTTCTTGTGATGGTGTGGATCCTGTTCCGCATGTTTTCCCGGAACCTGTCCAAGCGTCGCAAGGAAAACGCCTGGTTCCTTACGAAGATTGTAAACCCCGTGAAAAACCGCAAGGCCCGCAGCCAGGATAAAGACCACAAATACTTCACCTGCCCCCAGTGCCGCACCGTCTGCCGGGTGCCCCGAGGCAAGGGCAAGATCATCATCACCTGCCCCAAGTGCGGCTCCTCCATCCACGGAAAAAGCTGAAATTCCCATCCATTTCCGGCTCTCACCTGCCCGGTGAGGGCCGTTTTTTTGCGTTTTGGACTTGCAAACAGATGTTCTATCAGGTACAATAGAGATACAAACTGAGAGGAGGGAACGCCGTGGTGGAAAAAGTGTATGTAGCTATCGACCTAAAGTCCTTTTACGCCTCGGCAGAGTGCGTGGCCCGGGGCCTGGACCCTCTGCGCACCAACCTGGTGGTGGCGGATGCCTCCCGGACGGAAAAGACCATTTGCCTGGCCGTATCTCCCTCCCTGAAGGCCTACGGCATCTCCGGCCGGGCCCGGCTGTTTGAGGTGGTGCAGAAGGTGGAGGCGGTAAACCGGGAACGGCAGCGGAAGTACCCGGCCCACAAGCTCTATGTCCGGGAGTATGACGACCGGAAAATCCAGGAGGACCCCTCCCTGGCCCTGGACTATATCATTGCCCCGCCGAGAATGGCCTATTACATGGAGATCTCCACCAAAATTTACCAGATTTACCTGCGCTATGTGGCCCCGGAGGACATCCACGTGTACTCCATCGACGAGGTGTTCATCGACGCCACCAACTACCTGCCCCTGTACGGCCTGGATGCCCGGGGCTTTGCCCGGAAGCTGATGGCGGCGGTCCTCCAGGAGACGGGCATCACCGCCACCGCAGGCATCGGGCCCAACCTTTTCCTGTGCAAGGTGGCCATGGATGTGGGGGCCAAGCACATAAAGCCGGACAGAAACGGCGCCCGCATCGCCCAGCTGAGCGTGGAGAGCTTCCGGGAAAAGCTGTGGTCCCACCGCCCCCTGACGGATTTTTGGCGGGTGGGCAAGGGCTACGCCAAAAAGCTGGAGGCTAACGGCATGTATACCCTGGGCGATGTGGCCCGGCGGTCGCTGACAGACGAGGACCTGCTCTACCGGCTTTTCGGCGTAGGGGCGGAGCTGCTCATCGACCACGCCTGGGGCTGGGAGCCGGTGACGCTGGCAGACATCAAATCTTATCGGCCCGAGAAATGCTCCATGGGCGCGGGGCAGGTGCTCTCCTGCCCGTACCCGGCGGATAAGGCCCGCATCGTGGTCCGGGAGATGGCCGACGCCCTGGCCCTGGACCTGGTGCAAAAGCGGGTGGTAGCCCGGCAGCTGGTGCTCACCGTGGGCTACGACCGGGCGGGCCGCACCCAGGGCTACACCGGTCCCCTGACCACCGACCCCTACGGCCGCAGCATCCCCAAGCCCGCCCACGGCACCGAGCATCTCCCCTGCCCCACCGCCTCCTCCCGGTACATCATCGACGCCGCCATGACGCTATTCGACCGCATCGTAGACCCCCGCCTGCCGGTGCGGCGCATGAGCCTGGTGGCCGACCAGGTGACAGCGGAGGAACTGGCCCCCGCCGCGTCCCAGCCGGAGCAGCTGGACCTGTTCACCGACTATGCGGCCCGGGAAAAGAAGCAGGCGGCGGAGCAGGAGGCCCTGGAGCGGGAAAAACAGCTGCAGCAGGCGGTGCTGCATATTAAAAATAAGTACGGAAAAAACGCCATTTTAAAGGGCATGAATTTTGAGCCCGGGGCCACCGCCGCCCAGCGCAACCGGCAGATCGGCGGCCATAAGGCGTAAAGCATAAGATCGGAAAGGAGAGACTATGGGCGCATACGACGATATTCTGCACCTGCCCCACCACCGCTCGGAAAAGCACCCGCCTATGTCCATGCGGGAGCGGGCGGCCCAGTTCTCCTCCTTCCGGGCCCTGACGGGCTATGAGGAGGCCATCGGCGAAACGGCCCGCCTCACGGACCAGCGCATAGAGCGCAGCGAGGAGGAGAAGCAGCGTCTGGACTCCATCCTGCAGCATCTGGAGCGCCGCCTGGCAGAAAAGCCCACCGTCACCGTCACCTATTTCCGCCCCGACGACCGCAAAGACGGAGGTGCCTATTTGCACCGCACAGGGAGCCTCCACGCCATCGACCGCCCCAACGGCCGCCTGATCTTCACCGACAAATCCGAACTTTCCTTGGTCGACATCTACGACCTCTGGGAGGAGCCCTAAATCCGTAGGGCCACCCCACCACCAAAGGCTCCCCTGCGCAAGGGGAAATCGCCGAAGCGCCGCCAGTGGCGGATGCAGCGAGGCGATTTCGAGGAAGTGCCCCGATTGGCGGCCACGACAGTGGCCGGGAATCGGCTGGCACGACGGTGGGCAGGCTGTCACGGCGAAGCCGTGACTGAGGGGTCGACTCCCGCACCCCCATGCAAAAACCCTGTCATTGCGAGGGCGCTCCGCGCCCGTGGCAATCCGTCCCCCTTTTTCCACTTTCCGTTTTCTCCAATTTGATCCCCCACAAAAAACCACCCCGGCAAATGTCGCCATTTGCCGGGGTGTTCCCATTAAATTCTCACACACTCAGCTGGTCGTCCAGCACCAGGCCGGGGTTGTGCTTAGTGAGGAAGCCCAGGGACCATGCGCCGCAGTACGCGATAAAGTAGCGATCCTTAAAGTCCTGCAGGACCCGGGAGTCGGTGCACAGGGTCATGTCCTGATAGTCCCCCTCGTAGCTCTTGATGCGGATCAGGTGACTGTACGGCAGCCCCTCCATCCGCAGCTCCACGCCGTACTCGCTGCGCATGCGGTACTCGAACACGTCGAATTGCAGCGAGCCAACCACACCCACCACAATATCCTCGTAGCCGCTGCCCGGAAACTTGAAGATCTGAATAGCACCCTCCTGGGCGATCTGCTGCACGCCCTTGATGAACTGCTTGCGCTTCATAGTGTCCTTGGGGGACACGGCACGGAACAGTTCCGGCTCAAAGGACGGGATGCCGGAATAGCGGAACTTCTTCCCCGGAACCGTAATGGTGTCGCCGATGGAGAAAATGCCCGGGTCGAACACGCCGATGATGTCCCCGGCGTAGGCCTCGTCCACGATCTCCCGCTCGGCGGCCATCATGGCCTGGGGCTGGGACAGGCGCATTTTCTTGCCCGTCTGCACATGGTAATACTCCGCGTCCCGCTCGAACTTGCCGGAGCATATACGCATAAAGGCCAGCCGGTCCCGGTGGGCCTTGTTCATGTTGGCCTGGATCTTGAACACAAAAGCGGAGAAATCCGGGGAAAACGCATCCACCACGCCCTCATCGCTCTCCCGGGACAGGGGCGGCGTGGTCATGCGCAGAAAGGACTCCAAAAACGGCTCCACGCCGAAGTTTGTAAGGGCCGAGCCAAAGAACACCGGCGAGAGCTTGCCGCACTGCACGGCCTCCAGGTCAAATTCCGCCCCGGCGCCCAGCAGCTCCACATCGTCCCGCAGGATGCTCGTGAGTTTCTCGCCGATGAGCTCCGGCAGCGCCGGATCATCCAGCTCCGCCTCGGTGATGGCGGCCTTTTTGGCGTGGCCCGCGTCGGTAAAGTGCAGGATCCGCTTTTTCTCCCGGTCGTACACACCCTTGAACTCGCTGCCGCAGCCGATGGGCCAGTTGACAGGATAGGTGGCGATGCCCAGCTCCCGCTCCACCTCCTCGCACAGCTCCAGCGGGTCCCGGGTCTCCCGGTCCATCTTGTTGATAAAGGTAAAGATGGGAATGTGCCGCAGGGCGCAGACCTTGAAGAGCTTGCGGGTCTGAGGCTCCACGCCCTTGGCGCCGTCAATGACCATCACGGCGCTGTCGGCGGCCATGAGGGTGCGGTAGGTGTCCTCGGAGAAGTCCTGGTGGCCGGGGGTGTCCAGAATGTTGATGCAGAAGCCGTCGTGGCGGAACTGCATCACCGACGAGGTAACGGAAATGCCGCGCTGCTTCTCGATCTCCATCCAGTCGGAGGTGGCGGCCCGGGCACGCTTGCCCTTCACCTCGCCGGCCTGGGCGATAGCCCCGCCGTAGAGCAGGAATTTTTCCGTTAATGTAGTCTTACCGGCGTCCGGGTGGGAGATGATGGCAAAGGTCCGCCGCCGGGATATTTCTTCTTTCAATGAGGCCATAGGTTCCTCCTCCTAAGCAAAATGCAGAATCTTAATTATTATATACAAATTTCGCAGAAAAGTCTATAAATCTCCGAGAGATTTTCCCGATCTGAGGGAATTTTTTGCAAAAAACACCGTCCACTGCGTTTTCGGTGCAGCGAACGGTGAAAGTTCAGTCCAGCCAAGGGGCATATTTCTCGAAGCCGAAGAGCAAATTCTCTCGGCTGTGGCAGTCGGAGGAGAGGATACGCTTTATGCCCCGGCGGCGCAGCTCCTCCAGGATCCACCGGGCCGGGTACGGCTCCGTGCGGTAGCCTCGGGAGATGGCCCCGGTGTTGATCTCAAAGGTCACGGGGGCGGCGGCCAGGGCGTCCAGGGCCCGGAGAGCCGCCCGGCGGTAGCGGGGGTGGTCGGTGGAAAAAAGGGCATCCCCCTCGTTGAACTTGGTCAAAAGGTCAAAGTGGCCCACCACCTGGCAGCGGGTCCGGGCATAGACCCGAGATACGGTCTCAAAATAATCCTCGGCAAAGGCGTACCAGTCCCCGCCGTAGTGCTGGCGCACCGCCTGCTCCTGGGCAGCCTGTGAGGCGTCTATGGGCAGGTACACGCCGTCCTTATACAGGTAGTGGACGCTGCCGATCACATAGTCGTACCCCTCCGTGGAGGCAGGGGAGTAAAAATCCTGCTCGATGCCCATATAGATGCGGATGCGCCCGGCGTATTTATCCCGCAGGCGGCGAATCTCCGTCTTATATTCCTCCGTTTCCGCCGGAGACATGCAGTAGTCGCTGTCGTAGGGGGCGTAGGAATGTCCGCTGAAGCCCAGGGCCGGGCAGCCCAAGGCCAGGGCCTCCCGCACCAAATCCTCAGGCCGGTCCTTGCCGTCACAGAGGAGGGTGTGGGTATGAAAATTGGAATACTGCTCAGCCATGGCTATAGATCTTCTTATCAATGGCGAAAATTTTCCCGCTGAAGGTGCCCACCGGGGTATTTTCCAGGTTTTCGGTATAGATCTCCATGCGGCTGTCGATAAGGTCCAGATAGCTCAAAAGCTCCGCCTCGATGCACATGGGCCGCACCGCCGCGCCGAACTCCGGCTCTCCGTGGTGGGAGAGGATCATGTGCTGCAGCAGAACGGCCTTCTCCTCCGGCGTACCCAGGGCGGCCGCCACCCGGCCCACCGCCTCGGCGCCCAGCACCAGGTGGCCAATGAGCTGGCCCTTCAGGGAATACTCCGACACCAGGCCCAGGGGCGAGGTGACAAACTCCTCACACTTGCAGAAATCGTGCAGCAGCGTGCCCGCCAGCAGCAGGCTCCGGTCCACCGCCGGGTAAAGCCCCGCGTAGAAATCCGCAGCCTTCAGCATGTAGGACGTGTGCATGAGAAGGCCGCCCACAAAGCCGTGGTGCATGCTCTTGGCCGCCGGAATGAGCCGGAACTGCTTTCCGTAAAGCCGCAGCATTTCCCGGCAGACGGCCCGGTAATCCTCGTCCTCCAGGGAGGCGATGGTCTCCTTCAGCCACGCCCAGGTCTCGTCCATCTGGATGGGAGCCGTGGCCACCAGGTCGCTGACCCGGAAATCGTCGTTCTCCTCCGCCAGGCGGATCCGGTAAACCGTCACCTGGGGCGCGCCCCGGTACTCGGAGGCCAGGCCCGCGATCCAGGCCACCTTACCCACATCCCCCTGGCCGATGGGGCCCGTGTAGTCCCACACCTGGGCCGTGACGGTACCGCTGCGGTCCGCCAGGTTCAGGGTGAGGAAGGGCTTCCCCGCCGCCGTGGTGCGCTGGGCGATGTTCTGGAGGATGTAGTAGCCCTCGAAGCGGTCGCCGGTGTTCATATCGTGTATCAGCATGGTTTTCTCTCCTTTTACATCCACATGGCAAAGGGCCGCAGCACGGCACCCAGAAGCTTCACATACCATTTGCGCTTTTTCCAGCCCTGCAGCGTCACCCGCTGGCTCTGGGCCATGACCCGGTCCATGTCCTCCTGCACCGCCGCCACGGCGCTGCCGGTAAACAGCACGCCGCATTCAAAATGCAGCTGAAAGCTTCGGTAGTCCATATTCACCGAGCCCACGAAGCCCACATCCCCGTCGGCCACCACGGATTTCGCGTGCAGCAGGCCGGGCGTATAGGTGAATATCTTTACATCATGCTCCAGCAGCTCACCGAAATAGGACAGGGCCACCATGTAGGCAAATTTGTGGTCCGGGATGCCCGGGAGCATCAGGCGCACATCCACGCCGCTGTCTGCAGCGATGCAGAGCGTGCGGATCATGGGCTCGTCAATGGCCAGGTAGGGGGTGGTGATCCAGATATAGCGGCTGGCGTTGCCAATGAGCTGCTGGAAGGTATCCTCAGCGGTATCCACGGGGTTATTATCCGGCCCGTCCACCAAGGGCTGGCAGAAATCGGTGCCCTCCACCCGGATGCGGGGCCGGTAAAGGTCCCAGGCCCAGCGTAGCTCACCGCCCATGCGCACCCAAAGGTGCATGAACTGCCTTGTCAGGCCCCAGGCCCCCTCCCCCTTCAGACGGAGGCCGCAGTCCTTCCAGTAGCCGAAGCGGACAATGAGGTTGGCGTATTCATCGGCCAGGTTGGCCCCGCCGGTGTAGGCGATGTCGCCGTCGATAACGGCGATCTTCCGGTGGTCGCGATAGTTGAAATACAGGCGGTTTACATAGCGGTGGACGGGGTTGAACATCTGCACCCACACGCCCCTTTTGCGCAGGGCGCCGATCTCCTCCGGAGGCATGGTCATCATGCTGCCGAAGTCATCCAGGATCAGGTTTACCTCCACTCCGGCGGCAGCCCGCTCCGTGAGGATGGCGCAGATACGGTCCCATATCTCGCCCTTGGAAGCAATGTAATATTCCAGGAAAATAAAGCGCTGAGCCTTTTTCATCTGCTCCAGCAGGTCCTCCAGGTATGCCTCCCCCGTGGGGAAATAGGTCATCTCCGTCCCCTCAAACAGGGGCAGGTCCTGCCGGCGCAGATACTCCGTCAGCTTGGCCCAGTGGGGCAGGCGCTGCTGCAGGTCCTTCTGGGCCGCGTCGCTGCTGCGGCGGACGGCATCTGTCTCCCGGGGCATATCCAGCGGCTTCAGGTCCAGCTTCTTTTTCACCTGGTTGCCGTTCCACAGGAAGTACAGTATCACGCCCACCACCGGCACCAGCATCACCAGCACGATCCATCCGGGCTTATAGGTGCTGCTGCCCGGGCGCATATAGATATGCACCACGCACAGCACCCCGATTATCTCCAGCGCCGAGTAGGCGATATATACCTTCTGCCGGAGCACCTGCGTCAGGGCGATCACCAGGGCGATCTGCAGCAGCAGCAGGACCGCCACCAGCGCCAGGCGCAGGGCAGCCGATATTTTTCGCTCAGTCTTCCGCTGAATGTGTTTCATAGGGTAAGGTCCTTTCCTCTAAAAGGCCGGCAGGACTGCCCGATAAGCACAGTCCTGCCGACATGCGTTAGCGCTTGGAGCGCAGCAGGTCCTGCTGGATCTGCCACAGCTTTTTGGAGAGGTCCACATAGTATTTGTGGGGATAGTCGAAGCGCTTCACCTCGTCCCAGAGGGTGTCCACCTGCTGGCGGCAGTAGTCCCGGATCTGCTCCAGGGTGGGCCGCTCATACACGCACTTGCCCCCCAGGAAAATGGGCACCTGCAGCTCCCGGGCGGTGAAATTATACACCGTCTTGGTCTTCCAGGTGGCCTCGGGGTCAAACAACTCCAGGTCGCCGGTGTCGTCCATCTGCTCGTCATACACCGTCATATAGTCGGCAATGGCCTTGCCGGTGTCCCGGCCGTAGAAGCGATAGACCTTCTTGAAATGAGGCACGGTGATCTTGCCCACGTTCTCGCTGACCTTGATCTTGGGAACAATGTTGCCCTCCTGATCCTCCACGGCGGCCAGCTTGTAAACGCCGCCGAACACCGGCTCGCTCTTGGCGGTGATCATCCGCTCACCCACGCCGAACATGTCAATTTCCGCGCCCTGGAGCAGCAGGTCCTGGATCAGGTACTCGTCCAGAGAGTTGGAGACGGAGATCTTGCAGTCGGTCCAGCCGGCATCGTCCAGCATTTTCCGGGCCTGGCGGCTGAGATAGGTCATGTCGCCGGAGTCCAGACGGATGCCGCACTTGGTGATGCCCAGGGGCTTTAAGACCTCGTTAAAGGCGCGGATGGCGTTGGGCACGCCGGACTTCAGGGTGTTGTAGGTGTCCACCAGGAGGGTGGCGTTGGTGGGGTAGATTTCGCAGTAGGTCTTGAAGGCCTCGTATTCCGAGTCGAACATCTGCACCCAGGCGTGGGCCATGGTGCCGCCGGCGGGTACCCCGTACAGCTCGTCGGAAATGGTGCAGGCGGTGCCGTGGCAGCCGCCGATGTAGGCAGCCCGGGCGCCTATAATAGCCGCGTCCGCCCCCTGAGCCCGGCGGGAGCCGAACTCCAGCACCGTGCGGCCCCGGGCAGCGCGGACGATGCGGTTGGCCTTGGTGGCGATGAGGCTCTGGTGGTTGATGGTCAGCAGGGTGAAAGTCTCGATGAGCTGCGCCTCGATGGCCGGGGCGCGCACCGTGACCAGCGGCTCCCGGGGAAAGACCGGGGTGCCCTCAGGAATGGCGTAAATGTCGCCGGTAAAGCGGAAGTTCTCCAGATAGGTCAAAAACTCCTCGTCAAAGAGCTTGCGTCCCCGGAGATACTCGATGTCCTCCTTGGAAAAGTGGAGATCCTCAATGTACTCAATAAGCTGCTCCAGACCCGCCGCGATGGCGAAGCCGCCCTTATCCGGAACGGTGCGGAAAAACACATCGAAATAGGTGATGCGGTCCTTGTAGCCGTTTTTGAAATACCCGTTGCCCATGGTCAGTTCGTAAAAATCGCAGAGCATGGTCATGTTCAGTTTTTCTTCTGTTTTCATTTCATACCTCAAGATCGTTATGTAGTGGGGGTATACTTCGTTTATTATAGCACCATTGCGTATTTATAGCAACAGGAAAAGCGGAAGGAGTTTTTCAAGGGGAAAGAGGAAAGATGGGGCGTAGGGGCGACCCTTGCGGTCGCCCGAAAAAAGAGCCTCCCTTGCCTAAAGGGAGGGGGACCAGCCGCACTCTGGTGGAGGGATTCGTGCGGGGTAGATGGCTACGCGTTTCCTGTGAGTTCGTGCGGGGAAGAATCCCCCAGTCGGCTTCGCCGACAGCCCCCTTTAGGCAAGGGGGCCTTTGGGATGGGCGGGTTGCATGGGGTGCGGTGCGTCGACCCCTCAGTCACGGCTTCGCCGTGCCAGCTCCCCTTGCGCAGGGGAGCCTTTTTTAGGGGACGGGGGATGCGGATTGCCACACCAGTGACATCGGTCACTGGTTCGCAATGACACATTCCAGCAAGCGCAGAGCGTTTCCATGTGGCTGGGCGGCAAAAGAGCGCATGGTTTTTTTCCATGCGCTCTTTTTTGCTTAATACTTCACTTTGGCCAGGCAGATGCGGATCCACTCGTGGTCGTAGAAGGTGAGAGTTTCCTCCGGCAGGCCGCCGAAGGTCTCGGCCTTATCGAGGATATCCTCGCCGGGATAGGCCACGGGGTCCGTAGCCATTTCCTCGTCCATCTCCTCCAGGGCGGTGGCGGAGGGGCAGGAATAGCCCGTTTCATCGCAGTTGCGCAGGACGATTTCGTCCCGGCACATGAAGTTGATGAAGGCCAACGCGTCCTCATAGTTCTTAGAGCAGGTGGGAATGCACATGGCGTCCACGAAAAGATTGCTCCCCTCCTCCGGCTGCACAAAAGCCAGGTCCGGGTTTTCCTCCACCATGGTCAGATAGTCGCCGGCGTAGTAGGTGCCCATGGCGGCCTCGTTGTTGATCATCTTATCGAAGATCTGGTCCATGACGTAGGCCTGGACGATGCCGTCCTCCTTCTGCTTGATGAGCAGGTCCGTAGCCTCGGCGATCTCGTCCTTATTGGTGGTATTAAAGGAATACCCCAAAGCCTTCAGCGCCAGGCCGATGCAGTCCCGGGGATTGTCAAAGATCAGCACCTGGCCCTTGAGGTCGGTGGTGAACAGGTCCATCCAGGAGGTAGGAGCCTTGTCCACCATAGTGGTGTTATAGATGATGCCGGTAGTGCCCCACATATAGGGCAGGCTGTACTTCTGCTCCGTGTCGTAGGCGGGATGCATATAGCGCTCGTCGATGTTCGCTGCGTTGGGAATTTTGCTGTAGTCCAGCTCCATCAGCAGCCCCTCCTCTCCCATCCGGGCCACCATGTAGTCCGAGGGGATAATGACATCGTAGCTGTTGCCGCCGCCCTTGATGGCGGAATAGAGCATCTCATTGGAGGCGAAGGTGTTGTAGTTGACATGGATGCCCGTCTCCGCCTCGAAATCGTCAAAGATGGACTCGTCGATATACTCGCCCCAGTTATATACATTGATGCTGCGCTCCGTCTGCCCGCTCCGGCAGCCCGCCAGGGGCAGGGCCAGCAGCAGGGCCAGGAGCAAAATGGCGAATTTTTTCATCACTGGACCCCTCCCTTCACGCCGTCCTTTTGGAGGGCCTTGTTCCGCTTTTCCTCCTGCTTGGTCTGGTGCATCTCCCGGAAATTCACGATCAGCAGCAGCGTCAGCACCGTAACGAACAGGATGCTGGACAGGGCGTTGACCTCGGGGCTGATGCGCTTGCGGGTCATGGCGTAGATCTGCATAGCCAGGGTGGCCACCTCGGATCCGGCGGTAAAGTAGGAGATGACGAAGTCGTCGATGGAGAGGGTAAAGGCGATGAGCAGTCCGTTGAGGATGCCGGGCCGCAGCTCGGGCATGAGCACCTTCCAGAAGGCCTGCCAGGGGGTGGCGCCCAGGTCCATGGCCGCCTCACCCAGGTTGGGGTTTAGCTGGCGCAGCTTGGGCAGCACCGCCAGGACAACATACGGGATATTAAAGGTGATGTGCGCCACCAGCAGCGTGCCGAAGCCCAGAGAGAAGCCCAGCAGATTCCCCGTGAACACGAACAGCAGCATCAGGCTCACGCCGGTGATGATGTCGGCATTGGTCATGGGGATGTTGTTGATGGTCATGAGCAGGTGCCGGGGCCGCCGCTTCATGGCGTGGAAGCCGATGGCAGCCGCCGTGCCCAGAACCGTTGCAATAAGTGCCGCCAGCACGGACACCGTGAGGGTGGTGCTGAATGCGGAGAGTATCTCCTCGTCCTGGAACAGCTCCTGATACCAGTGCAGGGAGAAGCCGGACCAGACCGTGCGGCTCTTGGAGTCGTTAAAGGAGAAGATGATAAGCACCGCGATGGGCAGGTACAAAAACAGAAACACCAGAACATTGAGTACCTTGGCGATGATAGGATTTTTATTCTGCATCACATCATCACCGCCCCTTCTTCACCGTCGCCGAAGCGGTTCATAATGAGCATGGCGATAATGACCAGCAGCAGCATCATAAGAGAGATGGCGCTGCCCAGGTGGGGATTATACGCCGAGCCCAAAAATTGCATTTCGATCAGGTCACCCAGCAGGAAGCTCATGCCGCCGCCCAGGAGCTTAGAAATGGCAAAGGTGGAAATGGACGGGATGAACACCATCATAACGCCGCTGATCACGCCGGGGACGGACAGGGGGAAGATGACCCGCCTAAATACCTGCATCTTGCCGGCACCCAGGTCCTGGGCCGCCTCGATATACCGCCGGTCCAGCTTCTCGATGACGGAGAAGATGGGCAGGATCATAAAGGGCAGGAAGTTATACACCATGCCCAAAATCACCGCCGCGTCGGTATTGATGATATGCAGGGGGCCGATGCCCACCAGACCCAGCAGCTGGTTGAGAAAGCCGTTGTTTTCCAGGATGGACATCCAGGCGTAGGTGCGCAGCAGGAAGTTCATCCACATGGGCAGCATGATGAAAAGCATAGCCACCTTCCGGGTGGTGGGGCCCGTCTGGGCCAGGAAATAGGAAAACGGATAGGCGATCAGCAGGCAGATGACCGTGGCCACCGCCGCCAGATACAGGGAGTTGCCGCACACCTGGAGAAAAACATCCAGGTTGGAGAAGTTCTCCAGGGTAAATTTGCCGTCGTAATTGGTGAAGGCATACACCACGATCAGCAGCAGCGGCACCACCACGAAAACAGCCATCCAGACGATATAGGGAATGGCGGGTGTCTTAGTCTTCATCGTCAGCGTCCTCCTCATCCTCCTCGGCAAAGTCGGGATCGTTGATCTCGTCATACTCCGCCGAATAAGAACTGTAGTCGCCGAACAGGCCCGAATACTCGCTCTTCTTCATAATGTGGATGTCGTCCGGATTGAGGATGATGCCGATGACCTCGCCTACCTCGTGGTAGTCGGTGGTCTGAATGAGCCACTTGTAGCCCTTGAAGTCCACGATGGTGTCGTAGTGGACGCCCTTGAAGGTGACGGAGGTCACCGTGCCCACCAGGCGGCCCTTGTCGGCGGGGACGATCTCAATGTCCTCGGGCCGGATGACCACGTCCACCGGCTCCATGGGGGCAAAGCCCTTGTCCAGGCACTTAAACTTGCGGTTGAAGAACTCCACCACATAGTCCTCGTGCATAATGCCGTCCAGGATATTGCTCTCGCCGATGAAGTCCGCCACAAAGGCGTTTTTCGGCTCGTTGTAGATATCCTCCGGGGTGCCGATCTGCTGGATGCGGCCCTTGTCCATCACCACCACGGTGTCGGACATGGTCAGGGCCTCCTCCTGATCGTGGGTAACATATATAAAGGTAATGCCCATCTGCTGCTGGATACGCTTCAGCTCGTTCTGCATATCCTTGCGCAGACGCAGATCCAGTGCGCCCAGGGGCTCGTCCAGCAGCAGGACCTTGGGCCGGTTCACCAGTGCTCTGGCGATGGCCACACGCTGCTGCTGGCCGCCGGAGAGCTGGTCCACGCGCCGCTTTTCAAAGCCCTTGAGGCTCACAACGCCCAGCATCTCCGTAACGCGCTCACGAATCTCCTCCTCCGGCACCTTGGCAATACGCAGGCCGAAGGCAATGTTTTCAAACACATCCAGGTGCGGGAACAGCGCATACTTCTGGAACACCGTGTTGATCTGCCGCTTGTGGGGCGGGACATCATTGATCCTGACGCCGTCAAAGATCACGTCGCCGCTGGTGGGGGTGGTGAAACCGCCGATAATGCGCAGCGTGGTGGTCTTGCCGCAGCCGCTGGGGCCTAATAGCGTCAGAAACTCCGAATCATTAAAATACAAATTGATGTTATCGAGAACCTGCTCGTCGTCAAACGCCATGCAGATATTCCGCAGGCGAATCAACTCTTTGGACATTTATCCTCCTCCGTTCACACAAAAAAAATATGTGCCGCGTCCCTCCGAAAAACGGTTTCTGTTCCATTTTCCCCGTAAATCGTCAGGATTTGACAGATACAATATAGTAAGAATATCCCCAAATGTCAATAAAATTTTTTCTTATTTTTATAATGTGTTTTTTTCGCGCAAAATGCGCCGCCAAAACGGGGACGGACGTAAAAATAGGGAGACCGCCCCGCAGGCGGTCTCCCTATGATTTTTCTTTTGTAAGGGCAGGCCCTCAGCCCACTTCCTCCGTAATATCCACGGCGGTGTCCAGCACCTCCTGGGGCACGGTGATGGCGTCCACATCGTTGTAGCCCAGCACCTCCATGGACATAACGAATTTGTCCACGGTCACATCGGCGTCCTCACTGTCTGCGGAGTTCTTAATGAGCTCAGTCACCATGCCGGTCATGTCGAACACATACTTCACCGGCAGGCCCGCGTCGTTGACCCATATAGTAATGGGGATGCCGCCCAGCTTGCTCAGCACATCGCTGTAATCCTCGCCCAGCAGGGAGGTGATGTTGTCCAGGCTGCCACTTTCCTCCAGCGTGTCCTCCAGCATGTCGGGGCTGATAACGCCCTCGTAGCGGGTGGCGGGCGCCCCCTGCACGGTCTCCTTGCCGGCGGCCTTGAAGTTGGAGCCGTTCTTCATGTACAGCTCAAAGGAGTCCATGGCGTTATACTGCTCGGTGTTCATGCCCGAATCCTCCGTCAGGCTCTTATACCACTGGTTTTCGCCGGTGCCGGCCATATCCATGCCCGTGTAGGCCACGGTCTGGCCGTTCTCGGACACCATGTAGATCTGCACATTGTTCAGCGACAGGCCCATCATGTTCATATTCATGGTCATCATGGCCGCCGCGGGGTCCATAGTGAGCTCGGCGCTGCCGTCTACGGTCATCTTCATAGACTCGCCCTCGGCGCTGATGCTCATCTCCATGGCGTAGGTATAGCGCATGCTGGTGATCTCCTCCAGCTGCTGCTGGGCGCTGAGCATCACAGAGGCCGCGTCTCCTCCGGAGGGCTGCTCCTTCTGGCCGCAGGACACCAGGGCGAATATCATCGTCAATGCCAGGGCACACGAGCTGAGTCTTCTCCACAGTTGTTTCATAGATCTTTCCCTTTCTGTCCGTTTTCTCTCTTTTTTCGTTCGGTCCATATTATGCCGCAAATGGTGGGCATAATTTTATATATTTATTATATTGTATTCATCAAATTTTGTCAATATTTGTATTTAAATTTTGTTCAGCCGAAATATTTCTCCCGAAATGGCACCTGGTCCACCTGGAAGGTGCGGCCCCGGAGGTAATTTAATATCCCCGCGTCCGTGGGCAGGTCAAAGGTGAGCTTATACGAATACAGAGCCTGGCGGGTCTCCCCGTAGCGGCGGTTTTTCTCGCCGCTGCCGTATTTTCCGTCCCCCAAAAGCGGGCAGCCCAGGTCGGCCATGGTGGCGCGGATCTGGTGGGTGCGGCCGGTGAGCAGCTCCACCTCCAAAAGAGTCAGCTCTCCCCGGCGCTGGAGGGTCTTATACCGGGTCACGGCGGTCTTGGCCCCGGGCACGGGCTTACGGAAGACGAACACCTGCTTTTTCTTCTCGTCCTTGCGCAGGAAGTTCTCCACCTCCCCCTGAGGCGGCTGGGGCGCCCCCAGGGTAATGCACAGGTAGCGCTTGGTCAGCTCGTGGCCGCGTATTTTATCGTTGATGATGCGCAGGGTCTCGGCGTTTTTGGCGGCGATGACGATGCCGCCGGTGTTGCGGTCGATGCGGTTGCACAGGGCCGGGGTGAAGGCGTTTTCCCACCGGGGATTCCACTCCCGCTTTTGGTAGAGATAGGCCTGGATGTGGTTTATAAGGGTGTTCACCTTCTCCGTCTCGTCCGCGTGGACCACCAGGCCCGGGCGCTTATTCAGCAGCATGAGATTCTCGTCCTCATACACAATGTCAAGGCTGGGCTTAAAGAGGGTGAGGAACATATTCTCCTCCCGGGGCTGGTCGAAAAACTCGTCATTTATATAGAGCTGTAGGACATCCCCCTGGGCAAGGCGCTGGTCCCGGGCGGCCCGCTGGCCGTTTAGCTTAATGCGCTTTAGGCGGATGTATTTTTGCAGCAGGGCCGGGGGCAGCAGGGGCAGAGACTTCCCCACGAACCGATCCAGCCGCTGCCCGGCGTCATTTTTTCCAACGGTAAGCTCGCGCATCCGCTTCCCTCCTTAGGCCATATAGTGCTATTGTATCGTTTTTTTGAAAAAAGTCAATTTTTTAGCAGAAAATGTTTGACAAGCCGCCTTTCTTCCTCTATAATACAATTCGTGTCATTGTGAGGTGTGCCATGCGTTTGAATGTAAACAGAGTACTGCATACCCCGGATGCCGGCGAGGATTTCCACTTTGAGATGGATCTTTCGGACCTGGAATTCGGCGGTGAAAAGCCTGTTATAAACCCGGTTGTTGTGGACGGCCGCGTGAAAAACAAGGCCGGTGTGCTGCTGCTGGAGCTTCAGACATCCACAACGCTTCGCTGCCGGTGCAGCCGGTGCCTGGAAAGCTTTGACCTGCCGAAAACCACAGACTATTCCTGTGTTTTGGCAGAGGAAAAGCAGTTCGAGGACAGCGACGACATCGTTCTTCTGGACCACGACGAAGTGGACCTGGACGACCTTGCCCGAACGGCGTTTATCCTTGACATGGACACAGTCGTTTTGTGTTCCCCCCAGTGCAAGGGCCTGTGCCCCGGCTGCGGCGTGAATCTAAACCGGGAGACCTGCCGCTGCAAAAAGCAGGTAGACCCCCGGCTGGCCGCCCTGGCAAAGCTCCTGCCCCAGGAGGACGCATAAGCGCTATTAATAAATTCACTGCTCAGGCAGTATAAGACCAAGGAGGTGTCAACATGGCAGTACCTAAGGGAAAAGTATCCAAGCAAAGACGCAATAAGAGACGCAGCTCCGTGTGGAAGCTGGCGACTCCCGGTCTGGTGGCATGCCCCAAGTGCGGTGCGCTGCATCTGCCTCACAGAATGTGCCCGGAGTGCGGTACCTACAATGGCCGTGAGGTCAAGGTCGTCAAGTCCGTGGCCGCGGATAAGTAATTTTGTGTCCTTGCAGGAGGGAAGCGTGGCTTCCCTCTTGTTTTTTTGCGGGAAAACGGCGGGGCACGACCCCTCAGTCAGCATAACGGCTGACAGCTCCCCTTACGCAGGGGAGCCAACGAAACAGCCTCCCCTGCGCAAGGGGAAATCGCCGAAGCGCCGCCAGTGGCGGATGCAGCAAGGCGATTTCGAGGAAGTGCCCCGATTGGCGGCCACGACAGTGGCTGGGAATCGGTTGGCACGACGGTGGGCAGCCGCCGCCCCCTACGAAGTTCTATCGATAAACGGTGCGTAGGGGTCGGCCTGCACCGCGCCCTATGCCCCACACCCCGGCGGGGTGTGGTCACCCCCGCCCCCTACGCATATATGCGGGCTGATGCAAACGGGGCGTCGAGGACGCCGCCCCCTACGAAATTATAGCAAGAAGTGCGGAGCAGCGGGCCGATGTGGGCATCGGCCCCTACGCAAAAACAGGAATCATGTACGGCAGGCGACCGCAAGGGTCGCCCCTACGCATTTTCCTCCGTCTTTCCACTTTCTTCCCTTTTCTCATTCCATTTTTTAATTAAATCCATAAAAATGATTCGTTTTACTTTTGGATAAGGGGCGGGTATACTATTAAATATAGAAAATGCTTGCGTGGCGGGGAAAATGCGGCTATAATTGTATAGTTATTGAGGCTACCGATAAAGTGGTAGGATTTTCAATAACGGTAAGGAAAGGTGTGTGAGGGAAACCCAAGAAGGGTGTCTCTCACCATTGAAATCAATAGTTTTTGAAACTTTTTCAAAGTTTCAAAAACTTATACAGCGGAGCGAAAAGGCTTTTTCGAAACGCTGTATTATTTGGCATTATGCCGTTTTTTAGGAGAGACGCACATGAGCACCATCATCACCTCCATAGACCCCGGCAGTCCCGCCATGCGGGCCGGTCTGCGGCTGGGCCAGCAGCTTTTATCCATCAACGGTCACACCGTGGTGGACGTGCTGGACTACCGGTTTTACGGCTACGACCCGGTGAGCCATCTGACTCTGAAAAACGAAGACGGCTCTACCCTGAAGCTGACCATCCGCAAGGCCGAGGGCGAGGACCTGGGGCTGAACTTTGACACCTATCTTATGGACGAGATGCGCTCGTGCGCCAACCACTGCGTCTTCTGCTTTGTGGACCAGATGCCCCCGGGCATGCGCGAGACCCTGTATTTTAAGGACGACGACGCCCGGCTCAGCTTCCTACAGGGCAACTACATCACCCTTACTAACCTCACCGAGCGGGAGGCCCAGCGCATCATCGACCTGCGCATCAGCCCCATCAATGTCTCCGTCCACACCACGGACCCCCAGCTCCACTGCACCATGCTGGGAAACAAAAACGCCGCCCGGAGCCTGGACTACATCCGCGCCTTCTGCAAGGCGGGCATTGTGATGAACGGGCAGATCGTGATCTGCCCCGGCTGGAACGACGGCGACCAACTGCGCCGCACCCTCCGGGACCTAACGGAGATGGAGTTCTCCTCCTGCTCCCTGGTGCCTGTGGGCATCACCAAGCACCGGAAGGGACTGGCCAAGCTGAAGCCCGTGGATGCTCAGTGCGCGGGAGAAATTCTGGACATCGCCGAGGAATTCGGCCAGGAGAATCTGCACCGCTTCGGGACAAGGCGGTTCTTCTGCGCCGACGAGCTTTTCCTCCGGGCCGGGCGAGAGCTGCCCGGGGAGGACTATTACGAGGGCTACCGGCAGCTGGAGAACGGCGTAGGCATGCTCCGCTCCCTGGAGGGAGACCTGCTGCGGGCCATGGACCTGATGGATGAGCCGCCCGCCCCCTCCCCCTTTACCATTGCCACAGGCCGGGCCGCCGAGGGCTTTATGCGGCACCTGCTGGATATGGTACAGCAGCGCTTCCCCCAGGTGCAGGGCAAGGTGGTGGGGATAGACAACGACTTTTTCGGCCACACCATTGACGTGGCGGGCCTTTTGACCGGCCAGGATCTGGCCGCCCAGCTTCCGGCCCACAAGCCCCTGGGGCGGGTGCTGATCCCCCTGCACATGCTGCGCCACCAGGAGGATGTATTTTTGGACGACTGGACGGTGCCCCAGCTCTCCCAGGCGCTTAACGCGCCGGTGCAGGTAGTGGGCATTGACGGCTTCGACCTGTGCGACGCCATTTTCGGACTGTAAGGAGGTAGACCTATGGCAAAACCTATGATCGCTATCGTGGGCCGGCCCAATGTGGGCAAGTCCATGCTGTTTAATAAGCTTATCGGCCGGCGCCTTTCCATCGTGGAGGACACCCCCGGCGTGACAAGAGACCGCATCTACGGAGAAAGCGACTGGTGCGGGCGCAAGTTCACCCTGGTGGACACCGGCGGCATCGAGCCCAACACCGACAATCAAATTCTCGCTTTCATGCGCCAGCAGGCCCAGATCGCCATTGACAACGCCACCGTTATTGTCCTGGTGACGGACATCAAGACCGGCGTGACCGCCGCCGACCAGGAGGTGGCCGGGATGCTCCAGCGGTCCAAAAAGCCCATTGTCCTGGCAGTGAACAAGATGGACGCCACCGGCACCGTGGACCCGGAGTTTTACGAGTTTTACAACCTGGGCCTGGGCGACCCCATCGCCGTGTCCGCCGTACACGGCCACGGCACAGGCGACCTGCTGGACGAGTGCCTTAAATACTTCCCTCCCGAGGACGATTCCGAGGAGGACGACGATGTGATCCAGGTGGCCATCATCGGCAAGCCCAATGTGGGCAAGTCCAGCCTCACCAACCGCATCCTGGGCCAGGAGCGGGTCATCGTCAGCAATGTGGCGGGCACCACGCGGGACGCCATCGACTCCTATTTTGAAAACGAGACAGGCAAATATAACTTCATCGACACCGCCGGTATGCGGAAAAAATCCAAGGTGGACGACGCCATCGAGAAGTACAGCGTGCTCCGGGCCACCATGGCTATCGAGCGCAGCGATGTGTGCCTGATCCTTATCGACGCCAATGACGGCGTCACCGAGCAGGATACCAAGATCGCAGGTCTGGCTCATGAGGCCGGCAAGGCCTGCATCATCGTGGTAAACAAGTGGGACATGGTGGAAAAGGACGGCAAGACCATGGACCGCATGCGCGAGGACATCCGCCGGGACCTGAGCTACATGACCTACGCCCCCATCCTGTTCATCTCCGCCCTTACGGGCCAGCGGGTGACGCGGCTGTTTGAGCTTATAAATTATGTGCATAACCAGGCCTCCACCCGCATCACCACGGGTATGCTCAACTCCGTCCTGGCCGATGCCCAGACCCGGGTGCAGCCCCCCACGGACAAGGGCCGCCGCCTGAAGATTTATTACATGACCCAGGTAGGCGTTAAGCCCCCCCATTTCGTGATCTTCTGCAACGATAAAAAGCTCTTCCACTTCTCTTACCAGCGCTATCTGGAAAACCAGATCCGCAGCGTGTTCGGCCTGGAGGGCACCCCCATCATTCTCTCCATCCGCCAGAAGGGAGATGATGACAATTAAGCTGTCCATCTATTTTGTGGTGGGGCTGACACTGCTGGTGTCGTACCTGCTGGGCTGCTTCAACGGCTCGGTGGTCACCTCCCACTTTATCATCCGAGACGATGTGCGCAGTCACGGCAGCGGCAACGCCGGGCTCACCAATTTCTACCGCACCTACGGCGCCAAATACGCCCTCATCGTCATTTTCTGTGACATGGCCAAAACCATCCTCTCCTGCCTCATCGGCGGGTATCTGATGCTGTGTACCAACGGGAACTGGACCCTGGGCGTGCTGCTGGGCGGCATCGGCTGCGAGCTGGGGCATATTTTCCCGGCCTACTACGGGCTCAAGGGCGGCAAGGGCATCCTCTCCGGCGGCGTGCTGGTGTGGATGCTGGACTGGCGCATGGGGCTCATCGCCTGGGGGCTGTTTATCCTGCTGTGGCTGCTGACCCGGTATGTGTCTCTGGGGTCCATCACGGCCACGGCCAGCATGCCGATATCGGCCTTCTTCGTCTTTCACCATGACCCGCTGCTGACCGGTTTGAGCGCGGTGGTGGCAGCGCTGGTCATCTACTGTCACAGAGAAAATATCCATCGTTTGCTTCACGGTACGGAGCATAAGTTCCGCTGGCATGTAAACCCCATAAGTCCCGACGAAAGCGAGTCGGAATAGAGACTTGGAATAGAGAAAGGAAAAGCAGTATGAAACACAATCAGGTTCGCCAGGTGGTGTTCCCAATCATCACCGCTATGATCTGGGGCTCCTCCTTCGTGGCCCAGAGCACCAGCACCGAGCACGTGGGGGCCTACACCTTCAACGCCGCCCGGTCCATCGTGGCCTTTTTTGCGCTACTGGTGATCGTGCAGCTGTTTAAGATGTTCCGCAAGGAGCCGGAGGTGGAGCAGACGGCGGAGGAAAAGAAGGCCGGACGCAGGCACCTGGTCATCGGCGGTATCTGCTGCGGCATTGCCCTGTCCCTGGCCTGCAATCTGCAGCAGCTGGGCATGGTGGCCGGCGCCGGCGCGGGCAAGACCAGCTTTATTACCACGCTCTATGTGGTGCTGGTGCCCATCTGCGGCCTGTTTCTGAAAAAAAAGGTCTCTCCCACCGTGTGGGTCAGCGTCCTGCTGGGCGTGGCGGGCCTTTACTGCCTGTGCATCAAGGAGGACTTCTCCATTGCCCCCAGCGACCTACTGGTGATGCTCTGCGCCTTTGGCTACGCCCTGCACATCCTTACCGTGGACCACTTCGTGCAGAAGGCTGACGGCGTGAAATTAAGCTGCATCCAGTTCTTGACTTGCGCCATTGTTTCGGGTATACTCATGCTGATCTTTGAGCACCCGGTTTGGGCGGACATCGCCGCCTGCGCGGGGTCGGTGCTGTATGTGGGCGTTTTCTCCAGCGGCGTGGCCTACACCCTGCAGATCCTGGCCCAGAAGGACTCCAACCCCACCATTGTGGCGCTGCTGCTGAGCCTGGAGAGCGTGTTCGGCGCCATCTCCGGGGCCATCTTCCTGCACGAGACCATGACCGCCAAGGAGCTGGTGGGCTGCGTGCTGATGCTCATTGCCGTGGTGTTGGCGCAGATTGAGTTTCCCAGCAAGAAAAAGGTAAAGTCTGCCTAAAGGAGGTATTTTACTATGACAGAAACCATTTTGAAAATTGACGGTATGATGTGCGGCATGTGCGAGAGCCATGTGTGCGATACCATCCGCAATAAGTTCGCCGTAAAGAAGGTCAGCGCCTCCCACACCAAGGGCACCGCCACCATTATTTCCCCGGAGCCTCTGGACGAGGAGGCCCTGCGCAAGGCCATTGCCGAGACCGGCTACGAGGTCAAGGATGTGGAGTCCAAGTCCTACGAAAAGCGGGGCCTTTTCCACCGGTAAATAAGTACAAAAAACAAGGAACGGTTTTATAAACCGTTCCTTGTTTTTTCATGCCAAAATCCCTGTCATTGCGAAGCCAGTGCGCACACTGGCTTCGCAATCCGTCCTCCCCTGCAAGGGCAACCCTTCCGGCGCTTCGCGCCACCTCCCCTTACACAGGGGAGGCTTTTTTGTTGGCTCCCCTGCGTAAGGGGAAATCGCCGAAGCGCTGCCAGTGGCAGAAGAAGCGAGGCGATTTCGAGGAAGTGCCCTGATTGGCGGCCACGACGGTGGGCAGGCTGTCACGGCTTTGCCGTGACTGAGGGGTCGACTACCGCACCTCTTGCAATACACAAAAGGGCGGGGGTCGCCCCCCGCGCTTTTCGATTTTTCATGCCTCAAAATCCGTCGAACAGATTCACCTGGCTGGTGTCCGCCATGCCCGCGAAGGCTCCCAGGGCCTTCAGCTGCTCAATATGCGTCTTGGACAGCTTATTGCAGCACATGGAAAACTCCTCTACGGAGATGAAGGTCTTGCCCTTGCGCTTTTCCACCGTGTCCTGGGCGGCCGACTCGCCCAGCCCATGGACGGAGATCAGCGGCGGCAGCAGCCCGCCCTCGGTGATGATGAATTTCGAGGCATCGGACCGGTAAATGTCGATGGTGTCAAAGTGGAAGCCCCGGAGATAAAACTCGTAGCACACCTCCAGCGTCACCAGCAGGTTCTGCTCCACAGCGGTGGCGTCCTTGTTGTTCTCGATCTCGTGAATTTTTCGCTCCACGGCCTCCTTTCCGGCGCAGCAAAACTCCGCATCAAAGGCTTTCGCCCGGATGGAAAAGAAGGTTGCATAGAAGGCCAGGGGCTCATGGACCTTGAACCAGGCGATGCGAAAGGCCATCATCACATAGGCCACGGCGTGGGCCTTGGGGAATAGATAGCCGATCTTGGCCAGGGACTCGATGTACCACTCCGGTACCCCGTGCTCCTCCATGGCCTCCACCCAGCCCTCCTGGAATCCGCCCTTTTTCACCTTACCCTTTCGCACGGCCTCCATGATCTTAAAGCTCATTTTCGGGTCCAAACCCATGGAAATGAGGTAGAGCATAATATCGTCACGGCAGCCCACGGTCTGCAAAACCGAGGCCGTGCCGCTGACGATCAGCTCCCGGGCGTTTCCGAGCCACACATCCGTGCCGTGGGAGAAGCCCGAAAGCCGCACCAGGGTATTAAAGTCCTTGGGCTGGGTATCTATGAGCATCTGCCGGGTAAACCGGGTGTTGAACTCCGGGATGGCCACGGCCCCGGTTGGGCCCAGCAGGGGGTCATTTTCAAAGCCCAGGACCTTGGAGGAGGTGAAAATGCTCATGGTGTCCGGGTCGTCCAAGGGGATGGCCCGGGCGTTGACCCCGGTGAGGTCCTCCAGCATACGGATCATGGACGGGTCATCGTGGCCCAGCATATCCAGCTTCAGGAGGTTGTCCTCCATGCAGTGGTATTCAAAGTGGGTGGTGATGGTCTCCGCGTCCTCGGCGTCCGCCGGGTGCTGCACGGCGGTGAAATCCTCCACATCCATGTCGTCCGGCACCACCACCAGGCCGCCGGGGTGCTGGCCCGTGGTGCGCCGCACGCCCACGCAGCCCAGGGTCAGGCGGTTCATCTCCGCATTTCCGGCGGTGATGTCCCGCTCCTCCAGATATTTTCGCACAAAGCCGTAGGCGGTCTTTTCCGCCAGGGTGCCGATGGTCCCGGCCCGGAACACCTGGGTCTCGCCGAACATCTCCACCGCATGGCGATGGGCCCGGGCCTGGTATTCTCCGGAGAAATTCAGGTCGATATCCGGCACCTTGCCGCCGCCGTAGCCCAGGAAGGTCTCAAAGGGGATGTCGAATCCGTCCTTCACCAGCTTTTCCCCGCACTCAGGGCAGATTTTATCCGGCATATCCGCGCCGCAGCCGTAGCTGCCGTCGGTGATGAACTCCGTGTGCTTGCACCGGGGGCAGCGGTAGTGGGGCGGCAGGGAGTTTACCTCTGTGATGCCCGCCATATAGGCGACCAGCGACGACCCCACAGATCCTCTCGAGCCCACCAGATACCCGTTTTCCAGGCTCCGCTGCACCAGCTTCTGGGCCGACATATACACCACATCGTACTTGCCCAAAATGCCGCCCAGCTCCACATTCAGCCGGTCCACGATGAGCTGGGGCGGGTTTTCCCCGTAGAGCTCATGGCACTTGCTCCACACCATGTCGTGAAGCTCCTGCTCGGAGTTTTCCAGTCGCGGCGGGAAAAGCTGTCCCGGAGGCAGCAGCTCGATCTCCTCCACCAGGTCCGCAATGGCCCGGGTATTTTTCACCACCACCTCGTAGGCGGTCTCCTCTCCCAGATAGGAAAATTCCTCCAGCATCTCGTCGGTAGTCTTGAAGTAAATGGGCAGGCTCTTGTCCGCGTCGGGGAATTTTTTACTGGCCAGGAGCACATGGCGGAAAATCTCGTCCTCCGGCTCCATGAAATGCACATCGCCGGTGGCGCAGACGGGCTTATGAAGCTCCGCGCCCAGGCGGACGATGGTGCGGTTGAAGTCCCGCAGCTCCTCCTCGTCCCGGGCCTCGCCGCTGCGCAGCATGAAGGCGTTATTGCACAGGGGCTGAATTTCCAGGTAGTCGTAGAAGGAGGCGATGCGCTTCAGCTCGTCCCAGTCCTTGTGCTCCACCACCGCCCGGAACAGCTCACCGGCCTCGCAGGCCGACCCGATGATGAGCCCCTCCCGGTGGGCCGCCAGCTCGGTCTTGGGAATGATGGGGAAGCGCTTGAAATACTTCAGGTTGGAGGCCGACACCAGCTGGTACAGGTGCTTGAGCCCCAGCTTGTTTTTCGCCAAAATAATAATGTGCTTGGGTCTGCGGTGGTTTTTGTTGCCCAAGGGCCGCAGCTCCAGCATTTTTTCGTTTATTTCCTGCAGGCGGCTGATACCCAGCTCCCGGCGCATTTTCTGGAAAAAGGGGATGAGCATATAGCCCACCATGCCCGCATCGTCCGAGGCGCGGTGGTGGTTAAAGGCGGGCAGATCCAGGTGCTCCGCCACCACATCCAGCTTAAATTTATTCAGCTCCGGCAGGAGGTTTTGGGCCAAAATCAGAGAGTCCACATAGGTGGGGGAAAAATCCAGTCCCGCCCGGCGGCACCCCTCCCGAATGAAGCCTATGTCAAACTCCGCATTGTGGGCCGCCAGGGGCCGCCCATCTACGAATTTCAGGAACGCCTCCAGGGCCTCCTTGGGCTGAGGGGCATCCTTGAGCATAGCGTCGGTGATGCCCGTGAGGCCGATAATTTCCGGGGTCAGCCGGCGGCCGGGGTTTACAAAGGTCTGAAAGCGGTCCGTAATTTCCCCGTTTTTCAGCACCACTGCGCCGATCTCCGTAATGGCCTCCTTCATCACCTGGAGGCCTGTGGTCTCAATGTCGAAGCAGACGATCTCGTCGTCAAAATCCTGGTCCGCCGGGCCGTGTACCGCCACACGATCGTCCAGGTTGTTGATGAAATAGCCCTCCACGCCGTAGAGAATTTTAATTTTTCCCTTGGCCGTGTGCCAGGCATCGGGGAAGGCCTGGACCACCCCGTGGTCGGTGAGGGCAATGGCCGGGTGTCCCCAGGAAATGGCCTCCTTAATGACCGCCGCCGGGTCCGTCAGGGCGTCCATGTTGGACATACGGGTGTGCAGGTGCAGCTCCACCCGCTTCTCCCTGGCCGTATCCTTCCGGGCCTCGTGGCCGATCTTCACGATGTTAAAGGGGGCCAGCTGCATATCCTTGCCATCCCTTGTCAGCTCCATGATGCCCTGGACCCGCAGCCACATACCCGGGGCGATGGCGCTTTGCAGGGCCCCCAGCTCCTTGGTCTGCATATACTTGCGGACGGTGACGGAGTTGTGATTGTCCGTCATGTCGAAGGTCAGGACCCACACTCCCGGGCGGCGAGTCACGTGGCAGACAAAGAAAAACACCTTGCCCTCCACCACCACGGTACCCATCTTGGGATTCAGCCCCTCCATGGGGATGGGCCGGCCCTTGATAGCCTTGCCCAGCAGCACCTGCTCGGCGCTCTTTTTCCCGTCGGCAGACACGAAGCGCAGCCGCATCTGGCGCAGGTCGTAGTGGGTCTGCAAAAGCTGTTCCAGGGCGGTCACGGCGGCCTCCGGCACCGAATGCTGGCACTCCACCTCCGCCTCCAGGGCGCGGCTCTCCCGATTCAGCTCTCCGCTCACCACCTTGGCCCCCGTCAGCATAGACCGAAACTCCTGGGGCGGCAAAAAGCTACCAAAAAAGTCAAAAAATCCTAATTTCTCCATCTTTACAGCTTCTCGATCTCTTCCATCAGCGCGTCCACCAGCTTGTCCTCCGGGATCTTGTATAAAATCTCGCCCCGGCGGAACACCAGGCCCTCGCCCTTACCGCCGGCGATGCCCACATCGGCGGCGGAGGCCTCGCCGGGCCCGTTGACAACGCAGCCCATCACCGCCACGGTGATGTTCTTATCGCAGCTCTCCAGCCGCCGCTCCACCTCCCGGGCAATGGGGATCATGTCGTACTGCGTCCGACCGCAGGTGGGACAGGAGACCAGATTCGGCCCGAAGCGCCGCACCCCGGCGGCGGAGAGAATCTGTTTCGCCGCCCGTACCTCCTCCACCGGGTCTGCCGTGAGGCTCACCCGTACGGTGTCGCCGATGCCCAGACACAAAAGACCCCCGATGCCCATGGCGGACTTCAAAATGCCCATGGTGGGCGTACCCGCCTCGGTGACGCCCAGGTGCAGGGGATAGTCCGTCTGGGCCCGGAGAAGCTGGTAGGCCCGCATATTCACCGGCACATCCGAGCATTTCACGGAGATGCAGATGTTGTCAAAATTACAGTCGTTCAAAAGATGCACATGGCCCAGGGCGCTTTCCACCAGGGCCTGAGCCGTAACGCCGCCGTGCTTTGCCAGCAGATCCTTTTCCAGAGAACCGCCGTTGACGCCGATGCGGATGGGGATGCCCCGCTCCTTACAGGCGTCCGCCACGGCACGCACCCGGTCCTTGGACCCGATGTTCCCGGGGTTGATGCGGATTTTATCCGCCCCCTGCTCCGCGCACATAAGGGCCAGCTTATAGTCAAAATGGATGTCGCACACCAGGGGGATGTGGATGTGCCGTCTGATCTCCCCCACGGCCCGGGCTGCCTCCATATCCGGCACGGCCACCCGGATGATCTCGCACCCGGCCTCCTCCAGACGGAGGATCTGGGCCACCGTGGCCTCCACATCCCGGGTAGGCGTGTTGCACATGGACTGTATGCTCACGGGCGCGCCGCCGCCCACGGCCACGCTGCCCACCTGAATTTGCTTACTCATGTTCTCATACGCTCCTCCCTCGTAAAAACGAAAACCAAAAAGCCTCGCAGAGTTTGCCGCCCGCAGGCGGCAAAAAATTGAAATCATTTTTCACCGCGACATGTGCGTGGGGAAAAATACCGCTCAGGCTGCAAGTGTGGAATTTTTGCGCCCCGCGCAAAAATTATGCGCGCAGCAGACTGCAAGTCTTTTGGCATAAAATTCCGCAGGAATTTTAGCCAGTTATTGGAAAATTTTCCACACATCCTGGAAGGTCACCGCCAGCATCAGCAGCATCAGCAGCACAAACCCGGCAATATGCACGTAGCTCTCGAATTTCTGGGGGATGCGCTTGCGGATGACCAGCATGCACAGGGCGTTGATGACCAGGAAGAATATCTTGCCGCCGTCCAGGGCCGGCAGGGGCAGCAGATTCATCACCGCCAGGTTTACCGCGATCATAGCCGCAAGATAGGCAATGTTCCGCACGGCGGCGACGGTGGAGCCGCTGCTCTGGCCCACATCAGTGATGACTGTGACGATGCCCACCGGGCCGCTGATGTCCTTGACCCCGGCCTGGCCCGTTACCAGCATCTGCAGCGACAGGCGCACCATGCGCACGAAGTCCGCGGCACCTGCAAAGCTCATTTGCAGCCGGTCTCCCAGGGTGGTCTCCTTCACGGTGAAGTTCAGCCCATAGCCGGTATAGGCCTTGCCGTTTTGGTCGGTATACTCCCGGCGCTCCATGGAAACGCCCTTCAGCTCCACCTTTTTCCCATCCCGCACCAGGGTCAGGTCATACTGGCCGGTCTGATTCAGATTCAGCAGCAGGCTCACGTCGCTGTACACATAGATCTTTTCCCCGTCGATGGCCGCGATGCGGTCCCCCACCTGCAGGGTCTCCTGCAAGGGGCAGCCGTCGGCAAAGCTGCCGATGACAGGCTGGACCACCGCCTTCACGCCGCTGTTCAGGCACAGGAGGATCAGCAGGCCCGCAAGGAAATTCATTCCCGCCCCGGCGGCAAAGATCAAGAGCTTTGCCCAAAAGCCCTTGTTTTCCAGGGCCCGGGGATCGTCGGATGCCTCGTCCTCCCCCTCCATGGCGCAAAATCCGCCGAAGGGAAGGCACCGCAGGGAGTACAGGGTCTCCCCCTTTTGCCGCTTGAAAATGGCCGGGCCCATGCCGATGGAAAATTCATTCACCCGCACGCCGCAGGCCTTGGCGGCCATAAAATGCCCCAGCTCGTGGACGGCGATGAGCACGCCGAACACCAGCACCGCAACCAAAATATACAAAACTGTCGACATAGTCGCTCCCATCTGACGCCCCAGGCGTCGGTGATTTACCCGGCGGCCTCCCGGCCCAACCGGTCTGCCTCCAGTATATCCGCAAGGCTCGGCTGATATTTCACCGCCACCCGGGAAAGCGCCTGCTCCACCCGGCGGGAAATATCATTAAACCCGATCTCGCCCCGCAGAAACTGCGCCACAGCCACCTCGTTGGCCCCGTTCATAATGGCGCAGGCGGTGCCCCCGGCGGCGGCACACTGCTTGGCAATGCGCAGGCAGGGAAAGGCCGTCTCGTCCGGGGCGCTGAAGGTCAAGGGCCCGCAGGAGAGCAGGTCCAAGGTCCTGTCCGGGGTCTCGGCCCGGTAGGGATAGGTCAAAGCATAGCGGATGGGTAGCTTCATATCCGGCGTGCCCAGCTGGGCCAGCATGGCCCCGTCCCGGAACTCCACCAGGGAGTGCACAACACTCTGGCGGTGGATCACCGCCTCCACCTGGGAGAGGGGCAGGCCGTAAAGCCGCATGGCCTCGATGATCTCCAGGCCCTTATTCATAAGGGTAGCGGAGTCGATGGTGATTTTTGCACCCATGGTCCAGTTGGGGTGATGCAGAGCGTCCCCGGCGGTCACGCCCTCCAGCTCCTGAAAGCTCTTGCCGAAAAACGGTCCTCCGGAGCAGGTGAGCAGAAGCCTTTTAATTTCGCTTCTGTCCCGGCAGCCCTGAAGGCCCTGGAAAATGGCCGAGTGCTCCGAGTCCACCGGCACGATCTCCGCGCCGTATTTTTTCGCCTCGGCCATCACCAGCTCCCCGGCGCACACCAGAGTCTCCTTGTTGGCCAGGGCAATGCGCTTTTTCTTTCGGATGGCCGCGAGCGTCGGCTCCAGGCCCACGCTGCCCATGACCGCTGTGACCACGGTGTCACTCTCCGCCAGCTCCGCCGCCGCCAGCAGGCCCTCCATGCCGCTCATGACCTGGATGGGCAGATCCTTCAGCCGCTCCCGCAGCGCCCGGGCCGCCGCCTCCTCATACACGGCAGCAAGGCACGGGCGAAACTGCCGTGCCTGCTGCTCCAATAGATCAATTTGTCTTCCGGCGGTGAGGGCCGCCACCCGCAGGCCCAGCTCCTGGGCCACCTGCAGCGTCTGCCGGCCGATGGAGCCGGTGCTGCCCAAAACGGAAATACAGTTGCTCATTTTTTCTCACATTCCCACGCTCACAGCGATCATCCACACCACCGGGGCGGCGAAAATAACGCTGTCAAACCGATCCAGCACACCGCCATGGCCCGGCAGCAGTCGGCCGTAGTCCTTGATGCCGAACTGGCGCTTGATGATGGAAAAGCTCAGATCGCCCAGCTGGCCCATAAACGCGCCCACCAGGCCGATGACCATGCACCAGCCGATGGACAGCGGCTCCACGGTGATGAAATAGAACACGATGCGGAAAATGACCATGCCCAGCACGCCGCCGATGAGGCCGCCCACGGCGCCCTCCACGGTCTTTTTAGGGCTGGCCTTGGGGGCCAGCTTGTGCTTGCCGCAGGCCATACCCGTAAACAGGGCCGCGGAGTCACTCATGAACGCCGCCACCAGGGGCATCAGCACCAGGCCGCCGCCGTAGGTCAGCAGCCGCAGCCGCAGCAGGCAGCTCATAGCCAGGGGAATGGCCACGCCCCCCAGCAGCACCGCGCAGATATCCTGAAACGCAATGGCGTTTTCCCGGCCATACCACCGCACCGCCAAGAAAAACAGCAGTGCTATGGAGGCGCACAGCAGCCAGGGCACCGCCGCCAGGACCGTTCCCTTATAGGCATCCATCTCCGCATAGGTGGAAAACACCGTCAGCACGGCCTGAACGCCCGCCAGGACCCACAGGCTCTTTGTCTTTTCCGGGCCGCTGACCGCAGCCAGAAGCTCATGGGCCCCGATGATGCCCAGGGCCGCCAGCAGCGCCGCCGTGGCCCAGTGGGGGGCCCAGCACAACACCAAAAGCAGCAGCGGTATACCCACCACCGCCACCAGTATTCTCTGTTTCATAGCTCAAGTTCCTCGTTTATATATCTCTTACTTCACGCCGCCGAAGCGCCGGTCCCGCTGCTGGTAGGCCACAATGGCCGCGTCCAGATCCTTTTCGGAAAAATCCGGCCACAGCGTGTCACAGAAGTAAAACTCCGAATACGCGCATTGCCACAGCAGGAAGTTTGAAAGCCGCAGCTCGCCGCTGGGGCGGATGATCAGCTCCGGGTCGGGGATGCCGGCGGAATAGAGATGCTTTTCAAAGTTCTCCTCCGTTATCTCCTCCCCCGCCGCGGCGCAGGCCCGGGCGGCGTGGAGAATTTCGTCCCGGCCGCCGTAGTTCAGGCAGATATTGGCCTGGAAGCCGTGTACCCGGGCGGCCACCTCGTCGGCCTTTTTCGCCAGGTCCTGCAGCTCCGGGGTCAGGGCGGAGAGATCCCCGAAAAAGTGGAGCTTCATCCGGTCCCGCTCCATGGTGTCGATGGCCTCCAGCATGTATTTTTTCAGCAGCCCCATGATGGTGTTCACCTCGTCGGCGGGCCGCTTCCAGTTCTCCGTGGAAAAGGCGTACACCGTCAGGTAGTCTACCCCCAGGGCCTTGCAGTACAGGGCGATCTTGCGAAAGGTATCCGCGCCAACCTTATGTCCGGCAGTACGAGGAAGCCCGCGCTTCTTCGCCCAACGACCGTTGCCGTCCATAATGATAGCGATGTGGCGGGGAAGGCGGCTTTTATCCACCTGCCCCGCCTTATGAGAGACTTTTTTAGAAAACAGACCCATCAGACCGACATCAGTTCCTTTTCCTTGGTCTCCAGGAGCTTATCCAGCTCCTTACAGTTGTCGTCGGTGATCTTCTGGAGATCCTTTTCCGCAGTCTTCAGCTCGTCCTCGGTGATCTCGGAGGCCTTCTGCATCTTCTTGAACTTATCCATAGCGTCCCGGCGGATATTGCGCACGGCCACCTTGCCGTTTTCGGAGTACTTGTGGATCTGCTTCACCAGCTCCTTGCGGCGCTCCTCGGTGAGCTGGGGGAAGGACAGGCGGATGCACTTGCCATCGTTCTGGGGATTGATGCCCAGGTCAGACTCCAAAATAGCCTTTTCAATGGCCCGCAGCAGGGACCCGTCCCAGGGGGTGATGACCAGGGTCCGGGGGTCCGGGGACGCGACGCTGCCCACCTGCTGGATGGGGGTGGGGGTGCCGTAATAGTCCACGGAAATGCGGTTGAGCACAGAGGCGTTGGCGCGGCCCGCGCGGACGGCGGCAAAGTCGCTCTTTACAGACTCGATGCTCTTTTTCATCTTTTCTTCGTAGATCTTGTATTCGTCTTTCAGCATGGGTTATGCCTCCTTCACTATTGTTCCGATTTTCTCTCCGCGCAGGACGCGCAGGATGTTCTTGGGATCCTTCAGGGCAAAGACCAGCACGGGAATGTGGTTATCCATGGACAGGCTGGTGGCAGTGCTGTCCATAACGGACAGGTGCTGAGCCAGCACATCGTCATAGGTGATGGAATCGAACTTCTTGGCGTTGGCGAATTTTGCCGGGTCGCAGTCGTACACGCCGTCGATATTCTTAGCCAGCAGGATCACGTCCGCCCCGATCTCCGCCGCCCGCAGCACCGCCGCGGTATCCGTGGAGAAAAACGGGCTGCCGATGCCGCAGCCGAAGATCACCACGCGGCCCTTTTCCAGGTGCCGGATGGCCCGGGCGCGGATATAAGGCTCGGCCACCTCTTTGATCTCCAGAGCGGTCTGCACGCGCACATCCACGCCCTTCTGCTCCAGCACATCGGCCATGGCCATGCAGTTCATAGCCGTGGCCAGCATGCCCATGTGGTCGGCCCGGGTGCGCTCGATATAGCCCTCGCCGTTCTTCACGCCGCGCCAGAAATTGCCGCCGCCGATGACGATGCCCACCTGCACGCCCATCTGTACACATTCCTTGATGACGTCCGCCACCTGGCCCATAACGCCAAAGTCCAGGCCAAAGTGCTTTTCGCCCGCCAGGGCCTCGCCGCTGATCTTCAGCAGCACCCGCTTATACTTCGGTTCGTCCATACGAATCCTCCTGTTTTTATTACTCACAACATTTTACCTTATTTTCGCCGTTTTGTAAATGGAATTTTCGTAAAAGGCCGGTCTTGTTTTTCTCCGTCTATGAGTTATAATGAAATCACGCAAAGGAGGAACAGCATTATGGAGCTTCACCATGTATACGGCAGCACCTATGTGGCCGACGGTGCCACAGCCCTGCTGCCTATCTATAAACTCAACGACACGGACATCGTCCTGCTGGACACGGGCTACGCCAAGCTGGACCGCAGCGCCCTGACCCATCTGCTGGACGATAACGGCCTTCACCTCAAGGGGATCCTCTGCTCCCACGCCCATTTTGACCACACCGGAAACGTCCGCTATCTGCAGCAGCGCTACGGCGCCCTGGCGGCTATACAGCTCATCGAGGCGGGTATCTCCGTAAACCCCGATTCCTACCGGGCCAACTATGTGCCCCTGACCTACGGCCACAGCCACGAAATTTTCCTGGAGGAGTGCTTCACCGCCGACGTTATCATCGCTCCGGACGCCAGGGAGCTGGAATTCTGCGGGGCCAGATTCGGCATTTTACAGCTGCCCGGCCACAGCGCGGGGCACATCGGCATCATCACCCCCGACGGCGTGGCCTATCTGGGAGACTGCCTCATCAGCCGCTCGGAGATCGAGGCCGCCAAGCTCCCCACCTCCCTGTTCATCGCCCGGGACCTGGAGAGCAAGCGCAGCCTCTATGACCTGCGCTGCCCGGCCTACATCGTGGCCCACAAGGAGGTGCTGACGGACATCACCGACCTTATCGGTGAAAACATCCGTTTTTACGAGGCCAAGACCCAGGAGATGCTCTCCTGCCTGGAGGACGGCATGGCCTTTGACCAGTGGATCTACCAGTTCTGCAAAAAGGAAAACATCCGCACCCACAATCAGCTGAAGTACAGCATTGTGGAGCGGAATTTCACCAGCTTCGTCGGCTGGATGGAGGATGCGGGCATCGTTGAGGTCCGCCGGGAATTCTGCGCCAAAAAATACTACCGCACCCGATCGGTATAAACTGTGAAACTGTATCTCCCGCCGCAGCTGCGCGCTGCGGCGGGTTTTTGTTTTCAAAATTGGCCGCTGCCACTTTTGAAATCTCCATGGCTCCTGTCCCGGTTTATGTTATATTTAGGGATATAGCATCCCATGGACGCCCCACATAAAAAGAGAAAGGAATATCCTATGGCACAATATAAAAAGCACAAGCATCTTTCCCGGGCGGCCCTGGTCCTGTGCGCCGCGGTGGCCCTGTACCTGCTGCCGGGCTGTGCAAAGGGCGATGGGCAAACCGCCGCCACCGGCCAGGAGCCGGTGACGCTGGAGCAGTATCTGCTGAAAAACCGGGGCATCGACTATGGCCAGTCCGACTATCAGAAGCTGGTGGGCGCGGAGGGCATCATCGACCTGACCTCGGAATTTGACTGCAATGTGGACCACAGCAGTGCCGCCGACATCAATGACATTGTACTCTCCGGCGGCAAGCTGTACCTGGCTAACCTCAACACCCCCTCCTTCAACGGCCAAAGCCTCTGGCAGGCGGGTGTCCTTCCCGGCAGCGATGTGGTCTCCTGGCACCTGACCTACGACGGCGAGATGGGCACCCTGTACCTCAAGGGCGGCGCGGCGTATAAGGTCAGCGCCAACCCCTTCTCCGCCCACCCCCTGGACAGCGACCAGTCCGCTCTCTTTTCCAAGGTGTACCGCTACGACGCGGACGGCAAGACCCTGGAGGACTGCACCGCCGAGTATCTCAATGCCGACAAGGTGTATAACAACGGCGGCCCCACCGTCGTTTTTCTGGATGGGAAGGTCAGTCTGCTTTTCCCCGCCCAGTACCTGGATCCGGACACCACCGGGTGGAACTGGTATCGCAGTATGGGCTGGCGGGAGTACATCGCCTTTGACCTGGACCTGTCCGCCATCGGAGACGAGACCCCCATTCGCCTTTTTAACTGCAACATTCTTATGACCGACCAGGCTTTCTACGAGCTGTATTACGGCTCCGCACCTCTGGACAACTCCGATACCGCCGCCCAGCTGGCTCCGGACGGCTCCGTGTCCCCCTACTTCCCCTCGGCCACCCATCCCAACTGCCCCATAGCCCTGCGCAAGATCACCCTGCTCACGGACTTTTACAGCGACGTCTGCTGCATCTCCGCGGGCTTCGTCATCACCGACGACTACACCGTCCTGCCCATTCAGGACGTCATCACCGAGGGCTACGGCGACTACGGCCGCTACAGTCCCGTCAGCTTCGACACCACCTGGTAATGCAAAAAAAGGAGGAAAACGAACATGAAAAAAGCTCTATCCCTGCTGCTGACCCTGCTCCTCATCCTGTCTCTGACAGCCTGCGGGGGCGATAAAGTGACCATCACCCCCACGGCGGCTAAGTCCGTGGAGACGGAGAAATACGAGTCCGCCGACTTCAGCATCACCATCCCCAAGGGCTGGACCGTCACCGCCGGCGGCACCAACATCTACCACAGCATCCGCATCTACGACCCCAATGAGCCCCTGAACCAGATGTTTGTGCTGCTGAAGGCGGATGTCCTGCTGCACAGCCAGGCCGGGAAGGACGCCTACCGGCAGCTATATAACAT
>CAKTZK010000005.1 GCA_934635515.1 uncultured Oscillospiraceae bacterium
GGTCAGGACAATGGTGTCCTCCTCACCCACATTCTCGCTCACCGCGCCCAGTACATTCACGCCCCAGTTGCTCCCGGTGGTAAATTTATCGCCGTCAAAATGGGTCTTGGTGGCGTTCAAAAGAGAGGTCACGCGCCCGTCCTGGCCAAACTGCGGCACCTGCAAAATGCTGCCCGTGTCCACCGCATAGCTGGTCTGGCCGTTCACCGTGGTAGCGTTCAGCTTCAGCCGCGAGGGATACAGCGTCACATGCTCCAGCCCGTAGCCCTCTGTCAGGTCCACCACGTTGCCCCAATATGTATTCGACACTGTGGCGCTATTTTTCGCATGGGAGCTGCCCACCGCAGAGGTGATGTCCGCCCGGCCGGTGCCGTCCTTATTGGTGCTCTGCAGCGCGATCTCCAGCGCCCCGTTGGCCCCGGCGGTGGTCTTCAAATTCGACACCTCCGGCGCCGTCGACAAAATAAACCACGCATAAGAAGTCAGGCACATGAGGATCGCCGAGACCAGCAGCATAGAGATCGCCGCCATCAGCTTCCCCGTTACCTGTTTTTGCATTGCAAGCATCTTTTCCTTTGACATCGTGTGGTCCTCCCTCTGGTCTTTTTATCCTAACTTTTTCGTCACTTTGCTTTCATCGGGTGTCGCGTCTGCCCATCTCCAGGCAGCGCGTATTTTCTCTTTATATCCGCTTATTTGTGCAAAATTTGTCAAATTTCGCACTAAACCTAAGAATATTCCATAATAAACCAGTATCATTTATATTCTACCATAGCTGTCAACCTTGAAAAACAAATATATTCCAGTATTTTCTGCTTTTCAGGCCTTCAAAAATGGTGTTAATATCATATTTTAGCGAAAAATATCTTCATTTTTTGAGTTTTTTACATTTCATCGTTCTCCGGATCCGGCTGCGCCTGCGTCTTCTCTTCCTCCGCAAGCTCACGCCGCAATTCTTCGCGCACCTCCTGCTCCACTTCCATGCGCAGCTTCATTTCCGCTTCCAATTCAGCCCGGAGCTGTGCCCGCACCTCTGCCTCGATCTGGGACCGATCCGGTGCCGCCGGGCTCTGAGCTGCCTCTTTCTCCTTTCGCTCCTGCTCGTACAGGATCCGATTCTTCACAGCGTTGTACGCAAACAGTACCTGGAAAAACTGGATCAGGTGAAACAGGAAGAACAGCGCCGTGGGGATCACCACCACCAGGAGAAATCCCTTGCTGGTCTGCAGATAGTCCATCACTTTGCCCAGGCCGTGTATCCGTGCACCCTTCCATTGGCCGACGACCTCCGACTCGTGCACCGTCAGGGCGTCATTTACATCGTTCTTATCGCCCTTGGTTTCAAACACCAGGTAGCCGCCGCCATCGTAGATCTCCACGATCCGGTGGGTATTCAGCGTCCGCTTTCCGTCGATCACCGTCCAATAGGTGATCACGTCCCCGATCTTCAGTTCCCCGGTGTCCCGGATGCCGGTGTCAAAAATCATATCGCCGGGCTGGATCTGGGGATACATGGAGTCCGTCTGCACCGAAAAGAACCGTATGCCGAACAAGTTCGGCACACCGGTGCCGGACGTCCTCACATAGGACGCATAAGTGCAGATAGCCGCCAGCACAATGGCAATGCCCAGCAGAATATTGATCACCAGGCTCGCGATCCGCTTTCCCTTGCTCTCCTGGCCTCTAAGCTCCTCTATGGTCTGCTCCGATGCCTCGATCTTTCCTTTTTGCTTTGTCATCCTCGCTCCTCATATCGTCTTCACCCGCCTCAGCCGATGTTCGACATACCGGACTGCGCGGAATAGTCCGCCTTAAACTGAATATTGGCAAACAGAGCCGACTCCTCCGGCAGGCCGAAGCAGTCATGATCCTGTCCCTCGATCCAAACATACATGTCCACCCGCGCCATATCATCCGCCCCCAGAGTGAACAGGTCCGTGCTTTGTATAAAGCTCCCCAATGTCTTGATGGTCACATTGCGATCCGCCGGAGACGCATCCGACCAGGTGGAAAATGTCTGGGTGATCAGCCGGTCCTGGGGCACAAGATCCGCCGTCCCGTCCACGCTTTTCGTGTGCAGATACTGGATAGTGCCATCCAGATGCTTGTCGGCGTTGGGTTCATAGACGAACATCTGGCTCTCGCCCAGGTCCGTCCCCGTCTGGGCATCGACCTTTGTAATGCGAAAGCCCACCCGGGCCGCATACTGGGCGCCGCCGCCCAGGTCCGTATGTCCTACGCCGTTCCACTCCGGCAGGCCCACAAGATAAGTGCCGAAGCCGTTTTCTCCGCCGTTTATCTCCGCTGCGTCCGCCAGACCCACCTTGCAGGGCCGGTCGGACCGGACATAGTAAACGGCGTGGATATAGTATCCCTTTCCTCCGGAGCCGTTGGCATCCTCCTGGTCCGTTAATCTTCTCAGCGTGTTGAGAAGTCTCCCGTCCCGGTCATATTTGGCCGTCAGGAAGCTCTGCTGCGCCTCCGACCAGGTAACCGGCTTCAGGTACAGCCCTGCCGGCAGCAGCTCTGTGAAATCCAGATTCTGCCCCCAGTCCTCGTCTTTTGCGTCGTAGGATGCCGCAAGCTCCAGCCCCACAGGCGCATTTACATACAGGGCCATATTGTTCACCCGTGGCGTTTTGCTGATGGTAAACCAGGCCACCACAGAGGTCGCCAGCATAATAGCCAGAACGATGACCACCGGCAGCAAAGACCGCAGCCGCTTTTTACTTTTTTCTTCCTGCAGGATCTCGTCCGCCATACTCAGCCTCTTTTTTCATACACTCATGTCTCCGTCAGTCGGACTTTGCGTTCTTCAGCTCCTCATCCACCATGGGATTCAGCTTCACCGAGCTGCCAAACTGCAGATTCAGCGCCAGCGACCCGGAGTTTTCCGCATTGATCACCGCGCCGTTATCCAGATTTTCCCCGTCCAGATACACCAGAACGGAAAGCTTCTTCGGCACCGCCGGATCCAGGCTCATAAGGGCCGCCCGGTCGCCCAGCAGGGTTCCATCCTGGGCGCACAGGTAGAGCCCTGCCTTGGCGGTTATTCCCACAATGGTCGGCTCCTCCAGCCGGGCTTTGCCATAGATCCGGCCGCTGTCCGGGTCAAAGAATACCACCCGGACTGCCGACAGCAGCGCCTTCACCTGGGTTTCCGACATGCCGGCCATAAAGGTATAAGTGGCCTTACTGCCGGCCCCGGCAGTGGCGCCCACGCCGTCGGAATAGATCCGGTCCGCCGCCTGGCTCTGCAGCAAAAGGTCTGTAGCCGCGTTGGACCGCAGCGCCAGATCCACTACATAGCCGTAAAACTCGGATACCGTGGAGTTATTGGTATTCTCTCCCGGCGTAATGGCCGGAGCCGTCAGCGCATCCAGATGGATGGCCGAGAGCAGGCCTTTTCCGCCCTGCTTTTCCGTGGTTATGTAAGCGGTCCCCTCGTCCATGGTGGCGGTGTAGTCGCCGATATAATCCGCGATATCCGTCAGCAGGCCCTCGCCCTGGCTGGCGGTGAGGGTCACGGTCCTCGTTTTCTGAATTTCATCCAGAGAAAGGGTCTTGGGGTTGGCGATCATGTTGGTGATGGGCTCCACCTGCTTAGATGTAAAGCGGGTGGTATTGGGGACGGGAGTTTCATTCTCCGTTCCGTAGTCCTTGTAAAACAGCCGATTGCACAGGTCAATGGCCACGTTGGCTTTTTCAATGCTGTTTTGCAGCGCGTCCAGGTCCTTGGTCGTTACCCCGGACGGGAAATTGCCCGCATAGCTGGCCAGCTCGTTTCCCTTGGCCTGGGCAACACCCAGCCGGATCCCCTCAAAATCGCCGTTGGAGAGCTGCGGATTGGCCGCAGCCGTTGCAATAATGGCCTGCTTATAGCAGGTGAGGATATAGTTCAGGGAATTGCGGATCTCCGCCATCATCACCTGGATCTCCACCAGCTGGTTATAGCTGTAGCTGACGGTCAGGCCCTCCAGCTGGGAGATGGCAATACCCATTAAAATCGAGTTGTGATTAGAAATGGCCGCCATGGCCGTGGACTGGGCCGAGGCCCGGCTGGTCTCAAAGGCTCGCTTGGCCGCCGCCAGATAGCCCTCCCTGTCGTCTCCGTCGCTCAATGCGCCGATGGCCCGCACGCCGTAGAGGGCGTCCTTGGTAGAGAACGCCGCCCCATTATAGATAGCCGCCACCGAATTGGCCGAGATCCGGTCCACCCGGCCATCCGGCCCCACATGGGGGATCTTCAGCATGGACGGTACGTTCAGATCACCGTCTGTTTCATTGAGCTCCGCCGGGTAAAGCACCACCGTGTTCAGCCCATAGCTGGCGTCGCCCAGATCCACCAGGTTGCCCCAGGTTATATTGCTTTCCACCGCTCCCACAACGGATATGGCGTCGCCTATATCCGCCTCGATCAGCGATGTGTTGCCGCCCGTCTCATTGTTCAGCAGCGCGATCTCCAGGCTGCCGTTGGCACCCACCGTGGCGGTGATGCCGCGTACCTCCGGGTTCGATGACAGAAGGAACCACGCATAGGTCGCCAGGCCCACTAAAATAGCGCTGCAAAGAAGCATCGCGAATATCATAACCATTTTTTTGCGGAAGAACTCCGGCACCCGAACGGCTCTGCGCCGGCGTCGATATTCTGCGTTTGTCATTCTCCTAATCCTTTCCCCGAAAGGGTCTCTGCTCCTGCCCGGCAGGCTGCCCGCCTAAGTCTTATAGCGGCGGGACGTCCCCGCTGCCCGGGCGGTATGGATCGCTCAGCCCCGCTGGCTCACCAGGATCTGCACGTTCCCGTCCAGCCCCTCTACGCTTGCCAGCTCCGGGTCTACAATGGTCCCCTCCAGGGTGCCGCCGCTGCTGATGGTCCAGGTCATTTCCTTTCCGGACGCATCGGCGCAGTATATGTATCCGCTACTTCCGTATGCCTTCTGTAGCGTGGAGCCCATGTCACTCATGTGGTGCATCTCCAGGGCCGTACTGCTTTCCGCCCCGTCTTTAGTCGTTTTTATATACAGCTCGCTATGCACGCTTTCCTGCTCGCCGATGAGCACGCGAACGGCCACCGTTTTTTCCGTAGAGGTGGAGTTTTGAATGGTAAAGCGGCATGCAGCGCCGTTTCTGGTCATAGTCCAGCTGTCTGTGCCGGCCACCGGTGTCCAGCGGCTTCGCACGCCGGCAGACAGGGTCTTCCCCGTCTCCGTCTGATACTTGGCAAAGGTCACGCTGCCCAGCATAAGTGCGCCGCACAGCAGCATCAGCAATATGAAAATGTGTGTGCGCACACGCTGCATGGTCATTCCTCACTCACTTGTGGTCTGATTCTGTCCCTTAAAAACCAGCTTTACCGCCGCAGACTGGGCGCTCTCATTTTGGGCCGCCGTCTGATCCCAGGCGGTCTCCTTCTCAATGTCGCTCAGGTCCGCCAGATACAGCCACACACCGTAGCCGTTCTCGTCCACGTCCACAGCATAATACTGGCCCCGGGTGGCAGTTTCGACCTTATCATAGGCCGCTGCGTTGATATTGTATTCCTCTGCATACTGCTGGAACAGGCTCTTCAAATAGTCCTCACGGCTGGTGACGGTATAGCCTGCCGATCCGTTTTCCTGGGTCTGGTATTCCGTCACCGATGCCAGCTTTCCGCTTCCGTCAAATTGCGCCCGGTCCAGGTCGTATGTCACAGGCATCAGGTACTCGGGCTTTCCGTCCTCCGTTTTTCCGGTAACCGCCGACCCATCCGCGCTCACCGTGCCCAGCAGAAAATAACCCGTCACATCGTACGTCCACTGCAGGTGCAGCAGCTCCGTGCCGTTTTGCACTTGCTTGTCGGAAAGACCTGTTTTTTTCTCGCTTGTGATATACAGGGTCTGCCCCGCGCCCACAGCGTACATATAGCCGGAAAGGCTGTTTAGATAATGCCGGGTCTTGGTGCCGTCCTGAGCTTCCTTCTCCACATACAGGTAAATGCGTTTTTGCATCTCCGTGCTCAGCAAACTCTTGTCCGCCTCCACCCGGATATTCACACCCCGGCTGTCGGCGTTTTCAATGGTCACCGGCAGCAGACGGCTGTCCCCGGGGTAAAGCTCGCCCAGATCCAGCTTTCCATTCTGCTCGCCGCCCAGGGTAATGGTCCCGTCAAAGTTCCATTTGCCCGTTTTCAGGGAGATCTCATTGGCCTGGATGGTGTTGGTATACCAAGCGCTGGTCAGGGCAAACAGGATCGCTCCGATCATCAGCACGGCCACACAGGTCACGCCGATCTGACCGGCCACCCGCCGACGGATGCGTCCGCTTTCAGTCTTCGGCTCCCCCAGCAGCGCCTGTATCTTTTCCTTCGCCTTGCTCCTTATGGACTTGTTCTGGTTGTCCTTCATTTTCGTCCCCCTGCTGCATTTGGTCCTCTATTTCAGCAAGCATACTCTCCCGCTGCGCCAGCAGCTCCTCTTTGATCTTTCGGCGCAGCGCTTCCATCTCCTCGGGCTTCAAAGGCTCCCGGTCCGCCTCCTCCTGCAGCCGTGCAATATCCTTCCGGATCTGCCGCACACTGCGGCTGAGCAGCAAGCCCGATATAAACAGGCAGGGCAGTATGATCAGCGTTAAAAATCCGAATCCACTTGTCAGAAATCCGATCCCGCTTGACAATAGATTTCCCTCCCCTGTATACCAGGTCACTTTTCCGATGAGGTTTTCCCGGGTCACATAGCGGCTGTCCACCGCGCCGTTGGCATCGCCCTTGGTCTCCAAAACGGTGTCTCCATCGCCGCTTTTCAGCACCGAGACCACCCGGTGGGTGATGACCCAGTCTCTGGTATCTCCGTCCTCTGACCGAAAGCACACAATGTCGCCCACCTGTATCTGGTCGATGCCGCAGTCCTCCGCCATCAGCAGCGCACCGATCCGGATGGTCGGCTCCATGCTGCCTGTGGCCACCCGGAATACGCTTCTTCCGAATAGCTTCGCATAGCCCTGCGTCTTCACCGCGATCAGAAGCACAGCCAGCACCGCCACCATAACGGCGGCGAGGATGGCCGATATCCACCCGCTTCGGCGGCGGACCGGCCTATTTTGGGCTTGGTTGATGTTATTCATCTGCGATGTTTCCGTCATAGGAAGATTGGTTGTCCTTTACTTTTTTGATTCGCCCGCCAGCTCCAGATTGATCAGCAGCGTCTTCAGGGCCGCCTCATTGGTGCAGTCTGTGTCCTGTCCCTCCAGCCACACAAACATCCGGATCCGCTGGGGCACATTTTTCTTCAGGCTCACGATCGCTGCGTCTGCCGCAGCCCCGGCCTGTGCCATATCTGCCGTGGCCGCCTCATTTTGCAGCGAATTGGAATTTTCAATAAATCGGCCGCTGGAAATATATCCTGTGGTCTCCCCCTGGATAAACCGCGTCATCAGATATTCCTGCGCGCTTTTGGCATCGGTGATGTCCTTCTTGGACACCTTTGCATCCAGCAGCGCCATTTCCAGGTCCCGGGCCAGTCTGGACTGGCTGTTGTCCTCGGTTTTTGTCCAGGTGGACTGGGTCTGAGCGGCCACCCGGACACCCGCGCTCTCCAGCGTCACCGACTGCACCTTTCCGTCCTTCCAGGCCAAGGGCTGGGTCTGCAGATACTTCCCGTTTTCCTGGGTCTGCACATGCCAGTCGCAGTTGGGCTCATAAATGGTAAACTGGGTCTCGGAATCATCGGGTCTGTATCCCGGCTCCTGGTAGTTTCCCCGCAGGATCTTATAGGCGGAGTCATAACCCTCGCTCTGTTTATAGCGCTCCGAGCTCACCGCATCCTCATTGACCAAAAAACCGATGCGGACGCTGGCCTCCGCCTGCCGCTGACTCTCGTCCAGCGCAAACGTGCCGTTCTCCTCCGTCACCTGGGGAAATACCTTCACATAGCTGCCGCTCTGGTCGCTGCCCTGGTCCGCCGTGGACACGCGCAGGTCATAATCCTTAGGCGAGACCACCCAAAAGTCCAGATACAGATAGTTTCCTCCGCTCTGGGGGCGGGTCGTCCGGTTTGCATATTGCAGGATCGTATCCTCCAGATACGTGTCCTCCACCTGCTCTCCCCCCTGCTCCAGCGGCTGATAGGTGGCGGAAAACCAGTGCTTTCCGTCCGCTGTAGACACAGGGATAAGCCCCCAGAAGTTCTCCAGAAGGCTTGTGTTTTCCTGCACCTCCAAGGCCCCCTGAAATGTGCCGGGGTAGTGCTGGCCGGTCGTATCGGTGCAGTCCGGCGCGACCTGAATGGTATCGGAGCCGATCTTGATCTGCATCCCGCTCACCTCCGGCGCCGTGGACATCACATACCAGGCAAAGGTCACCATGACCAGCATAGACAGCGACAGCACGATCAGCAGCGCCGAGGCCAATATTCTGATTTGATACCGTCGTTTGATGCTGCTCATGCTTTACCTTTTCTGGGCGCGGCGCTGCCGGATCTCCTCCCGGCGCCTTTCCGCCTCCTGTCTTATGCGCTCCTCCTGCTCTCTGCGTTCCGTTTTTCCCCGGTCTATGTCCTCTCTGAGCCGCTGCAGTTCCTGCAGCACGGGGGATAGCTGCTCCAGTGCCTCCTTGCGCTGGGCCTGGCGCAGCTGCCGGGCTTCCTCCTCCCGTTTTGCTCTCTCCTGACGGCGGCGCTCCTGGGCCTCCTGCTGCTGCAGCAGCCGCTCCTGGCGCTCTGCCTGCTCGTCTCGGATCTGCTGGCGCTCCGCTTCCTCTCTGTGGCGCTGCTCCTGCTCCTCTTTCAGCCGCTGGGCCTCCAGATACTCCTGCTGCCGTCGGGCCTCCTCGGACTTTTCCTGGGCAATACGGCGCTGCTCAATGCGCTCGGGCAGGTGCTCCCGGAAGTATTCCAGCTCCGCCGCCAGAAGATTCTTTCTGCGGCGCAGCTCCGCCTCCCGCTGCATCTGCTCGTAAATCTCTTTCTGCTTTTGCAGCTCCTTTTCTTTGCGGACACGCTCCTGCTGGGCAGCCTTTTCGGCCCGGATACGCTGGCGCTCGGCCTCCTGGGCCTCCTTGGCCCGCTTTGCCTCCTCCAGCTTTCTCTGCTTCTGCTCCTCCACCAGGCGCAGCCGCTCCGCTTTCTCCTCCTGCATCAGCTGCTCTTTGGTCAGCTCCTCAATGAGGACCTTGCGAATCTCCACATCCGGCAGGTCATAGTCCTCCGTCAGCTCCTCAATGATCTGATGGATGAACTTAGGCTTCAGGGTGCGCTGCTTGGGCTTGCGCTTTACGGGCAGGGCCCGGTCACGCTCGTCCTCCAGGTGTCCCTTCAGCACGATATAGTTAAACAGGACATTTTGGAAAATGTCTCTCTGGAATGTCTCGTCCACCTCCGGATTCTGCTCCACCACGGCAATGGCATAGCCGATCTGGTCGTAGCTGCGCAGGAACTCCAGCAGCTTCACCGCCGCCTTGTAATCCGGATTTCGCTTCAATATATTGGTCTTGTGTATGGCGCCCTTCACCCGGTCAAACTGGCTCATCTGCCTGGCAAACGGCGAATTCATAAACACCCCCAGCACCCGGTACAGCCGGCTGATGCGGTCAAACATATCCCGGTTTTTGGCGTCGGTGTCCAAAATGCTCTCGGTGTTGCGGATATGCAGAAACATATCCATGTGTACCTTTTCCGTAGCGCTCTCCATGTCGCTGCGCAGCTTCAGCTTGGCGCCGAACTCGTCGCTCATGGCCTGAAACAGCGCATCATGGCGGATCTTTACAAAGTGGTAGGCCATCTCGATGGTGGTGAAGACCAGCCTGTTCTCATACAGGCCCAGGCTCTCCTCCCGATACTTCTGCATCACCCGGCTGGGCCGCACGCTGCCGCTTTCCGCGTCGTAATTCTCCACCAGGCCGGCATGGCTGGCCAGATGCCGCACCACATCCTGCCCGGTTTTCTTGGCGTGGGCCACGTTCACGATCAGTTCGTCCTCTTTGATCTCCTGCCGGGGCAGATTGATAATATGCTGCAGCCCCTGAAGGGACTCCTCCACCGCGTCCACCCAGGCCGGGTCGATGGACTTCACTTCCTTGCGGTTGGAAAACTGGATCTCGTTGTCCGCCTTGGACACCGCGTCCATAAAAAACTGGTAAAATTCATTGCTCCCCAGAGCCCGGATCACGCTGCGGGTAAACTTATTGTAGACCTCATCGACCGGGAGAGTCTTGGCCCCGTTTTTCTTTTTCGTTGTCTGCGCCATAAGGCCGTCCTCCCTTATCTCCCCGGATCTTCCAGTTTTTAACTCTTTTCTGTCTCTTTGCCACAGCGCCCCTCCCGGATAAGATCCTTAGCCGGAAGGGGCCGAAAGTCTATGCTATTGCGTGCGTCCCGCAGAAAAATACCAATCGGTGGCGCTTAATTATTCCGCTTCAGGTACTCCAGATACTCCTTGCAGCTAACCATTTTGTTCTTTCCAAAGAGCTTATCCAGATACCCCTCGAACTTGGCCAGCTGATCCTTCATGAATCCCAGGCTCAGAGACTCGAACTTACGCAGCACCTTTTTGGCCACCATGAAGTCCACAGCCTCCACCTCCGTGCCGCCGCAGGCGATATACACCGGCACAAAGTCCCGCGTCTGCTTGATGATGCGGTTACCGAACGCCAGCTTGAAGTTCTTAACAAGGTATGCGTTCAGCTCGTCCAGCTTCTTCTCCATGTCCTCGGACAGCGGGTAGCTGTCCCGAGCCTGGGCAAACAGCGCCTCCAGATGCTCGGTGGACACCGTCACCGCCTCTGTTTTTTCACACTCGAAAGGCTCCGCGCGGCTATCCAGGTCAATGGGCACGGCACGGTCATAGACCTTATCCGCCACCGCAAAGGTGGAGTCGTCGTTGTTGATGGTGCCTACGAACCACACGTTATCCGAAATGGGAATGACGCCGTTATCGATCAGGCACGGGTCGTTGTCCCACACGGCGGAAACCACATCCACCTTCCAGTCGGACTTGATGGGCATTTCCAGGATCGACAGCATCTCCGCGAAGTAGTACTCCACGCGGGCGATGTTCATCTCATCCAGGATCACCAGATGAGGATCCCGGTAGTAGTTGGCCTCATAAACGGCCTTCAAAAACTCTGTTTCCGTGTATTTCTTAGTGAATTCGTTGTAGTAGCCGTACAGCTCCGTCCGCTCACGCCAGGCCGGCTGCACCGGCACCAGGCTGGTGTCCTTGCCCACGAACTTGCCGAAGGCATAAGCCAGCGACGTTTTACCGGTACCGGAAATACCCTGCAGAATGATGATGCGGGCGGTGCCCATAGCGGCCACAAAGGCGCGCATCATGCTGATGTCATAGTACAGTCCCAGCTCCGACGCCGCATACCGGCGAAACCGGTCGCAGAATTCCGGCAGCGTAATGCTGTTGTCATAAACCGGAGGCTTATACTCCGTTTTATAGTAGTTATCCACCATGGTCAGCCGGAAGAATCGGCTGTCCTCGGGGTTTACGCAGGGAGACTGGATGGTATTCCGGTTGCCGGAGGGCACAAATTCCTCCTGCTCCTCCCCCTCGGCCAGCTGCTTTTCAATGTCCTGCTGGCTCATGCCCAGCTCTGCCATTTTCATCTGCAGCAGCTTGTCCTTCTCGTAGTTGGAGCGCAGCAGATCCCGCTGCAGATCCTTCACCTGCTTTGTCAGCGCCTCATGCTCCTTCACCGGCACCCGGAAGCGAAACAGCCTCCGCAGCAGCCGCACCAGGAAGATCATCCCGATCACGATGATAGCCAGCAGCAGGATATTGGCGATCAGCATCAATATCCAGTCCCCGGTGGAAAACTCCCCGGCATAGGCCTCAATGGCCTTCATGCGCTTGGGAAAGTTCAGCAGGTTCCCCAGGAAAGCGAAAAAGTCACTGAACACATTCCACAGAGAGCGGCCGATACTGCCGAAATCCTGCAGAAAATATTTCATAAAATTACCCATCGTGTCTTCTCTCCCCCAGGTACCCGGCCTTCGGCCGCTTATTCATCCGTTTTCTTTTCTGCCGCCTCCTTGGCAGCCGCCTCTTTTTCGGCGTTCTTCCGCATCTCTTCCCGTAGCTCCTGCATCATTTCCGCCTTCAGCTTCTCCCGCAGCTCCGCTTCAATGGCGGCCCGGTCCTGGGCGGGCGGCGCTTCCTTTGGCGCAGCGGGCGGCGCAGCTTCCGCAGCCGCCTCCTGCTTGCTCTCCGGCTTCTCCGTCTCCTGCGCTGCCTCCCGGGCATCCAGCTCCATTTGGAACTTCAGCCTGTTCTTCACGCTCTGGTACTCAAACAGCGTCCGGAAGAACTGCACCAGGTGGAACAGGAAGAACAGCGCCACCGGGATCACAATGCAGATCAGAAATCCCTTGCTGGTCTGCAAAAAATCCAGGGCCTTGCCCACGCCGCCGATGCGTGTGGAGTATTTGCCCACCACCTCCGACTCATGCACCGTTAAGGAGTCCACAACATTGTTGTTGTCGCCCTTGGTCTCGAAGATCAGGTAGTCGCCGCCGTCGTAAATGTTGTAAATAGTATGGGTGTTGAGCACTCTCTGCCCGTCAATAACCGTCCAGTAGGTGATGATGTCGCCCACCCGGAGCTTGGACGGATCCTTCACCGCCTTGTCGATGATCAGGTCGCCCGGCTTCAGCGTGGGGTACATGGAGTCCGTCTGCACGGAAAACACTTCCACACCCAGAATATTCGGCACACCGTTGCCCGACTTGGACACAAAGGACACGTACGCGCACAGCGCCGCGATCACCAGTGCCACAGCCAGAATAATGTTCACCGCCAGGCTCACCTTCTGCCCGCCGGTCCTTTTTTCCTTTGCCGCCTCCGGATTCTTGTTTTTCTCTCTCATGTGGAGTGCTCTCCTTTATGTAATCAATTCGCTGTATCTATTCAAGCAGCATAAGCTGGTAAAAATCGAAGTTATAGTTGATTTTTTATTGGCTCCCCTTTATAAGGGGAGCTGGCACGGCGCAGCCGTGACTGAGGGGTCGTTGGCCCCCTTGCCTAAAGGGGGCTGTCGGCGAAGCCGACTGGGGGATCCTTCCCCGCACCGAGTTATTGCTAATGAATTACTGCTTGCCCCGCAAATCCCTCCGCCAGAGTGCGGATGGTCCCCCTCCCTTTCGGCAAGGGAGGTTTGTAGGGGCAGAAACGTCAGCGGCGCCCCGCGCCTTCCGCGAGGCGCCGCTGATAGGATATCTATGGATCTGCCGCGATCACTTAGCCCGTGATCTCCAGCTCATAGGAGCCGGTATGGGTACCGCTGCCATCCGTATATTCCACGGAGATCGTGGTCTTGCCGGCATTCTTAGGTACGATCTTTCCTTTCTCGATCGTTGCAGCGTCTGTGTTGCTGCTCTTCCAGGTCAGCTTATCGTTGGCGATCTTCGTGCCGTTCATATTCACGATGGGAAGGTCAATTTCGCCGCCGGCCACAGTAGCCGTAGTGTCTTTACCAGTAAAGCTCAGACCTGCAGTGGCATAGTTGTTGTAATTCATAGCCTGCAGATTGGCACTGGTGCAGAACTGCAGGTTCAGGGAGCCGGAAAGGGCGCCCTGGGCGAAGCTGGTAGCGTCGCCGTCCATGTAAACCACAGCCGTCAGAGCCACAGCCGTGTTGGCCGTCATGTCAAGGATCTTGTCATTGGCGATCTGCTTGTCGCTCACCGTCAGCACGCCGTCGGCCACCGTAAAGCTGTACAGATGCACGGCATACTTGCCGCCCTCAGCGGCGGCAGTGTCCAGCTTGCCCACGGCCAGCACCTTGTTGCTGGCATCCACGAAGGCAATGCGCAGCGCTGCCAGAGCCTTAGCGTCGCTGTCTCCACCGGCGGTGAAGAAGCAGCCCGCGCCCTGGGTGGTATCCGTGTTGTCTCCGGAAACTCTCTTAGCCGCCTCGCTCAGGCGCAGCTCGCCGGCAGCATTGGAGCGGAAGGCCAGGTCCACAGCGTAGCCGTATTTGTCGGTCAGGTAGGGCTGCTTTTCGCCCTTGCCGGTGTAGTCATAGGCGGCCACTACCTTGCCCAGCGCCACCAGATATGCCTCCTGGACATTCTCCGTCTTGACCACATGAACCTTACACTCGATCCTTTCCACCTTAACCTCGACCGTGGAGGTGACCTCATCCACAAAGTTCACGGCATCGGAAAACAGGCCCTTCTTAGCCGTGATCGTCAATCCAAGTCGGGCAAGATCTATAGCCCAGTCCTGTTTCTCCTGATCACTCATTTTCCGAACTTCTGCGGTAGTCTTTGCGTTTTTACCGTCGCCCAGGGTCATGGTGTCGATATCCAGCAGCGCCTTGTAAGCATTTTCGATTTCGGACCAAGCATAGCCCTTTTGAGTATCCGCCGGAGCATCGGGCACCGTAACGTTGCCAAGCGCCGCGCGGAAAGCCGTCAGCTTCGTGTAGTACTCTCCCACCGTCGGGTCAGATGTCGACAGTGTAACGTCGCCATACTTCAGCTCTGTGCCGTTATCGCCGGCAGCGGCCTTAGCCATCAGCGCATACTTCAGCGCATCTTCCATTTTCACGGTCGAGCTGGTCAGCCCGGTCAGAGCTGTCCGGATCCCATTCACCTGCTCCTCGGTGTAATACTCACCTGCTGCTGGGGGTCTGGCGTGCTTATAGGCAATGTCGCCAATGGCCTGGGTAGAGCCGTTCAAGGCCGCCAGCACCTGATCCTTGGCGGATCTCACACTGTTGACAAAGCTCGCCTGTGCGCTCTGCAGAGCCGCGGCCATGGGGTCCTGATCCTTCGCCGTACCAATAGCGCGCACACCGTAAGAGTTTTCGTTCGCCGCAAAACCGCCGGTGATATTCGTGCCGGAGTCGGCAGCGATCAGGTCGGCAATACGGCCGTCGGTGCCGTACTGCGCATAGGCCAGCAGCTTGCTGCGGGAGAACAGCGTGTTGGTGCTGTCCGCCGCCCAGTTCAGCCGGGCGGGATACATGGTAATGCCGTCAAGGCCATAGCTTGCATCGTTCAGGTCCACCAGGTTACCCCAGGTCACGTTGGACTCCACCACGCTCTTTACCGCACTGGAGTCGCCCACGCTGGACTTGATGCTCGCCAGGTCCGCGCCCGTGTCATTGTTCAGCAGCGCCATTTCCAGAGCGCCGTTGGACCCCACGGTGGTGCTCATGCCCTTCACTTCCGGTGCCGTAGAGAGGATGAACCACGCGTAGGTGGTCACGCTCACCATGATAGCGGAAACCAGCAGCATGGACACAGCAGCCATCAGCTTGGATTTGAGAGTGCTCTTGCGGCTCATCAGATCCTGTGTCTTCTTGTTTTCCATAGTGATCTTCCTTTCGTTAACTTGCGTGTTTACTTCCCGCCGGAATTTTTTTGCATACATTCCACAGCAGAACTAATACCCCGTCTATCTGCAGAACGAAGAGATTTGCTTATTGAAAGCCGCACGCTCAACCTGCACTTTCGCAAACCTGTGGTGGAAACAAATCGGCGCCCGGCAGATTTGTCCGCACAATTTTCAATAAAACACTTCTCCTTTCTGCAAATTTCCGTGTTTCAGTTCCCGGTGAGAACTATGCACGCTGCTGCCCCCTCGCGGCAGGCGCAGGTTTCATACAAGATCATTTTTTAATCCGAGCCCTTGAAAAACCGCCTCATGGCATCCAGCCAGCTGCCGCCGGACTCGCTCTCCTCGTCCACCAGCCGGAACTGGAAGCCCAGGCCCAGGTGTCCGTCCTTCAGCTCGTCCGTGCAGTCGGGATCGTCTCCCTCAACCCAGACCACCACGCAGTATTTATGCACATCGCCCGGGGCCACGCTGTTCTGCTGCCCCTGCTGCACGATCTTGTCCGATACAAAGGCCGCCGGCACCAGCCGGTAGTAGGTCGCTCCGCCTCGCCGGGTGATCACCTGATACTGCCCCGGGTCCTTGGCATATTCCATCAGCGGCGGGTCCAGATACCCCCGGGTATTGTCGTCAAAGGCGGGCAGGGCCTCCTCTCCGCCGCCGGCCGATGCCTTGGCGGAAAATTCCATAGCCCCGTCCTCAAATACCATCACCCAGGTGGCCTTGCTCAGATTCTTGGACTCGTCCGTAAGCTCCAGGTCCCACACATAGTCCACGGTGTTCTCGCCCTCGTTGCGAATATAGAACGTATAGGCAAAATAATTGGTATTGTGGGGTCCGTCGATGTCGTTTACATCCTTGGCGATCTCCGTAATGGACACGCACGGCACGTCCACCGCCGGTTCGCTGCTCAGCGTGGTAGACGGCAGAGCAAAGTCCGCCGTTTCCGACAGCACAAAGCCGTCCTTGAACATCTCGTCGGACATATTGATGGTGAAAAATCCCCGCAGCTTCGCAATGGAGGAAATCAGGAAGAATATCACCAGCGCCGCGGCGGCCAAGCCCAGAGCCGCCCACAGCCCGCGCCCGTGAAACAGCCACCCCAGCAGGCCCCTTCTCTTGTCGAAGTACAGGCCTTGCTCTCCGGCGTACAGCTCAAAGGTGGTCTTGTCCTTGATGCCCCGGCTCCGCAGCTCCTTGCGCAGCGCTTTGCGTCCCCGGCGGATCTCCTTGACCTCTTCCTTTGTCAGCGGCACCCCGGCCCGGGTCTTTTTAAAGAGACCCCGGCGGCGCTTTTCTCCGGTGAACTGCGTCTTTCCCGGCTCCGTGGCGGCGCCCTTGCCGGACGGGCCTTTTTTCGTGGAGGCCTGCGCCTCCCGCTTCAGCTCATCCGGTATATGGTCATACGGCTTTGCCATGGGCGCCCCCTCCTGTTTTGTCTTCCCTCGCTGGAAAACGGCGTGTCCTTCCCGCCGTATGCGCCCGCACACAGCGTCTTGTCTCCCGGGAAGCCCGGCAGCCCATCCCGCTTGACCGTATGGCATTATTTGCCATTTCACACGGTTTCTCGACAGGAAAAGCCAAAAAACGACACACCTATCCATTGAAATGCATATTAATTATATATCATACTCTCTCCTTTGTCCACGGTATTTTTAAGGATTCTTTTGAAATCTGCCACAATAATTCGCATGTAATTTTGTCGGAATTGCTGCTTCTTTTGAGTACCCCCCCCCCCCACGTAATTTGCTTCTGTAAAAATAGATAACCGGAAGCAAAATGCTTCCGGTCACTCTTATTCTATTTAGCTTTCAGGCATTTCTCTCCTGGAGCAGGCAGTCGCGGATCAGCTCGTCCTCCTCCACAACGATGCCCGTCACAGGTCCGCTCATGGCGCAAACACCGCAGGCGGTAAGCCAGCGCTGCACATTGGTATCGTCCACACCGCCACCCAACAGCGTGAAGCCCATGTCGTGCAGGGCGGTGAGGGCGTCAGCCGTGTTTTCCTGCATATACAGCTCCCGCTTCACCCGCAGATGGGTAAAGCCCAGCTCCCGCACCTCGTCCAGGGACAAGGTGCCGGGGTCGTAACCATCCAGCACCAGGGTGATGCCGCTGCGGATATACCGGCTCAGCGTAGCCCGCAGGCCCTTGCTGCCCCCGGCCACATCCTCCGCCGGAACGGTGAGCATCAGCTTGCTGCGCTCAATGGGCTGATCCTCGAACAGCTCGTTAAACCGGGCCAGCTGGTTTTCCCGGGTAAAGAATCCCGGCAAGGTCTGCACCAGCACACCCAGGGTGTCCAGCTTGCAGTTCTGCATACGCAAAACCGTGTCCGCCGCCTCATACAGCAGGTAAAAGCCCACCTCCTGTATAAGCTCCGCCTTGGTAAGTATATCCGCCATTTCCTCGGCGGTCTCGGTCTCGCCCGGACGGTCTGCCGCGCAGGCAAACCAGGCAGCCGCCTCGTAGGCAACCACCTTGCCGCCCTCGCCCACCATAGGGCGGTAGCGCAGGCCCATGGGCCGATCCTTGCGCTTGTCCACCAGGTGGATGGTCTTGGGCAGGGTCATGGTGTAGTGGACGTATTTGTTATACACGCCCCGACACTTGCTGCGGCAGGCCTGAAGCACGGCAATAAGCTCCGGGGACCACAGGCTGTCCGCCCCGGCCAGAAGTACCTCAAAGGCCTCCTTGAACGGGTCCTCGCTCTTGGTCTCCGACGCCAGCCGATCCAGCTCCTTGGCCAGGCCCACGATCTGGGCAATGGGGCTGATATCCCCGCCCTTGCGGCCCTCCGGATAGCCGGAGCCGTCGTAGCGCTCCATGTGCTGCTGGCAGCTCTCCCGCTGCATCTGCCAGGGGATGTTTTCCGTGTCGATGCTCTGGGGGCCGCTGCGCTTTTCCTTGGCCGAAAGGCTGCTCTCCTGCAGAGCGGCGATGAGCGTCCGGCCGTCGGTGGTGTACTTGCGGTAAACGGCCACCTCTTCCTCGGTGAAGTCGTTTCTCCAGATCTGGTATTCCGGCGGCACCAGGGCCTTGCCCAGCTGATGGTACAGGCCGCACTTGTAGGCCAGGTCCGCAAATTTGCTGCTGATCTGCTGGCGGCCCTTATCCGTGTCTGCGGCGAAGCCGTTTTCGCAGGCCTGCACAAACAGCACCTGGGTATAGGCTGCCACGCGCACCGACTGCTGGCGGATCACCGGGGCAAGACCGTGAAACGCCTCATCCCAGGTTTCGTATTCTTTTCGCTTCCAATCTTGCTCAAGCACGGTGTTTCTCTCCTTTGCGCTTAATACAAACCTAAACCCGGCAGGCAGAGCTGTCCGCCGGGTTTAGGGTGCAGATCATGATGGGTTATTCGTCGTCGCTGATGTCATAGTCCACCAGAGGGGTGTTGTCCACCTGGTTTTTTTTCTTAGTGCCGTTCTTCTTGACCAGGACCACCACCAGCACTACGTTGGCCGCCAGGCTGATGAAGAACAGGATGGGCCATACCTTGTGGATGGAGATGTTGCAGAACTTGCCGTTGCCGCCGGCCAGCTGCTCGATCAGGTCGTTGATCTGCTTGGCCGCAGCGTCCACCTGGGCCTGGTCATCGCTGCCCAGCATCAGGTTGCCGTTGGTCAGGGCATCCAGCAGAGCCAGCCACAGGCTATTGGTCTCGTTGTCCTTGCCCAGATCCTTAGCCTTTTCAATGGCCTCCAGCAGCTTGCTGTAGTCCACCTTCACCAGGCCGTTCAGCGCGTCGCTGAGGGTCTTGGCCGCAGCGTCGATCTCCTCCTGGCTGGTGCTGGACAGAGCCGCCTGGGCCTTGGTCAGGGCGTCTACCATCTTGTTCCAGCTGTCAGCGGTGTAGCCGTCCTTCTTCAGGTTGGAGGCCTTGTCGATGAGATCCTGCAGCTTGCTCAGGTCCACCTTCACCTCAGACCCGCTGCTACTGCTGCCGCTGCCACTGCTGCTGCCACTGCTGCTTCCGCCGCTGCTGCTGCCGCCGCCATTGTTGCTGCTGTTACCGCCGCTGCTGCCGCCGCTGACAACTTCAACCGTGTAGGACACCGTACCGGTATCTTCCAGTTCGCCGTCAATGTTATAAGTTCTGTAGCTGAAGGTAACGGTATATACATCGCCTACCTTCGCTCCGGAGGGAGCCGTAACGGTGGCCGTAACCGTTTTCGTGCCGGTACCGCCCATGGCGTACTTATTGTTTTCTACGGTGCCTTCACTGGCGGAGTACCGTACAGACCCTGCGCCCGAGAAGGAAACGCTTCCATCCAGGCCCTCAACATTTTTCGAGAACACAACATCTACGCTGCCGCCGGGCTTCACCGTGTAGTTAGCTGCGCTGGCCATGACCAGGGAAACCGTCAGCACCAGGACCACCGCGATCACAGTGGCAATGATTTTCTTGCCCAATTTCATTTCTTCACACCTCTCCATTTCTGCACATTTCTGAATAATTCATCTTTCGCATGGTTAAAGATCAACCTTGATCACCTTGGATACATAGCCGGCCCAATCCTGGAACTTTCTTCTGTTCCGGACCATATCGCCCGCATTAACCTCGCCATCCAGGTTCGTATCGGCTGCCAGCAGCGCAACACCAGTCAGGGTTCGGACCCCCTGGAAGTGTCTGCGCATCAGGACCATATCGCCGGCATCCGTTTCGCCGTTGCAGTTGACATCGCCCATAACGATGATGGTGTATCTATACAGTTCATTGTCAGCGGCAACGGTGACAACCGCACCGTTTTTCACCAGGCCGCCGCTGGTCAGGCCGCCGTCTTCCACTGTAACAGTGCCGTTCGGCTTATTCAGAATCTTGCGCAGTGCCGTCTGCATCTGAGCAGCGTTGATACCCTCAGGACGAATATCCAGCTTCAGATAGCCCTTGTCTACCACCATCGGGGTCTTGAGCGCCACGGTGTAGGTGTAGCCGTCCTGCTTGACCTCATAGCCGGAGAGGTCGGTGGTGACATTCAGAGCCGCGTCGGACACCAGTTTGGAGTCGGCGTTCTTCAGCACGAAGCCGAAGCCTGCCTGGTCGATCTTCTCGGCGCCGGTGACGGTCAGCTCACCCTTGACCTCCACATCCTTGCTCAGGGTCACATCAGCAAGGATCTCCAGCGTGCCCTTGCCATCCAGGATCGCCAGAGCAACATCCAGATCCTTATAATACTCGCCGTTGGCCTTCACCGGGTACTGCACCAGGTAAGCCTTGTTGCCGGACACCTCCACGTACCAGCCTTCCCCACCGCTTTCCACCATGTCGGCGGTAATGCCGTCCATGGTGACGCTGGCGTCAGTGGACTTCAGCACGAATTTGTGTCCATCCAGGTTCAGCGTGCGGCCCTCAACGGTCAGAGGCACGCTGACCTCCACATCGCCCGTCAAAGTCTGGGTCTTGCTGTTCAGCACCAGGGTCACGCCCTCGGTGTCGTTGTTGATAAAGGTCAGGGCCTCGGCCAGGTCGTCGCCGTTATACAGGTACTGGCCGGTGTGGTCCTTCACCACGATGTCCTTGTCCTCGGTGAAGAGGGCGGCCATCAGGTCGATGTTGAAGGTCGCCTTGGCGGTACCGGTGAGCATCTTTGCACTCCGGGTGATATCCAGGACCTTGTCAACATACTTAATATTGTATTCGCCGTAGGTGTCGGTCTTGAGACCGGCCAGGGTGCCGCTGTTGCCGTTGATCTTTGCGTAGTTGAGAACACGTCCGGCGGCGTAGATCAGGTCGCCGAAGGAGTTCATCAGCGCAGAGGTCTCGGTATCCAGCTCGATGGTCAGGCCCAGCTTATTGGCCTGTGCCTGGAAGATGGGCTTTGCGGTCAGAGCCTTCAGCGCGGTGAACAGCTGCTGGCTGGTCACCTTCTCCACAGCGGTCTTCAGGGCGTCCTGGCCCTTGCCGTCCACCACATCCTGAATGCCCGCCACCAGCTCAGCACGCAGCGCGTCGCTCTCGGGCAGGCTGTTGGCCACGATCATAGCCGGGAAGATCACATAGTTGATATTGTGCTTGGCATCGATGGAGGCCTTCACGTTGGCCGCGCCCTCGGCGCTGACGTTCACATCGTCGCTGTCGCCGGACACCAGGATCTTCTGCAGCTCCACCATGGTGCTTTCATCCACTGTCAGGGTGTCACCCAGCACGGTGAGGATGCCCTGGATGCGGTCGATGGCGCCGGTGTACTGCTGGCTCTGATCCAGATCCACGCTCAGGTTCACCACATCGGCCTGGCCGTCGTCCGTGCTGACGCTGATGTAATCGCTGTCAGTCACCTCCGCTTTCAGGCCGAAGCCGGTAGCAGTAACGGTGTAGGAGATGATGTCTTCCTTATTTTCAATGGCGGCGTTGATGCCATCGAAGTCAGAGAGCTTGCGGATGATGTCGTTAGCCAGGGCGTTGATGCCGTCCAGGTCCAGGCAGCCCACCAGGAGGTTACCGGTACCGGCCACGGAGGCGGTATCCACCATGTCCGCAAAGTCATTCAGCTGCAGGTCATACAGCACAGTATCGGTGCCGTTGATGTTCACGGACACCTTCTTGGTGGCGTTGCCGTAGCTCATGACCACCTCGGACACGGCCTCGGCAGCCAGGGCCAGTACATTGCGGCGGGACTTGGCCATGTCTCTCCACAGGGAGGCATCGGGCACCAGGGATACGGAGATGTTCTCACCGTTCTCGCCGGTGGAGCGGGTCACGGTGTAGAGCTGCTTGGCCAGGGCGGAGCCGTCGGTGGCATTGCCAGGATTATCCAGGCCGCCCTTGGTAATGTAGCTGTTGATAACGATAACGCGATCGTTCTCACTGCTGACGACCTTACCCAGCTTGTGGCCGTTGAGGTCGATGATCACATTATTGCAGCCCTCGTTCACGGTGATCTGCTTGCAGGAATCATCCAGCAGGACGATGGCGGTGTTGCTCTGGGTCACGGTGAAGGAAGAGTCCGTCGAGGACGGGATAAACTTCACCAGGCCGCTGGCGCTCTTCTGGGCGTGCATCACAACCGCCGCATAGTCCTCGGAGTGGGTCAGCTTCAGGCTCACCCGGCCATTGAGGGTCTTGCTGGCCAGGCGCTGGGCCACCATGTCGCTGAGGTCCTTGTCGCTGATCTTGCCCAGCAGGTTGGTCATGTCAAAGGTCAGCTGGGTAGCCAGGCTGGTGGCGTCGCCCGTGGTATCGGAGAAGGAGCTATCCCGCAGGATCGCCTTGATAACGCGGAAGAATCTCTGGTACTTGGTCACATCATACTTGGTGATGCCCAGCTTGGTCAGAGTATTCTGGAAGGTAGTGGTAGAGGTGCGGTCATCCTTCATCACGGGATCGATGACGCTGTTATACAGCGTGGGAACGATCTCAGACAGGTCCCAGCCGTCCTCCGTCACATTGTTCACGTCCGCCCGGTTGAGCACCAGAGCGGAGCCCATGAGTGCCTTGTAGAGCAGGTTGGAGTCCACACTGACATTGACGCTGCCGTTATCCAGGGTGGCGTCGATGCCCTTATCCTTCAGGGTCTGCACGTTGCTGCGGACCTTCTGCAGGGTGGAAGCGCTCTGGTCAAAGTCCTCCAGGGTAAACACCACGGAAACGGGGGTGCCGTCAAACTTGGTGTCAACGCTCAGCAGCTGGCCGCCCATGACATCCAGGTCGTTCACATAGCCGCCGTCCACAGCGTAGCCGCCCTTGGCATCGGCCGTCCACAGAAGCTTACCGCCCTCGATGCTGCTCTCCTCGATGTCGCCCTCGGCATTGATAACATTAAGGATGGTGTCCATACCCACGCCGCTATTGAGTACTGCGTCCACAGCGGCCTGCAGGTCGAACTTGCCCTCGTTGAAGAAGTACTGGTCGTTCTCGCCCATCTGAATGGCGTTGTAGTCCAGCAGCTCCTCAGCCAGGCCCTTCACGGCGGACTGGGGCTTCATAGCGGTGCTGGGTACCAGACGGACCACCAGGGTCAGCTGGCCGTCCACCTCGTAGGGGATCACCGCCACGCGCAGGCAACCCTCCTGGCCGTCGATGGCCGTGGTCATGCCTTCGCCGGTGGCGAGAGCCTTGTTCACAGCCTCCACGGAAGCCATCAGCTTCTCCCGGGCCGTGTCCATCTTAGTGCGCACGATGGTGCAGGAGCCATTTGCGAACAGGGTGTCGAAGGCCATGTCGCCGGTGGCGTCCATATTAAATGTATACTTGCCGCTGGTAGCGGAGACAGCATTGCCGCCGATGGAGTAATCATAGCGGAAGCCGGTCTCGCCGCAGGCGGGCAGGACAATGGAGGGATGGTCGTAGGGGAAGCTGGTCTCGCCCACGCTCTGGCCATTCTCGTCCACGAAGCGCACGGTGTAGGTCTTGGGTGCGTAGACCGCCGTCACCGCCAGGTCGCCGCTCAGCTGCGCTCCCTCGGCGGGGATGTTGGCCTCGCTCTTGGCCGCATAGTGCTTCTGGTCCACATTGGCCGCCAGCTCATCCACAGCGGCCGCAATGGCTGCCCGCTTCGCCGCGTCAATGGTCACATACTTCTCGCCCTCATCGTCGCTGAAGGTCAGGGTCTTGGTCTGCGTAGACTGGGTGGTGCCGTCGCTGCTTTCCACGATCACATTGACGGTGACGCTCTTCTTGCCGATGCCGGCAGCGCTGAGCTCCGTGGTCAGCACCGGGGCCTCGGTCACAGCAGCGTACTCCTTCACGCCATCGGCGTTGGAAATCAGCGCATCTGCCAGAGACCTCAGGGCCGTGTTGGTCGCACCGGTATTGATAGCGGCATTGGGAGCCACCAGCTTCGCCTGGGTGTCCTCCAAAGTGCTGCTGATCTTGTCGATCTTCTCGTAGTATTCGCCCATACCCTGGGAGACCAGTACGGACTCCAGGCCGGGATCGACTTTGATGATGGTCAGGTACTCATTCAGGTATGCAAGCTGCATACGGATAGCCTCGGAATTCTGATAATAATATGCCAGCCGGGCCGCGTCATTCAGGTCCTTATAAGCAGACACATAGGCAAACAGCAGCAGATTGTTCTCGCTGTCGCAGCAGTTTGCCAGCATGGCTCTGGCGGCGTCCTTAGAGGTTTCCAGCATGTTGTCATCGCCGCAGATGAAGTTCTTGATGGACAGAGCCTTCTCGCTCACCTGCTTCAGGTTGTCATACTGACCCGCCAGCTTATTCAGAGCCTCCAGTTGATCCTGGGCCTCCCGGGCCAGGGTGTAGGGCAGGTTCAAAATGGCGGTGGTCTCCTGGGCATCCAGACCCAGGGTCTTCCAATCCAGCTGCAGGGCGTACTGCACCTTCACGGTGTCGAAGCTCTCGGCGATGCTGGCCAGGTAGGTCCCGTCCGCCTGCCCCGCGAAAGTCACCTCGGCCTGGTCCTTACCGTCCACCACGGGGATGGCGGTGGTGGGAATCCACTGCATCCCGTCGGTGCTGGCGTTGAAGGTCTTGGCCTCCACAGTGTAGCCGCCCTCAACGGCGGCTACCGTCAGCAGTGCGTCGTCGTTAGAGGGAGTGCGCAGACGCACAACGCCGGTCAGCAGGGCGTTCTGGCCCAGGATGGCGTTAGCGGCGGCGTCATCGGCGGCATAGTTCTTGCCGATGAGCTGGCCCAGGTTGTGCTGCTCCCAGGCCTTGCCCGCCTTGCGGGTGATGGTGGTGTCGCCCACCACACGCACCTTAGCGCCCTGGTCGTAGGCCACGCCGTTGACGGTGTAGTCCCAAACCAGGTCCTTGTCCGCGTGGGCAGGCAAGGTCAGCGTGTAGCCGTAGGCTGCGCTGGTAATGGCAATGTCGTCACAGCCCTCCGCCGTAATGGCAAAGGTCTTCGGGGTATAAGAAATGGTATATGTATAGGTCTTCCCGTCCTCCAGGCCGGCGGCTCCGATAGCCGGGTCCACCGTCACGGTGCGGGTATAGTTGGTCTCGTTCACATCGTAGGCCGCCCAGCCGTTCAGGGCTCGGGCCTCAAAGCCGTTGGCGGCAATGGCGTCGGCAATGGCGCTCTGGCCGGCCTCGGCAGGCAGACGCACCGTGGAGCCGTCGCCGGAATCCACCAGCATGGTGGTGGTCTCGGTCGCACCGGTGGGGATCACATCGGCCTTCACAACCACCTTCACGGTGGCCTGGGCCATGTTGGCCGTCACCGTGGTGGTGTCAGCCAGCAGCTTGTCCTTGGTAGCGGTGGTGCCGCTGAGAGTGGTAATGGCGTCCAGCTTGGTGTCCAGCGCCGTGCCGTCCGCACCGTCCTTCACCAGACCGGCCACCACGGACCAGTCAAATTCCGCACCGGTCTTCAGGTCAGCAACCATGGCAGCCAGCAGCTTGGAGACCGTTGTGCTCAGGGTGCCATTGTTGGTCCAAGAGCTCATTCCCTGAACAGCTCTCTGGGTCAGCAGGCCCTGGCTATAAGTCTTCTCCAGAGCGGCAGCGACAGTCGCATAGCTGCTGCACAGACTCACCGTATCGGCAGCCTCGCCGCCGGTATGCCACATCTTGCGGACATCCATGCCATCCTGGGCATCGTTGGTCAACTCTTTCAGCTGATCGCCGACCCCTTCCTCGTTCAGCGTTGCATCCCAGCCGACATAAGCATCACTGCCTTCCATCATCGGGAAGCCCTTGCCGGGTTCGCTGTCATCCACCATGTTCAGCCGGTCAAATACCGCCCAAACCGGGTTCATCGGCAGGGCTGCACTCGGCCTTATGTTTTCCATGGCGCTCTTGGTGCTGAACTTGATCTCGGTCTGCAAAATCTCATCCAGCTGATCGGCGCCGTTCTTCGCCGTGGCAGAGGTCGCCTTCGCCGCCTTCAGATTCTCAGCCGCGACAAGCAGCACATTCTGCGCCGCCTTTTCCACGGTGATGTACATCTCGTACTTCACCGCCACGCCGTAGGAGGTGCCGTCATAGCTAAAGCTGCCGCTGTAGCTGCCATCTTCGCCCTTGGTCAGGCCGAAGGACGCACCCTGGGCCTGGTCATTCACCATCAGCTGTGCCGACACAGGTACCCAAGTATACCCGTTGTTGGTATACGCCTTGGCCGTGACGGTCTTGCTCTCGGCGTCAATGCGCACCAGGCCGCCGCCGTTGTCTTTATCCGGCGCCGTATAGGTGTAGCTATCCTCGCTCAAAAGCCCCGCCGTCAGCAGGTCCTTTTCTTCGTCGGTCAGTTTGTCGGCGTAGTTTTCCGCCAGCAGCTGACCCAGGGTCTTTGTCGGCTCTGCCTGTGCCGTCGGTTCTGCCCAGGTAAAGGTCACCGTGGACAGCGCCATAACAATGGCCAGCAGCATCGCCATGCTCCGTTTCAATGCCGTCTTCATTTCCATACCTTCCTTTTCTAACGTGCAAACATACCCCTTCGAGCAACCGTACCGCTGTGGCCGCCTGCCGTCTTTTTTCAGCGTCCGCACCTGCACATATTACCCTCATGATACTTATACTGCAGATTATACAATACCATATTTTTCATTTCAAGCCCTTTTTCCCGTTTCAAATCGAAAAAAGTCATTTTTCCCGTCTTTTTTGTCGAAAATTTCCAGTCCGTCGGTCACACGGCGCATTTTTCTTCCGATGCGCTTTTCCCCCCGCTTCCTAACCGCCCTCCCGGGCAAAAAAATAAAGCCTCTGCCGCCCGGATCTCACAGACGCCAGAGGCTTTGCCCCTTTATTTTTCATATATTATCGCGCCCGGTCCTGTTCACAGCAGCAGTCCGCTGGCCGCCATAGACACATAGTCTTTGTCTGCCACAATGATGTGGTCCACCAAGCGGATATTCATGGTGTTCAGTGCATCCCGTATCATCCGGGTGGTGGTGCAGTCCTCCTGGGACGGCAGCGCCACGCCGCTGGGATGGTTGTGGGCCAGCACAACGCCCACCGCTCCGGCCCGCAGGGCATACTCCACCACCTGGCGCACGCTCACCGCCGCCATGCTCACGTCTCCCTCCGCCAGGCACCGGGAGGAGAGGACCTTCCCCTTCCCGTCCAGGCATACCTGCCACAGCATCTCCCGCCGGCTGCCCGACAGCAGCCCCACGAAGTAGTCGCCGCATTTGTCCACCGAGTTGAGGATGCGCTCCGGGGTCTGCTGCAGGGACCTCTGCCAGATCTGCGGCACCAGCGCCAGCAAAAACGCCGCCTGTTCGCCCATGCCCGGCACCGCCTCCAGGTCCTCCACCGGCGCGGAAAATATGCCCTGCAGCGAGCCGAACTGCTCCAGCAGCCTGTGGGCCAGCTCATTGGTGTCCCGCCGGGGAATGGCGTAGTACAGCAGCACCTCCAGCAGCTCATGGTCGGCAAAGCAGCGCGGCCCGTTTTCCAGCAGCTTCTTCCTCATTCTGCCTCTGTGTCCCTGGTGCATGCCGCTCATGCTCTATCCCTCCCCGGCTGCAAAAATTTATAGTCTACTATACCACAAAATGCCCGCCTGCTCAAGGTCTGTCTCCCCTCTCGCCGTAAAAAATCATAGAAATCCGTCCCCGGCCCGTAAACCATCGTTTTGCACAATTTCTCCCTTTCTTTTTCGTCGCGTCGACAGTATAAAAAGATTGTTAAAACTGTTGCAATCTCTCGATACTATGTTAAAATATTCCTGTCACGCAACTTTTTGCGCGGCAGAGATGGAAAGATGACTTAATAAAGCAAGGAGAAAGGAAAAACATGAGCATGAACCAGCGACTTGCCCGGGTGAGCGAGATCATCGACTCCCATGGGGCACAGCCCAGCCAGCTGATTGCCATTTTGCAGGATACGCAAACGGCCTTCAACTACCTCAGCCCCGAGGACATGACCCTCATTGCTGACCGCCTGGGCATCAGCACGGCCAAGGTCTACAGCGTGGCCACCTTCTATGAAAATTTTTCCCTGGAGCCCAAAGGCAAGCACATCATCCGCGTGTGTGACGGCACCGCCTGTCACGTCCGCAAGTCCCAGCCCATTTACGACGCCATCCACGACTATATGCAGCTCACCGGCAAGCGCAAGACCGATGCCGACGGCCTCTTCACCCTGGAGACCGTGGCCTGTCTGGGTGCCTGCGGCCTGTCCCCGGTGCTGACCATCGACGGTGAGGTCCACGCCAAAATGACCCCGGACTCCGCCCTGGCGCTGCTGGAGACCATTCGTAAAGAGGAGGGCCTTGCCAAATGAGTATTTTGACCCGAGAGGGCTTCCACGCCCTGCAGGCCCAGGCCGCCGACGCTTTAGGGCGCAGCAAGTCCGCCCTTACGGTGCTTATCTGCGCCGGCACCGGCTGCATTGCCAGCGGCTCCATGAAGGTCTACGAAAATCTCCGCAACGAGTGCCAGGAGCGGGGCCTGAACATCTATGTGGGCCTCACTCACCACGGGGAGGAGGAAAAGAGCCTCCACATCAAAATGAGCGGCTGCCACGGCTTCTGCGAAATGGGCTGCCTGGTGCATATCGAGCCTCTGGGCGTTATGTACGTCCGCGTCAGGCCCGAGGACTGCCACGAGATCGTGGAGCGCACCCTTCTGGGCGGCGAGATCATCGAGCGCCTGACCTATCATCAAAACGGCATCTCCTATCCCCGCCAGGAGGACATTCCCTTCTATAAAAAGCAGCACCGGGTGGTCCTCAAGGGCTGCGGTGCCAGCGATGCCGAGGACCTGGAGGAGTACATCGCCAAGGACGGCTACCGCGCCTTTGAAAAGGCCCTGTTCGATATGTCCGGTGAGGAGATCTGCCGGGAAATTTCCGACTCCGGCCTCCGGGGCCGGGGCGGCGGCGGCTTCCCTGCCGGGCGCAAGTGGGAGAGCGTGCGCAAAAATGTCGCCGATGTGAAATACATCGTCTGCAACGGCGACGAGGGCGATCCCGGTGCGTTCATGGACCGCTCCATCATGGAGGGTAACCCCCACTCCGTCATCGAGGGCATGATGATCGCCGGCGTGGCCACCGGGGCCACCGAGGGCTATATCTATGTCCGTGCCGAGTATCCCCTGGCCGTGGAGCGCCTGCAGGTGGCCATTGACAAGGCCACCCGTCTGGGCCTGCTGGGCGATAATATCCTGGACTCCGGCTTTAACTTCCACATGCACATCAACCGGGGTGCCGGCGCCTTTGTCTGCGGCGAGGGCAGCGCCCTTACCGCCTCTATCGAGGGCAACCGCGGCATGCCCCGCACCAAGCCCCCCCGCACCGTGGACCAGGGCCTGTGGGGCAAGCCCACGGTGCTGAACAATGTGGAGACCTTCGCCAATGTCCCCGGCATCATCAATAAGAGCGCCGCCTGGTACCGCTCCATCGGCACCGACGGCAGCCCCGGCACCAAGACCTTCGCCCTCACCGGCAACGTGGTGAACACCGGCCTTGTGGAGGTCCCCATGGGCGCCACCCTCCGGGAGATCATTTTCGACATCGGCGGCGGCATCCAGAACGGCAAAAAGTTCAAGGCCGTGCAGATCGGCGGCCCCGCCGGCGGCTGCCTCACCGAGGAGCACCTGGACCTGCCCCTGGACTTCGACTCTCTGAAGAAGGCCGGTGCCATCGTAGGCTCCGGTGGCCTGGTGGTCATGGACGAGGACACCTGCATGGTGGAGACCGCCCGCTTCTTCATGCACTTCACCCAGAACGAGTCCTGCGGCAAGTGCGTTCCCTGCCGGGAGGGCACCAAGCGCATGCTGGAGATCCTGGACCGTATCGTTGCCAACGAGGGCTCCCCCGAGGACCTGGACCTGCTGGAGAGCCTGTCCGATACCATCTCCACCACCGCCCTGTGCGGCCTGGGCCAGAGCGCCTGCAAGCCGGTGCTCAGCACCCTGCGCTATTTCCGCAATGAATACCTGCACCACGTGGTGGACCATCACTGCCCCGTGTGCAACGGCCGCAAGCGCCGCCTGGAGATCAAGCCCGACCTCTGCAAGGGCTGCGGCAAGTGCGCCCGGAACTGCCCCATGGAGGCCATTTCCGGCCAGCCCCGCACGCCGTATGTCATCGACAATGAAAAGTGCATCCACTGCGGTGCCTGCTGGGGCGCCTGCCCCTTCGGGGCCATTGATGCCATCGAAGAGGAGGGTTAAGCCATGGCAAAAGGAATTATGATCATCGACGGCGTCCGGGTCCCCTTTGACGGGGAGAAGAACGTCCTGGCCGTTGTGCGCAAGGCGGGCATCGACATCCCCACCTTCTGCTACTACTCCGACCTGAGCGTATACGGCGCGTGCCGTATGTGCATGGTGGAGGACACCAAAACCGGTAAGATCGAGGCCTCCTGCTCCATGGAGCCCCGGGACGGCATGTCCATCCGCACCAACACCGCGAAGCTCTTAAAGCACCGGCGCATGATATTGGAGCTGCTCCTGGCCTCCCACGACTGCAACTGTACCAACTGCGCCAAGAGCGGCAACTGCCGCCTGCAGGAGCTGGCCCAGCGCTTCGGCGTGCGCCATGTCCGCTTCCCGGACACCCGCCCCCGCTATGAGATGGACTACACCAGCCACGCCATCTTCCGCGACCCCAACAAGTGCATCCTCTGCGGCGACTGCGTCCGGGTCTGCGCCGAGAAGCAGGGCCAGGGCATCCTGGACTTTGCCGGCCGGGGCAGCGAGCTGCAGGTGATGCCCGCCTTCGATAAAAAGCTCAGCGAGACCAAGTGCGTCAGCTGCGGCCAGTGCGCCGCCGTGTGTACCACCGGCGCCATCACCGTCAACGACCAGATCGGCACCGCCTGGAAGGCCATCCACGACCCCCAGAAGCGCGTTGTGGTGCAGATCGCCCCCGCCGTCCGGGTGGCCGTGGGCGAGGAGTTCGGCTACGCCCCCGGTGAGAATATCCTGGACCGGGTGGTCTCCGCCCTGAAAATTATGGGCGTGGACGAGGTGTACGACACCAATTTCGCCGCCGATATCACCACCATCACCGAGGCGGAGGAGTTCCTCCAGCGCCTCAAAAACGGCGGTCCCTTCCCCATGTTCACCTCCTGCTGCCCCGCCTGGGTCAAGTATCTGGAGCTGAACGATCCCAAGTACCTCCGCAACATCTCCACCTGCAAGTCCCCCATGCAGATGTTCGCCTCCGTCCTGCGGGAGAAGTACGCCGCCAAGGACGCCTCCGACGGCCGCACCACCTATCAGATCGCCATCATGCCCTGCACGGCCAAGAAGATGGAGGCCGCCCGGGAGGAGTTCACCCACGACGGCCGCCCGGATGTGGACCTGGTGCTCACCACCCGGGAGCTGGTGGATATGATCCGGGAGACGGGCATCCACCTGAACGAGCTGGAGCTGGAGTCCCCGGACCTGCCCTTCGGTCTCGGGTCCGGCGCGGCGGTCATTTATGGTGTCACCGGCGGCGTAGCGGAGTCCGTAGTGCGCCACTGCCTGCCCGACAAGAGCAAAAATGCCCTGCGCCAGGTGCGCGTGTCCGGCATCCGGGGCGACGATCCCATCCGGGAGGTCACCTACGATGTAGACGGCACCGAGATCAACATCGCCGTGGTCAACGGCCTCATCCACGCCAAGGAGCTTATCGCTGACATCGAAGCGGGCAAGCGGTCTTACCATTTGGTAGAGGTCATGAGCTGCCAGGGCGGCTGCGTAGGCGGTGCCGGACAGCCCTACGGCCTCACCGCCGCCAAGCGGGAGCGCGGCAACGGTCTCTATGCCGCCGATGCCTCCGCCCTCTTCAAGCGCGCCGAGAAAAATCCCGTGGTCACCGCCATGCTCTCGGGCTTCGGCCCCCAGTGGTGCCACGACCACCTCCATGTCCACTACGACGATCATAAGTGATCCCATCGGAAACAGAGCTGCTCTTCATAAAGGCAAGGACGGGTCTCCCCCCGCCCTTGCCTTTTGTCATCCTCTCCCATTTTCCCGCTCCGTTTCATAAGTCCAACTTATTCCTGAAATAAAAAATAAATGCTTTACTTATAGTCGAATCTATATTATACTATGCCTGTTTGATAAATGTATTTCAAATTCCAAAGGAGTGTATTGATATGAGCAGAACCATCGGTACCGTAGTGCGCGGCGTACGCGCCCCCATCTTCCGTCAGGGCGATGATGTTGTTTCCATCGCCGCCGACACCGTTGTAAACGCCTTGGCCGAGGAGGGCATCACCCCCCGGGATAAGGACGTGGTCGCCATCACCGAGTCCGTGGTGGCCCGCTGCCAGGGCAACTATGCCACCGTTCAGCAGATCGCCGCTGACGTGAAGGCCAAGACCGGCGGCAAGACCGTTGGCGTCACCTTCCCCATCCTCAGCCGCAACCGTTTCTCCCTGCTGCTTACGGGCATCGCCTCCGGCGTGGAGAAGGTGGTCCTGCTTCTGAGCCTGCCCTCCGATGAGGTGGGCAACCACCTGGTCAGTATGGACCAGCTGGATGAGGCCGGCGTGGATCCCTACCGGGATGTACTGACCCTGGAGCAGTTCCGCGGTCACTTCGGCTCCGTGATCCACCCCTTCACCGGCGTTGACTATGTGGAGTACTACAAGGGCATCATCGAGGGTGCCGGCGCCCAGGCGGAGATCATCTTTGCCAACCGCGTTCAGGCGGTCCTGGACCACACCGACACCGTCATCTGCTGCGACATCCACACCCGCCAGCGCTCCAAGCGCCTGCTGAAGGCCGCCGGTGCCAAGTGCGTTCTGGGTCTGGACGACCTGCTGACCTCCTCCGTGGACGGCAGCGGCTATAACCCCCAGTACGGCCTCCTGGGCTCCAATAAGGCCGATGAGGACCGGGTAAAGCTCTTCCCCCGGGATACCATGGCCGTGGCCGAGGCTCTGGGCGCGGCTCTGTCCCAGCGCACCGGCAAGCACATCGAGGCTATGATCTACGGCGACGGTGCCTTCAAGGATCCCGCCGGCAAAATCTGGGAGCTGGCAGACCCTGTGGTCTCCCCCGGCTACACCAGCGGCCTGGTGGGCACCCCCAACGAGCTGAAGCTGAAGTACCTGGCCGATAAGGACTTTGCCGACCTCAGCGGCGATGCCCTGCAGAAGGCCATTTCCGAGAAGATCCGCCAGAAGGATGCCAAGGTCTCCCTGGTGGGCAACATGGTCTCCGAGGGCACGACTCCCCGTAACCTCACCGACCTCATCGGTTCTCTGTGCGATCTGACCTCCGGCAGCGGTGATAAGGGCACTCCCATCATCTACATCCAGGGTTATTTCGACAACTACACCACCGACTGATTTTTTCCTGACGAAACCCATTTTCTTTCTCCCCATTTTCCCTCTTTACCGGCCGCGCAGGTTTGCCCCCTGCGCGGCCACCTTTTTGCCCTAAAACGCCCTTGCCGCTTCCCGGCACGTGTTGTATACTCTAAAAAACAGGTAAAAAGGAGTATCGTCATGCACTCTCTCTTGCTGGAGCAGCTACAGGCTCAAAAGGACCGGAAAAACTATGCCGTCGTCACCATTGTGGATGCCTCCGGCAGCACCCCCCGCACCAGCGGCAAAATGCTGGTGTATGAAAGCGGTCTCTCCTCCGGCACCGTAGGCGGCGCCCACGAGCAGATGGCCAAGCGTGATGCCGTGGACTGCATCCGCGCCGGAACAAACGCCCTGAAGCACTACGAGATCACCGCCTCCGCCGCCCACGTGGGCCAGACCTGCACCGGTGCCATCACCGCGTTCATCGAGGTCTTCCGCGCCGCGCCGCTGCTGGTGGTGTGCGGTGGCGGCCATGTGGGCCGCCATCTCATCCCCATGGCCAAGATGGTGGGCTTTGACGTCCTTTTGGTGGATACCCGCGCCCCGGAGATCATCTCCGAGTCCGTCGCCCTGGCCGACCGCTTCCTGCGCGTGCCGGATTTTGAGTCCGGACTCCGCTCCCTGGACGCTGACCCCGACGCCTGCTATGTCCTCTGCTCCTACAGCCACGCCACCGACAGCGCCGCCCTCAGCGCCGTGCTCAGTAAGCCCCGGTCCTATGTGGGCATGGTGGGCAGCCGCGCCAAGATCACCTCGGTCTTTTCCCAGATGCGGGAAAAGGGCTATACCGACGAAGACCTCTCTCAGGTCCACTCCCCCATCGGCCTGGACCTGGGCGGCGAGACCCCGGCGGAGATCGCCGTGGCCATCCTGGCTGAGATCCTGGCCGTCCGCCATAATAAGCGTCAGAATTTCCCCACCCTCCCCCGCACCTGACTCCCTTGCAGCGCGCCCGTAGGGCCAACCCCTGCGGTCGCCCGCCCGGCTTTGCACCGCACCTCCTATCCTTTCGTAGGTGGCGGCGTCCCCAATGCCCCGTCCCACCGCACCCCTTGATATGCGTAGGGCAGGGTGCCCTCACCCCGCCGCCTGTACTGCACCCCCGGCAGGGCATGCGCGCCCTGCCCTACAAAAAATGTAGGGCGGGCTGACCACAGCCCGCCGCCCCTGCCCTGCACTGCATCCCTTGTATTATGTCATTGTGAGACCAGTCCGCAGACTGGTCTTGGCAATCCGTATCCCCCATCCCCAGGCTCCCCTGCGTAAGGGGAGCTGTCAGCCGTCAGGCTGGCTGAGGGGTCGCCGTGACTGAGGGGTCGCCCCTCCCCTCCCACAAAAAAAGCCGAACTCCCGGGTTTTACCCCGCCGGAGTCCGGCTATTTTTTATTCCTCCTGCCGCAGGTGCAGGGTAAAGGTCGTCCCCTGTCCCACAGTGCTCTCCAC
>CAKTZK010000006.1 GCA_934635515.1 uncultured Oscillospiraceae bacterium
GAACACGGAAGTTAAGCTCGCTTCTGCCCACGATACTTGGCTGGAGACGGCCCGGAAAAATAGGTAGCGCCAACACAGAGAAGACGTCCATTTTGGATGTCTTCTTTTTTGTTTATGAGTTTGTAAGGTCGGGATGGGCAACCATCCCGTGACAGGTCAGTTAAGCTCTCTTTTGCCTGCTATACTTGGCAGGCTGACGCGCCTGGGAAAATAGGTAGCGTCAACATGGAGAAAACATCCATTTTGGATGTCTTCTTTTTTTGCCTTGTGGCGTGAGAATGTGTACCTATTCTTGGGCGAATCAGCTTAGATGGGCAATATTCGTGTTAGATAGTGGGACCGGCCTGGGGGTATGATGTTGACACTTTGCATCCTATATGATATAATATTTCAAAATTGAACTATTCAATTCGGAAGAAGTGAAAGCAATGAATCGAGGTTTTGAAATATCCCAAAAGGTATCGCTGGCATACAGAAAGATCTGCAAGCCTCTTTGCAGCGAGGTGGGCCTTGCCCAGACTGCATTTGATATATTGATGTTTCTTGGCAATAACCCGGAGTGCAATACGGCCCGGGATATTGTGGGGATCCGGCACATCAAGGCAAATCTTGTGTCCGTCCATGTGGAGCGCCTGGTGGAAGAGGGGTACCTGCTGCGTCGACCGGTGAAGGCGGACCGCCGGAAAACGGAGCTTATATGCACGCAGCGGGCATTGCCCATCATCGAACGAGGTCGTCTGCTGCAGAAGACATTTATAGAGAGATTGCTTGCCGGTATGGATGAAGCTGCGCGGCAGGCATTTGCTTCTGCGCTATATGGAATAGAGCAGAATATCGATGCGATTTTGGAGGAAGATGTGTAAGCTATGAATATATTTTTGACTGTTGTCGTTACCTTTTTTGCCGGCATGGGTGCCGGTCTTGGCACGGGCTTTGCCGGAATGAGTGCCGCCGCCGTTATCAGCCCCATGCTGATAACCTTTCTCCACATTGACCCGTATATGGCCGTGGGCATTGCCCTATCTTCTGACGTGCTGGCTAGTGCGGTCTCTGCGTATACCTATCATAAGAATAAAAATCTGGACGTGAAAAACGGCCTGATCATGATGACCAGCGTCCTGATTTTTACTGTGGTGGGCAGTTATGTGGCCAGCCTTGTACCTTCTGCTACCATGGGCGGCTTTTCCGTGTTCATGACCTTCCTGCTGGGCGTCAAATTTATTCTGCGCCCGGTCATGACCACAAAGGAGGCCATGACCGGCGTGTCTGCAGGAAAGCGAGCTGTTCAGTCAGTGATCTGCGGCGTTATCATCGGCTTTATCTGCGGATTCGTCGGCGCCGGGGGCGGTATGATGATGCTGCTGATCCTGACCAGCGTAATGGGCTACGAGCTGAAGACCGCCGTTGGTACCAGCGTGTTCATCATGACCTTCACCGCTCTGACCGGAGCCATCTCCCACTTTACCATTGGCGGCCTTCCCAATCTGCTGGTCTGGGTGCTGTGTGTGCTGTTTACATTGGTCTGGGCACGGATCGCGGCCGTATTCGCCAATAAGGCTGAGCCAAAGACCCTGAATCGGGCTGCCGGTGTGGTGCTGGTGGTGCTGGGCCTGGTGATCATGGGATTCCAACTTCTCAGCCGATAATTACATCAAAAAAGCTTGCCATCCCCACAGGATGGCAAGCTTTTTTGATGTATGCAGATCACAGGAACGCCACTGCCAGCCCGACCATGATGGGCATCGTCAGGGCGCTGAGCAGGGTCTCTGCCGCTACCAGACCGGAAGCCAGAGCCGTGTCCCGCTCGAAGCGGGCGGCAAAAATGCTCAGCAGCGCAGCGCAGGGCGCGGCTGCAGCCGACACCACTGCTACGGAAACGGCATGCTCGGCGTGAAATACCAGGCACAGGCCCATGGCGATCAGAGGTGTGACAATGAGCCGCAGGAAAATGGCAAGCCATGTATTAAGTCCCCGGAGAGCGGAGAGAATATTGGCCTGGGAGAGCTGATATCCCACAATGACCATGGGCAGGGGCGTATTCAGCTGCGAGAGGTAGGTGACCGGGCTGAGAATCAGATCCGGCAGAGTGACCCAGCTCAGATATAGGGCCAAGGCGATCACAACGCTGATAATGCCGGGATTGAGAAGGAGGGTCTTCAGAGAGATCTTCTGCTTGCCGCCGGACATCTGCACCAGGCCGTAGGTCCAGGAGCACAGGGTGAAGGCGGTGACAAAGGCCGAGCCGTAAAATACGCCGATGGTGCCCAGCAGGGCCGTCTGAAGGGGGTAGCCCATGAAGCCGCAGTTGGAGTGCACCACGCTGAACCGCAGCGCCTGGCCCTTTTCCGACTTCTCTCGAATCAGCAGCTCCGCCAATACGATGCCTACGACATGGATCAAAATTCCCAGGAGCAACGCCATGCAAAAATTGTGGAAGCCGTCTTCCTCAAACCGGCGCTGGAAAGCCACCACCATCATGCACGGAGAGACCACATACATAATAAACTGGCTGGCCTCGCGGCTGAAGTTGTCGCCGATCATCTTGGCCTTTCCCAAAATGAAGCCCACACCGGAGAGAATGAATAAGATAAGCACCTGCTGTCCAACGGTCAATACGGATTGCAGCAAAAAAAAGACCCCCTTTCGAGTCGACAAGGGAAAGTGTAGCACAAATCTGTCTGATGTCAAGAGTTTTGGTTGTTTTAAAAGGGAAAAAGGCGTATACTTATCCCAACTGGTTTTTCACGGAGGATCAACCTATGAAGCTGATGGTTATTGACGGAAACAGCATCATCAACCGTTCCTTTTACGGCATCCGGCCCCTGAGCACCCGGGACGGGCTGTTCACCCACGCGGTGTACGGCTTCGTCACCACCCTGCAGCGCCTGCTGGACGAGGAGCAGCCGGAGGCCCTGTGCGTGGCCTTTGACCGCCGGGAGCCCACCTTCCGCCATGAGGCGGACGAAAATTACAAGGCCACCCGCCACGCCATGCCCGAGGAGCTGGCCATGCAGATGCCGGTGCTGAAAGAGGTGCTGGATGCCATGGACATCCCCCGCTATGAGCTGGCGGGCTGGGAGGCCGACGACCTCATCGGCACCATCAGCCGCAAGTGCGAGGCGGCGGGCTGGGACTGCGTGGCCGTCACCGGCGACAAGGACAGCCTCCAGCTCATCACCGACCACACCAAAGTGAAGCTGGTGTCCACCCGCATGGGCCAGACTACCACCAAGGACATGACCCCCGAGACCTTCCGGGCGGCCTACGGCTTCGATCCCATCCACATGATCGATCTGAAGGCCCTGATGGGCGACTCCTCCGATAATATCCCCGGCGTTCCCGGCGTGGGCGAGAAGACCGCCATGGCTCTGGTGCAGGAGTATGGCTCCATCGACGAGATCTATCGCCGTCTGCCGGATATAAACGCCAAGCCCGCCGCTATCCGCCGTCTGACGGAGGGGGAGGAGAGCGCCCGCCACAGCTATTGGCTGGCCACCATCGTCACCGATGTGCCGATGGAGTTTGCCCCCGAGGACAACCTGCGCCGTCCCTTTAAGCCGGAGCTTTACGACCTGTTTTTAAAGCTGGAGTTTTCCAAGCTCATTGAAAAATACGGCCTGAAGCGGGCCGCGCAGCCGGAGGAAAAGTCGGACTGCACCGTCACCGTGGAGGCCATCAATACCCCGGCCCAGGCGGAGGAGATGCTGGAAAAGTGCCGCCAAGCGGCGTTTGTCACGGTGTACGCCCTGCCGGACCTGTCCGTTCTCTCCGTCCAGTGGGACACCGGGGCGGACACGGCCCTGGCGGCGGAGCTGCAAGAGAACACCTACGGCGGCGACTGGCACGCTCTGCTCGCGGCCCTGTTTTCCGCCGACATCCGCAAGGTGAGCCACAATGTGAAGGACATGATGGGCACGGCCCTGGGCCAGGACCTGCCCATAGAGGGCTTTGTGTTCGACACGGCCCTGGCGGCGTACCTGGTGGATGCCACCGCCGGCAGCTATGACCTGCCGCGCCTGTTCGTTACCTATTTTAATGAGGAGCTGCCGAAGCCCGCCCACCTGGAGAAGGATGCCTTTGCGCCCCTGGGGGACCGGGCCGCCGCCCAGACGGCCCTGCTCAGCTACACCGCTGCGGTGGCGGCTCTGCACCCGGTGCTGGAAAAGAAGCTCCGGGAGATGGACCTGACCGAGCTCTACGAGACCGTGGAGCTGCCCCTGTGCGCCGTGCTGGCGCGAATGGAGCGCCGGGGCTTCCTGGTGGACGGCAAGGCTTTGGCGGCCTTCGGCCAGGACATGGCCGGGAAGATCGCGGCCCTGGAGCAGCGCATCTACGACCAGGCCGGGGCGCCCTTCAACATCAACTCCCCCAAGCAGCTCGGCACAGTGCTCTTTGAAAAAATGCAGCTTCCCCACGGGAAAAAGACCAAGACCGGCTGGTCCACCAACGCCGATGTGCTGGAAAAGCTCCGCTGGCAGGCTCCCATTGTGGCGGATGTGCTGCAGTATCGCCAGTACGCCAAGCTGAAAAGCACCTATGCCGATGGTCTGCTGAAGGTCGTGGACCCGGACGGCCGCATCCGCACCAGCTTCCAGATGACGGTGACGGCCACGGGCCGCCTGTCCTCCACGGAGCCCAATCTGCAGAATATCCCCACCCGCACCGAGGTGGGCAGCCGGATCCGGGGTATGTTCGTGGCCGCCCCGGGCCATGTGCTGGTGGACGCGGACTACTCCCAGGTGGAGCTGCGTCTCCTGGCCCACATCTCCGGGGACGAGGCCATGCAGCAGGCGTTCCTCTCCGGCCAGGATTTCCACACCCTCACGGCGGCCAAGGTGTTCCATGTGACCCCGGAGGAGGTGACGAGCCAAATGCGCTCCAGTGCCAAGGCGGTGAACTTTGGCATCGTGTACGGCATCTCCGCTTTCTCCCTGGCCCAGGACATCGGTGTCACCGTGGCCGAGGCCAAGGAGTATATGGAGCGGTATTTTGACACCTACCGGGGCGTGAAGCGCTACATGGAGCAGGTGGTGGAGACGGCCCGTCAGCAGGGCTACGTGGAGACCATCATGCACCGGCGCCGGGCGCTGCCGGAGCTGAAAAGCTCCAATTTCAATATGCGCTCCTTCGGCGAGCGGGTGGCCCTGAACATGCCCATCCAGGGCACGGCGGCGGACATTATGAAGCTGGCTATGGTCCGGGTGGAGCAGCGTCTCCAGCGGGAGGGCCTGGGAGCGCAGCTCATCATGCAGGTCCACGACGAGCTGATCGTGGAGTGCCCGGAGGCGGAAAAAGAGACCGTGGAGCGGCTGCTGGAGGAGGAAATGAGCGGCGTGGCGCGCCTGTCCGTGCCCCTGCCCGCCCAGGCCCACAGCGGCAAGACCTGGCTGGAAGCGAAAGGATAAAGAGATGAATATAAAGATCGTACCCATGAACGCGGACCATCTGGACGAGCTGGAAAAGCTGGAAAAAATCTGCTTTTCCCGTCCCTGGAGCCGCAAAATGCTGGCGGAGGAACTGGAAAATCAGTGCGCCGCTTTTTTGGTTGCCCAGGACGGAGACACCGGCCGTGTAGTGGGCTATGCGGGGCTTTTGGTGGTGGCCGACGAGGGCTATATCACCAATGTGGCGGTGTTCCCGGAGTACCGCCGCCAGGGCGTGGCGGCGCAGCTTCTGTCCGTTTTTGAAAACTTCGCCCGTGGCAATAAGCTGGCCTTCCTCACCCTGGAGGTGCGGCCCTCCAACGCGGCGGCCATCGCCCTCTATGAGAGCTTCGGCTTCCGGCAGGCGGGCCGGCGGAAGAACTACTATGATTTGCCCAAGGAGGACGCGCTGATCCTTACAAAAACCTACGGGGAGGCGGAAGCATGAATATTCTGGCCTTTGAATCCTCCTGCGACGAGACCGCCGTGGCGGTGGTTCGGGATGGGCGCACAGCGCTCTCCGATGCCATCCTCTCCCAGGCGGATATGCACGCCCTCTACGGCGGCGTGGTGCCGGAGATCGCCTCACGCAAGCATGTGGAGGCCATTTCCGGGCTCACCGATCAGGCCCTCTCCGACGCGGGCCTGACCAAAAGCGACATCGACGCCGTGGCCGTGACCTACGCCCCGGGCCTCATCGGTGCGGTGCTGGTGGCGGTGAGCTTTGCCAAGAGCGTGGCTTATAGCCTGGGCGTGCCCCTGATCCCGGTCCACCACATCCGGGGCCACATCGCCGCCAATTACCTAGCCTTTCCAGACCTGAAGCCGCCGTTTTTGGCCCTGGCCATCTCCGGGGGCAACACCCTCATTGTGGATGTGAAGGACTACACGGACATGGAGATCCTCGGGGCCACCCGGGACGATGCCGCCGGCGAGTGCTTCGACAAGGCCGCCCGGGTCCTGGGCCTGCCCTATCCCGGCGGCAAACCCATGGACGAGCTGGCCCGCCAGTCCCAAGGCGGCGTCTACGACCTGCCCCGGGCCCATGTGGACGGCGCGGACCTGGACATGAGCTTCTCGGGGCTTAAAACCGCCGTGGTAAACCTGGCCCACAACGCCCAGAAAAAGGGCGAGCCTCTGGACCGGGCCGCCCTGGCCCACGACTTCACCCGGGCCGTCAGCGATGAGCTGGTGCCCCGGGCCATGGAGGCCGCCCGCCGCTGCGGACGCAAGACCATCGTGGCCGCCGGGGGCGTGGCCGCCAACTCCATCATCCGGGCCGACCTGAAGGCCGCCTGCGAAAAGGCGGGCTGCACCCTGTTCGTGCCGCCCCTGACCCTCTGCGGCGACAACGGCGCCATGATCGGCGCCCAGGGCTACTACGAGTACCTGGCCGGAAAGCGAGGCAGCCTTTCCCTGAACGCCTACGCCACCATGGACCTGGACGAAAAAGAATAGCAGACAGATACGGCGGCGCTGCCCTTTTCGGCAGCGCCGCCGCTTTTTGAAAAACCCAGTGAAATACATGGGTTTATATTGACAGGGAGCATAAATAGTATATAATATACACCGAGAACTATATATGAAGGGAAGAGGAGAATCTATGCTGAGAATTGAACATCTTACCAAGACCTACGGCGAGAAAAAAGCCGTGGACGATCTGAATTTGCATATCCGGGCCGGGGAGATCTACGGCTTCATCGGCCATAACGGCGCGGGCAAGACCACGACGCTCAAGGCGGCGGTGGGCATCCTGGAGTTTGACCGGGGGGATATTTTCGTGGACGGGAAATCCATCCGCCAAGAGCCCTTGGCCTGCAAAAAGGAGATGGCCTACATCCCCGATAACCCGGACCTGTACGAGTACATGACGGGCATCAAGTATCTGAATTTCATTGCCGACATCTACGGCGTGGACCCCCAGACCCGCGGGGAGCGCATCCGCAAGTATGCGGACCTCTTTGAGCTGACGGAGGACCTGGGCCAGGCCATCGCCGCCTATTCCCACGGCATGAAGCAGAAGCTGGCTATCATCGCCGCCTGGATCCACCAGCCCCGGCTCATCCTCATGGACGAGCCCTTCGTGGGCCTGGACCCCAAGGCTGCCCACATTCTCAAGGGCATGATGCGGGAGCTGTGTGAGAGCGGCGGCGCCATCTTCTTCTCCACCCATGTGCTGGAGGTGGCGGAAAAGCTCTGCGACAAGGTGGCCATCATCAAGGGCGGCAGGCTCATCCGCTCCGGCACCATGGAGGAAGTGAAGGGCGACGACTCCCTGGAGGAAGTGTTCCTGGAGCTGGAGGACGAGACATGCTGAAGATCCTGGTAAAAAAGCAGCTGGGGGAGATATTCCGCAGCTACACCTACGACGCCAAGAAAAACCGCGCCCGCCCCAAGGATGCTACCATCGGCTTTATTATCATGTTCGTCCTCCTTATGGTGGTGGTGCTGGGCGGCCTGTTCACCTTCGTGTCCCTGTCCATGTGCGGGCCGCTGGTGGACGCGGGCCTTAACTGGCTCTATTTCACTTTGATGACCATGATGGCGGCCTTTTTAGGCATCTTCGGCAGTGTATTCAATACCTTCTCCACCCTGTATATGGCGAAAGACAATGACCTGCTGCTCTCCATGCCCATTCCGGTGCGCACCATTATGGCCGCCCGGCTGGTAAGCGTCTACCTTATGGGCCTTATGTATTCCGGCGTGGTGCTGATCCCGGCCATCATCGTGTACTGGGTGGTGGCGGGCATTACAGCCTCTGCGGTGCTGGGGTGCCTTGTGCAGCTCATTCTTATGTCCGTCTTCGTGCTGACCCTCTCCTGCGTGCTGGGCTGGGTGGTAGCGAAGATCAGCCAAAAGCTGAAAAACAAGAGCTTCATCACCGTGCTGGTGTCCCTGGTGTTCATCGGCGCGTACTACTTCTTCTATGCCAAGGCCGGGGATCTGCTCCAGGAGCTGATCGCCAACGCCGCCCTCTATGGCGACACCATCCGCAGCGGGGCCTACCCCCTGTACCTGGTGGGCCGGGTGGCTGTGGGCGACGCCGGAGCCATAGCCATAGTGGCGGCGGCGACGGTGGGCTTGTTTGCCCTGGTGTGGTATCTTATGGCCCGGAGCTTTCTGCGCCTGGCCACCTCCACCGGTGCCGTGGCCAAGGTGAAGTATCAGGAGAAGGCCACCCGTCTGCGCAGCCCCGACCGGGCCCTCCTGGGCCGGGAGCTGAGCCGCTTCACCGCCAGCGCCAACTACATGCTCAACTGCGGCATGGGAATTCTTGGCATGGTGGTGGCCTCTGTGGCCCTACTGTGGAAGGGCCGGGAGCTCATGATGGTCCTGCCCCTGCTCTTCATGGACAATCCGGAGACGGTACCGGTCCTGCTGTGCGCCGCTTTTTGTGCCATCATCAGCATGAATGACATGGCTGCCCCCTCCGTATCTCTGGAGGGCAAGAGCCTGTGGCTGGCCCAGTCCCTGCCCGTGACGGCCTGGCAGGTTCTCCGCGCCAAGCTCCGGATGCACCTGCTGCTCACGGCGGTGCCCGCGGCGGTGCTGGGGGTGTGCCTGGTGGTCGTGTGCGATTTCCCGGCGGCGCAAATGGCGGCGGTGCTGGCCCTGGCGGCGGTGTTCCTTGTGTTCTACGCCCTGATGAACCTGTTTTTGGGGCTGAAAATGCCCAATCTCCACTGGACCAGCGAAATTACCCCCGTCAAGCAGGGCGGTGCCGTGGCCCTGGCTCTGCTGGGCGGGTTTGTGTACGCGGCATTGCTGGCGGGCCTGTATTTCCTGCTGGGCTGGCGTATCGGCTTCGTGGCCTATATGGGGGCCTTCCTGATTGTGACTCTGGCGGCCACGGTGCTGCTTTCTATTTGGATGAAGAAAAAGGGCTGCGCCATTTTTGCGGCCCTGTGAGGGTGTGACCATGGAAAACATCATGGAGATCCGCCGCCTCTGCAAGAATTACGGCGAGGTTAAGGCGGTGCAGGATCTGAATTTCTGTGTGAAGAAGGGGGAGCTGTTCGCCTTTTTGGGCGTGAACGGAGCGGGCAAGTCCACTACCATCAATATTCTCTGCGGCGAGCTTTCCAAGGACGGCGGCAGCGTGACCATCTGCGGCGCGGACCTGGACAGGGAGCCGGACAGGATCAAGCGCTCCCTGGGGGTGGTGTTTCAGAATTCCGTGCTGGATAAGGATCTCTCCGTCCGGGACAATCTCCGCAGCCGCGCCGCTCTCTACGGCATCCGCGGCCGGGCATTTGAGCAGCGCCTTTCTGAGCTTTCCGGGCTTTTGGAGTTTGGCGATCTGCTGAGGCGCCCTTTGGGCAAGCTCTCCGGCGGCCAGCGCCGCCGCATCGACATCGCCCGGGCCCTGCTCCACGAGCCGGAGATACTCATTTTAGATGAGCCCACCACGGGCCTGGATCCCCAGACCCGGGCCACCTTGTGGCAGGTCATCGGCCAGCTGCGCCGGGAAAAGGGCATGACCGTCTTCCTCACCACCCACTACATGGAGGAGGCGGCGGACGCGGACTATGTGGTCATCATCGATCACGGCCAAATTTCCGCCGAGGGCACGCCTCTGACCCTGAAAAACACCTACACCGGCGACTTCATCACCCTTTACGGCGTCACCGAGGACCAGGTGAAGACCCTGGGCGCGGACTACGAGCCCATCCGGGATGCCTACCGGGTCTTCGTGCCGGACACGGCGGCGGCCACGGACTTGATTTTGAAATACCCGGAAATATTCCGGGACTACGAGATCACCAAGGGCAAGATGGACGATGTGTTCCTGGCCGTCACGGGCAAAAAACTGGTGGGAGGTGAGGGGAAATGACGGGTCTCGGCGCGCTGATCCGGCGCAATACCAAGCTCTATTTCAAGGATAAGGGGATGTTCTTTTCCTCCCTCATCACGCCGGTGATTTTGCTGGTGCTCTACGCCACATTTCTGAAAAAAGTCTTCGACGATTCCTTCCGCACTGCCTTGACGGAGGCCGGGGCCGCCGTAGCCGACAGCGTGATAAACGGCGTGGTGGGCGGCCAGCTGGTGTCATCCCTGCTGGCGGTAAGCTGCGTTACCGTAGCCTTCTGCTCCAACCTCCTGATGATCAAGGACAAGACCAGCGGCGCCCGGCATGACCTGACCATCACTCCTGTGCGCCCGGCCACCATGGCCCTGGGCTACTACCTGGCCAGCCTCCTCTCCACCCTCATCATCAGCTTCACCGCTGCGGCGGTGTGCCTGGGCTACCTGGGGATTGTGGGCTGGTACATGACGGCGGGGGATGTGGCGCTGCTGCTTTTGGATGTGTTCCTGCTGACCATGTTCGGCACGGCCCTGTCCTCCTGCATCAACTTCTGGCTCTCCACCGACGGCCAGGCCTCGGCGGTGGGCACCATCGTCAGCGCCGGGTACGGCTTTATCTGCGGGGCCTACATGCCCATCTCCAACTTCGGCCCGGGCCTGCAAAAGGCCCTGTCCTTCCTGCCCGGCACCTACGGCACCAGCCTCCTGCGCAACCACGCCATGTCCGGCAGCTTTGCCCAGATGGAGAAGCTGGGCTTTCCGCCCCAGGTGGTGGAGGCCATCCGGGAGAGCGTGGACTGCAGGCTCTATTTCTCGGGCCACGCCGTCTCTCTGGGGCAGATGTACCTGGTCCTCTGCGGCAGTATCCTGGTGCTGGTGGCGGCCTATATACTTATGAACCGCCTGTCCGGACGCAGGCCGGGAAAATAAATACCCATAAAAATCAGAAAAGGGAGAAGCCGATGCGGGGCCTCTCCCTTTTTTTGTCAAGGGGAAAAATGAGAGAAAAAGCGGCCTTGCCAGTTCTTGGAAGAAAAAAGAATTATGTAAATTCAAATTATGCACAAAATGAAAGCATGCCCGGCGGACGAAAGAGAGAGAAGATAAAAAATTTGTTGAAATAAAAGGATTTCACAATGTGGAAAACTATGTGGATAATGTGGATAACAAATGGTAGAATTTGAAATGCGGTAACGTTATGTTAATCTGTCGAAGGGAATCGAACACCCATTTGACGGCCGAAAACAGAGGGAAACCGGGGCTTTTTCTCTTGTGATTTTGACGAAAGCTGCCGAAAAAGGCGGAGAAAACCGGGCAGACATGGAAAATGCATCAAAAGAGGAGCCGGGGAATACAGACTGTATTTCCTGGCCGGGAGATCTGCGCTGCCGCCGGGAACGGCGGACAGGAATAGAAGCGGAAGACGGGCTTTTTCTCTTGCAATGGGGAGAAAAATGTGCTAAACTATTTTATCCGGCGAAAGGAGGTTCCCCATGGAAAAGAAGGGCATAAAGATCGCGGCCCAGAATCGCAAGGCGTTCCATGACTATTTCGTGGAGGATCGATACGAGGCCGGGGTGGAGCTGTTCGGCACGGAGGTCAAGAGCATCCGGGCCGGGACGCTGAATCTGAAGGACTCCTACTGCCAGGCTAAGGATGGGGAGGTATTCGCCTACGGGGTGCATATTTCCCCCTATGACAAGGGCAATATTTTCAACAAGGACCCGGACCGGCCCAAGCGGCTGCTGCTGCACAAGCGGGAGATCCGCAAGCTGCACGACCTGCAAAAGCAGCAGGGCTATGCGCTGATCCCTCTGTCTGTTTATTTTAAGGACAGCCGGGTGAAAATTGAGCTGGGCCTGTGCAAGGGCAAAAAAACCTACGACAAGCGCGAGAGCGTGGCCAAGCGGGATGCCAAGCGCGAGATGGAGCGGGCCATGCGCGAGAAAAACAGATAAAGGAGACAGAACATGGAAAACAATCCCATTGTGACCATTACCATGGAAGACGGCGGCAGGATCGTGGCGGAGCTGTACCCCGAGGTGGCCCCCCAGAGCGTGTATAACTTTATTTCCCTCATTAAAAAGGGATTTTATAACGGGCTCATTTTCCACCGCTGCATTTACGGATTCATGATTCAGGGCGGGTGCCCCGATGGCACCGGCATGGGCGGCCCCGGCTACTGCATCAAGGGCGAGTTTAAGTCCAACGGATTTAACAACGACCTGCGCCACAGCCGGGGCGTTTTGAGCATGGCCCGGGCCCAGGACCCGAACTCCGCCGGGAGCCAGTTCTTCATCATGCACAAGGACAGCCCCCATCTGGACGGGGAATACGCCGCCTTCGGCATGGTCATTGAGGGCATGGAGGTGGTGGATGCCATCGCTTCGGCGCCCCGGAACATGATGACCAATAAGCCCAAGAAGCCCCAGGTGATGGCCTCCGTCACCGTGGACACCAAGGGCGTGGACTACCCGGAGCCGGAGAAGCTGCCGGATCCCTACGGGCGGTAAAAAACCGTATTCTGCCTGCGTGCCGGTAGATTTTCCGGCACGCAGGAGAAAATATAGCTTTGTAAGACAAAAAGCCTCGCAGAGTTTGTCGCCGACGGGCGGCAGACCCCAACCCCATTCTCGGAAAAACCTTTGGTTTTTCGAGAGCAGATATTTGGGGGCGTACCGGTTTCGACGGGGGTGTGGAGGCAGGATAAGCGGGCGGTGGCGCCTGGCCACCATAAAACGGGCAATTAAAAATGAACTGACAACACTAATACTGTTGCCGTCGCAGCTTAAGCTGTGACCGTCTGAACCGGAGAGGCCACAGGCCGGGGAAGGCGTCGTTTATGTGGCGTCCGTGCGGCGGGTAAGAGTTGCCCCGCCCACGCATCATGACTCTACTGAATCGCGCAGTCTGTTGTGTGCCTGCGCGAGGAGGGAATGTTGAAACATAACTGCGCCCGGAGAAGGTCCTGTTAAAGCGCTTTCGGACAGGGGTTCGACTCCCCTCGCCTCCACCAAAAAATCCCGCACGGCTGTGTGGGATTTTCCTTTATATGCTCTGCGCCCGGACGGCAGGCCAGGCAATTCACACCACAAGGAGGTAAATCTATGAAAGAGGTCAAGTCACCGAAAAAACCGCTGATCTACTACTACGGCATCGTGCTGCTGGCCATTCTGCTGTTCAACATGGTGGTGGCGCCGCTGCTGTCGGCCAACCGCGTGAAGGAGGTGGACTACGGCACCTTCATGAAAATGATCGAGGAGAAGAACGTTGACAGCGTGGAGGTGGACGACTCGGAGATCGTGTTCACGGACAAGGGGGAGCAGCAGATCTACAAGACCGGGAAGATGGACGACCCCACGCTGACACAGCGGCTCTATGACGCCGGGGCCACCTTTACCCGGAATATCACCGGCGAGACGTCGCCGCTGCTGAGCTTTTTCCTCAGCGTGATCCTGCCCATTGCCATTTTCGCGGCTCTGGGGCAGTACATGGCGAAGAAGATGATGTCCCAGGCCGGCGGGTCCAACGCTATGTCCTTCGGCATGGGCAAGAGCAATGCCAAGGTCTATGTACCCTCCTCCGACGGCATCCGCTTTGCCGACGTGGCCGGCGAGGACGAGGCTAAGGAGAATCTGACGGAGATCGTGGACTATCTGCACAACCCCGCAAAGTATTCCGACGTGGGCGCCTCCATGCCCAAGGGCGTGCTGCTGGTGGGCCCTCCGGGCACCGGCAAGACCATGCTGGCCAAGGCGGTGGCCGGAGAGGCCGGGGTACCGTTTTTTTCCATGTCCGGCTCGGAATTTGTGGAGATGTTTGTGGGCATGGGTGCCTCCAAGGTCCGGGACCTGTTCAAGCAGGCTAAGGAGAAGGCGCCGTGCATCGTGTTCATTGACGAGATCGACGCCATCGGCAAAAAGCGTGACGGCCAGATCGGCGGCAACGACGAGCGGGAGCAGACTCTAAACCAGCTGCTCACCGAGATGGACGGCTTCGAGGGCAACAACGGCGTTATCATTCTGGCGGCCACCAACCGCCCGGAGTCTCTGGACCCGGCTCTGACCCGTCCCGGCCGTTTTGACCGGCGGGTACCGGTGGAGCTGCCGGACCTGGCCGGCCGTGAGGCGATCCTGAAGGTGCACGCCAAGAAGATCAAGGCGGCGGAGGATGTGGACTTCCACACCATCGCCCGGATGGCGGCGGGTACCTCCGGCGCGGAGCTGGCCAATATCATTAACGAGGCCGCCCTGCGGGCGGTGCGCAGCGGGCGCACCGTGGTGCAGCAGGCGGACCTGGAGGAGAGCATTGAGGTGGTCATCGCCGGCTACCAGAAGAAGAACGCCATCATGACCGACGGGGAGAAGAAGGTGGTGGCCTATCATGAGATCGGCCACGCCCTGGTGGCGGCGCTGCAGACGGCCTCCGCCCCAGTGCAGAAGATCACCATTATCCCCCGCACCTCCGGCGCTCTGGGCTACACCATGCAGGTGGAGCAGAACGACAAGGTACTTATGACCAAGGAGGAACTGGAGAACAAGATCGCCACCCTTACCGGCGGCCGGGCGGCGGAGGAGCTGGTATTCGGACAGATCACCACCGGCGCCTCCAACGACATTGAGCAGGCCACCAAGCTGGCCCGGGCCATGGTCACCCGGTACGGCATGACGGAGGAGTTTGACATGGTGGCCATGGAAACGGTGACCAACCAGTACCTGGGCGGCGACACCTCCCTGGCCTGCTCGGCGGACACCCAAAAGGAGATCGACAAAAAAGTGGTGGAGACCGTGAAGGCCCAGCACGAGAAGGCCCGCCGCCTGCTGGCGGAGAACAGGGGAAAGCTGGACGAGCTGGCCCGGTACTTATATGAAAAGGAGACCATTACAGGGACTGAGTTTATGGAGATCCTGCGCGGGAAGGAGGGGGATGCGCAATGAAAAGAGAAGGCGGCTTCGGCTGGAGCGAGCTGATCGCGGGCGTTTTGCTGATCCTGTTGGGCGTGTTCACCTTTGCCCGGCCGGAGAGCATGCTCACCGGCGCGGTGGTGATCTACGGCATTATCGCCATTGCCCTGGGCATTGAGGATATTGTGGTGTATGTGCGCCTGTCCCGGTTTACCGGGTTTGGGCCTATGCTGTCCCTGGTGGCGGGGATACTGAGCGTCATGTGCGGCATTATGCTGCTGGCCAACCCCAATGTGGGCAAGTGGGCGCTGACCATTCTGCTGCCCATCTGGTTTATTGCCCACTGCATCGCCGGGCTGACCCGGGCCAACCTGATCCGGCTGATCGGCAATCCGTTTTACTATTATTTCTCCCTGTTTCTCAACATTCTGGGCCTGATCCTGGGCTTTATGATGCTCTTTAGTCCCATGCTGTCGTTTTTGACCATTCGGGCCATCAGCTATCTGGTGGCGGCGTATCTGGTGCTGTTCGGCGTGGAGAGCGTTGTTGCGGCCTTTGCCCGGAAAAATTCCAACTGGTAAAGGAGGTGCGGCATGTCACAGGTCACAAAGCGCGCCCTGGAGCAGTCCCTTAAAAACCTGCTGCTGAAAAAGCCTCTTACCAAGATCACCGTGGCGGATATTGCCGACGACTGCGGCATAAACCGCATGACCTTTTACTACCACTTCAAGGACATCTATGACCTGGTGGAGTGGTCGTGCCTGGAGGATGCCCGCCGGGCCCTGGACGAGAAAAAGACCTACGAGACCTGGCAGCAGGGTCTGCTGCAGATCTTTGAGGCGGTGCAGGACAACAAGCCCTTCATTCTGAATGTGTACCGCTGCGTGCACCGGGAGCAGGTGGAAAAGTACCTGCAGCCCCTGGTGGACCGGCTGCTGCTGGACGTGCTGGAGGAGGAAGCCAAGGGCATGACCGTCCGGGACGAGGACAAGCAGTTCATCGCTCAGATCTACGCCTATATTTTCATCGGCCTGATGCTGGACTGGATCAAGGACGACATGCGGGAGGACCCCCGGCAGATCGTGGACAGGCTTGCCAGGCTGGTCCGGGGCTCCATGGCGGCGGCCCTGGCCCGGTTTAAGGTCTGATTTTATCATTTTCCCGGATCTGATAAAAATTTTTACACATGGATACCCCGTGATAAGACTTTTATCACGGGGTATTTTCTGATTATTGTAAACCGGGCCGGAGTGGGTATACTGAAGACAGAAAGAAAAAACAGGAGGTTTTGATTATGTATTATTCTGCCGGAACTTATGAGTCCTTTGCCCATCCCGAAAAGCCCAAGGACGCGGATAAAAAGTCCGCCTATATCATCGGCACGGGCCTGGCCGGCCTGACCGCCGCCTTCTATCTGGTCCGTGACGGCCAGATGAAGGGCGAGCACATCCACCTGCTGGAAAAGCTGGATCTGGCCGGCGGCAGCTGCGATGGCCGCAAGGACGTGACCAAGGGCTTCTTCATGCGGGGCGGCCGGGAGATGGACAACCACTTCGAGGTCATGTGGGACACCTTCCGGGATGTGCCGTCCATTGAGACGCCGGGCGTGTCCGTGCTGGATGAGTACTACTGGCTCAATAAGCACGACCCCAACTACTCCCTCTGCCGGGCCACGGTGGACCGGGGCCAGGATGCCCACACCGATAAGAAGTTCGCCCTGGACAAGGAGTCTGCCCTGGCCCTGTCTCAGCTGTTCATGACCCCGGAGAAGGACCTGGAGGACAAGAAGATCTCCGATGTTCTGCCCGACTCCTTCTGGAGCACCAACTTCTGGCTGTACTGGCAGACCATGTTCGCCTTCCAGCGCTGGTCCAGCGCCCTGGAAATGAAGCGCTACCTCTGCCGCTACGTGCACCACATCGACGGCCTGCCCGACTTCAGCGCTCTGCGCTTTACCAAGTACAACCAGTATGAGAGCATGATCCTGCCCCTGGTAAAGTACCTGGAGGACCATGGCGTGCGGGTGGAGTACGGCATGGACGTAAAGAACGTTATCATCGAGACCCAGGGGGACAAGAAGGTAGCCAAGCAGATCGTCTATGTGAAGGACGGCAAGGAGCAGACCATCGACCTCATTGAGGACGACCTGGTGTTCATCACCAACGGCTGCTGCACCGACACCTCCTGCTACGGCGACCAGACCCACGCCCCGGACCTGTCCGGCGTGAAGAACGGCTTTGGCGAGTCCTGGGATATGTGGAAGGCCATTGCCGCCCAGGCCAAGCACGGCGAGTTCGGCAATCCCGATGCCTTCTGCAGCGACGTGGAGGCCACCAACTGGATGAGCGCCACCGTGGCCACCTCCAACGAGGAGATCATCCGGCACATCATGGACATCTGCCAGCGGGATCCCCGCTCCGGCAAGGTAACCACCGGCGGCATTGTCACCGTGAAGGACAGCACCGACAACTGGTATCTCTCCTGGACCATCAACCGCCAGCCCCAGTTCAAGTCCCAGGATAAGAACATGGTCCTGGTGTGGCTGTATTCGCTGAACACCAATAAGGAAGGCAACTATGTGAAGAAGGCCATGCGGGAGTGCACCGGCGAGGAGGTCTGCCGGGAGTGGCTGTATCACATCGGCGTGCCCACGGAAAAGATCGATGCTCTGGCCCACGATGCCTGCAACACCACCACCTGCTTCATGCCCTATATCAACGCCTTCTTCCAGCCCCGCAAGGAGTCTGACCGGCCCAAGGTCGTGCCCGACGGCGCCGTGAACTTCGCCTTCATCGGCCAGTTTGCCGAGACGCCCCGGGACACCATCTTCACCACCGAGTACTCTATGCGCACCGGTATGGAGTCGGTCTACACGCTGATGGATATTGACCGCGGCGTGCCGGAGGTCTGGGGCAGCAAGTATGACGTGCGGGAGCTGCTGCGCGCCTGCTACTACGCCATCGACAAGAAGCCCATCAGCGAGGCACCTCTGTCCTTCAAGGAGAAGGAGATGCTCAAGGTGCTCCTGAAAAAGGTCAAGGGCACGGATATTGAGCTGCTGCTGAAGGAGAGCGGCCTTATCCAGTGACCCATACTATTAAAGCGGAGGATGTATGCAAAAGCATACATCCTCCGCTTTTGCTCCAAGAGCCTCGCAGAGTTTGCTGCTCGCAGGCGGCAAAAAATTGAAAGTATTTTCTCTCACGACATGTGCGTGAGAGAAAATACTTCTCAGACTGCAAGTGTGGAATTTTTGCGCTGCGCGCAAAAATTATGCGCGCAGCAGACTGCAAGCCTTTTGTCGGAAAAACCCGGAGTTTTTTTCGACAGCCCTACAAAAACAAGTCCCGGCCGCGATGCTGGTAGTGCGGTCGGGACTTGATCGTGAGGTAAAACTCACTTGGAAAAGAAAGGGTAAGAGTAAGTTTGATCAGGCCTGCAGGCGGTCTTCCTTGTTCCAGCTGAGCACATCCAGCCGGGGATAGCGGCTGCGCAGCTCATCCAGCTTGCCGTCGGTGTCGCCCAGAACGGCGATGCGGTTCACAGCCGTCAGGTCGGCCAGGGGCATGGGCTCCTTGCGGTCCTCGCCGCAGGTGGGGCAGTGGTACATGCCGCTTGCCTTGTCGTATACTACCTCGCTGCTGCCGCATACAGCGCAGCGGTTCATCTTAGAAATCAATGCCATAATTTTTGTCCTCCTATCTTTGATCTGCTATTAGCATAGCACGGGCCAAAATATTTGTAAAGCGCATGTTTGTTCTTGAAAGTATGAGGAGTTGTATGGTATAATGTGCACGGAAGGGGGAGAGAAATGAGCATTACAAAATATCAAATTTTCCTGAAAACCGCGGCCTGCGGCAGCTTTTCCAAGGCGGCGGAGGCCATGAACTTCACCCAGTCCGGCATCAGCCACGCCGTGAGCGCGCTGGAGAGTGAGCTGGGAGTCACCCTGCTCAGCCGCAATCGGGGCGGCGTGGTGCTTACGGCGGACGGCCGGACGATACTGCCCCAGATCGAGAAGCTGTGCGCCGCCCACCACGCCATGATGCAGACGGTGGAGAGCCTGAAGGGGATGGACAGCGGCCTGGTGAAGATCGCGGCCTTTTCCAGCGTATCCTCCCAGTGGCTGCCGCGCATCCTTAAGAGCTTCGGCCAGCTGTATCCCAATATCGAGTTTGAGGTGGTCACCGGAGATTTTTACGACCAGATCGAAAACTGGGTGTTTACCGGGGCGGTGGACTGCGGCTTTTTCCGGCTGCCCTCCACCCGAAAGCTGCAGACCTATACCCTGTATCGGGATGCCCTGGAGGTGGTGGTGCCCTGCAATCATCCCTTTGCCGACAGCGACCCATTCCCGGTGGAGGAGCTGGCCACGGAGCCGTTTATCCTGCTGGAGGAGGGCGTGGACTATGAGATCCGGGCCGCCTTCGACAAGCTGGGCATCCGCCCCTGCGTGAAATATACGGCCCGGGAGGACCGGACCATCCTGGCTATGGTGTCCGAGGGCCTGGGCATCAGCCTGCTGCCGGGGCTGATGGTCAGCCACAGCCCGTCTCCCATCAAGTCCTGCCGGGCGCCGCTGGATTTCTACCGCACCATCGGCATCGGCGTGAAGGACAAGAAGGCCCTGTCCAAGTCCACAAGGCTGTTTGTGGACTATGTGCGCGCCTGGGTGGCGGAGAATGAGGACATGTAGCTTCCGGCTGCATCCGGAAGAGAGGATCTGTTTTCAAAAAAGACTTGACTTAAAGTGTGCTTTAAGTTATATAGTATGGTAAAAACCAGGCAGCCCCCGGATTGCAGATCCTAAAAGGAGTGTGCAAGATGAAGAATATTCTGGTAGCCTATTTTTCCGCCAGCGGCGAGACGAAAAAGCTGGCAAAGACCATTGCGGGCGTCACCGGCGGCGACCTTTTTGAGATCGCGCCCAAGACGGCCTACACCGCCGCCGACCTGGACTGGATGAACGCCAAAAGCCGCAGCAGCGTGGAGATGAAGGACGAAAAGAGCCGCCCGGAGATTTCCGGACGGGTGGAGGACATGGCCCGGTATGACACGATGTTTGTGGGCTTCCCCATCTGGTGGTACCAGGCCCCCCGGATCATTGAGACCTTCCTGGAGAGCTATGACTTTTCCGGCAGGAAGGTGGTGGCCTTCGCCACCTCCGGCGGCAGCGGTCTGGGCAAAACGGAGTCCATTCTCCGGGGCGTCTGCCCCCAGGCACAGTAGGTCCCCGGCAAGCGCCTGTCCAGCGGTGCCGATGCCGCCTCTGTGGAAAAATGGGTCAAGACATTGGATATTTAATTGAATAGGAGGAAACGGATATGGCAGTGAAACAGACGGCGGGCAGAGATGCCCTGGGGGAGTTTGCCCCTAAATTTGCCCAGCTGAACGACGATGTGCTTTTTGGCGAGGTGTAGAGCCGGGAGGATAAGCTTTCCCTGCGGGATCGGAGCGTTGTAACGATGGTGGCTCTGATGGCCCAGGGCCTTACGGATTCCTCCTTCCGCTATCACCTGGAGTCCGCCAAGAAAAACGGCGTGACCAAGACGGAAATTGCGGAAATTCTGACCCACGCGGCCTTTTACGCCGGCTGGCCCAAGGCCTGGGCGGCCTTCCGCATGGCCAAGGAGGTCTGGGCGGAGGAGGATGCGGCGGCGGATGCCAAGGCGGCCCACGCAAGCGCCATGGTGTTCCCCATCGGCGCGCCCAATGACGGCTTTGCCCAGTATTTTATCGGCCAGAGCTACCTGGCGCCCCTGTCTGACTCTCAGGTGGGCATTTTCAATGTGACCTTTGAGCCGGGCTGCCGCAACAACTGGCACATCCACCACGCCGCCCAGGGCGGCGGCCAGATCCTGGTGTGCGTGGCCGGCCGGGGCTATTATCAGGAGGAGGGCAAGCCTGCCCAGGAGCTGCATCCGGGGGATGTGGTGAACATCCCCGCTGGCATCAAGCACTGGCACGGTGCGGCCCCGGACAGCTGGTTCTCCCACCTGGCGGTGGAGGTCCCGGGGGTGGACGGGGCCAACGAGTGGCTGGAGCCGGTGACAGACGAGGTCTACGGAAAGCTGAAATAAAGATGTATCGCAAAAAAGCGCCGGAGCCCCGGCGCTTTTTTCGTTGGGGCGGAGACCCGGACAAGGGGGAGAAAATAGGGGTGCTGTTTTGCCAGAGGATACATGCAAAAAATTTCACTAAAATGGGTCGACAGACCGCCCGGACAATGCTATAGTCCCAAGTAACACACAGAAAGGAGAATCGGCCATGACTTACCGCACCGCTGCCAAGGGCAATACCGCTGCGCGGAATAACTGCGCCGTTTTCTCCCCGAGCGCTATGATCCTGATTCTGCTGGACACGATTTCCGTCGTGTCCATTTTTGCTGTGCGAATTATTAGCTTCCTGCAGCGGAAAAGGAATATCCAGCGCCGAGAAATGACGAGTAACTTCGTATTGGCTGCCGCCTGAGAGCAGGCGGCCTCACCTGTGCATAAGCGGCTCCGCCAGATCGGCGGGGCCGCTTTTTTCATAGGTGCATGAACCGGACGACATCCCCTCAGGGTGCCATATATATAAAGGAGGACAAAGAAAAATGCCTATCATCCACGTAACCGTTACCGGAAAGCAGGACGCACAGAAGAAACGCGACTTCATGGAGTTTGCCGCCGGCAGCATCTGCGGCCATACCAGCACGCTGCCCAAGAACATCTATGTCTATTTCCACGAAATGGACCCGGAGAACGTGCGCAAGACCGCACCCACCGTGCTCATCGACTGGACCATGATCCCCGACCGCACCAACGAGGCCAAAAAGGCCATTATGGGCGAGCTGACCGACGAGCTGGCCAAGCTCACCGGAGAAAACCGAAGCGAGATCGTGATCATTTTCAATGACATTCCGCTGCCCAACGCCATGCTGGGCGGCATTACCCGAGCCGATAATTACAACTGGTAAAGCCAGCCGGGGCAGGCCGTGAGACTTGCCCCGGCCTTTGTGCGGCTGGGAGGATCTCCGTGTACGGGACATTTTCTGCGCCGCGTATGTCGGATCTGACGAAAATTTTTCACCAAAAAGAACGAAAAAACTTGCAACATCGATGATAAAGCGGTATAATGCCGATAAGATTGCGTTGAGATACCCAAAAGATCTCATGGGCAGACAAAAGTCGTCAAAGGCCTGCGCTTTTTGGGGGGAAGACCCGGGGCGGCGGCAGAGGCGCTGAAATAGAAACGAGCAGGAGAACTATATGCGAAAGGGAAGAATTCCAATCAGACGATTCAGCGCGGGCAGTATTGTTCTCGCTGTTGTTTTGTCTGTCTTTTTTGCGGCGATCTCCCTGCAGGGCGTACGGGATCTGCACGAATTTGAAGAGGCTATGGAGCAGTATCTGCGCTGCGAAAAGGACGCGGAAAACCTGCAGAATGGCTCGGACGTGCTCACGGAGCAGGCCAGGCTGTATGTGGTCACCGGCCGGCGGGAATATCTGGACGGCTATTTTCAGGAGGCGAATGTCAGCCGGAGCCGGGAAAACGCCGTGGAGGACCTGGGCCGCTTCTTTGCCGATACCCAGGTATTTTCGGAGCTGGAGAAGGCTATGAGCGAGTCCCGGGCTCTGATGAACACGGAGTACTACGCCATGCATCTGGCGGCTGTGGGCCTCGGCCAGGAGGATACCCTGCCGGCGGAGGTCTCGGGGGTGTCCCTTACGGCGGAGGACCTGGCGCTGGAGGACCGGGAAAAGGTGAGCCGGGCCCAGGCGCTGCTGTTTGACGAAGGCTACCAGAGCAGCAAGGGCCGCATCCGCGCGAATGTGGAGAAGTGCATGGCCGACCTGGTGGCCCTGACCCAGCAGCGGCAGTCTGCCGCCACGGGGGCCTTTAAGCGGCTGTATATCCAGCAGGAGGTGAGCATTGGCTTGCTGGTGGTGCTGGTCATTGCTATCTGCATCGCTGTGCGCCGGCTGGTGGTGGACCCGCTGCTGCGCTACGACAGCAGCATCCGGCAGGATGAGCCGGTGCCGGTGGAGGGAGCGGCGGAGCTGCAGACCCTGGCGCTGACCTATAACCGCATACTGCAGGAGAACCGGGAGACCCAGCGGATCGTCCGCCACGAGGCGGAGCACGATGCCCTGACGGACCTGCTGAACCGGGGCTCCTTTAATAAGATCCTGGCCATTTATCAGCAAGGCCAGGTGCCCTTTGCGCTGATCCTGGCGGATGTGGACCGATTCAAGTCCGTCAACGACACCTACGGCCACGAGACGGGCGACGCGATCCTCAAGGAGTTTTCCGCTCAGCTGCGAGCGGCGTTCCGGAGCACAGACTTTATTTTCCGCATCGGCGGCGACGAGTTCGCCGTGCTGATGCCCGATGCCACCGAGCAGATCCGCACCAGCATAGGCGAGAGGCTGTCGGCTCTTCGCCGGGGGCTGACCCTGGTGAAGGAGCACCTGCCCCGGGTCACGGCCAGCGCGGGGATCGCCTTTTCTGGGCAGACCGGCCCGGAGGGTGTGTTCAAGGCGGCCGATATGGCCCTGTACTATGTGAAAAACCACGGCCGGGACGGCTACCGCTTTTCCGGTGAGAGCGGCCTTGGGGACTGATACCATAAAAAATAGCTGCTTTCGGACCTGCATCGGGTCCGAAAGCAGCTTTATTTTATAAAAAAACCGGGCTCTTTGCCCGGAAACGCGGAAAACCCCTTGACAAGCAGGCCTGTTGCCTGCTATAATAAATCGATTATGTTCGGATAGTGGGGGCATATCCCCTTTTAAACTCTGCACATAGGATACCATCTTCGGCCTGGAATTACAAGCCGAAATCCGAGAAAAGAAACAACAACCCCGTGCGTATCGCATGCAGAGAGGACTGGCCGGACAGCGGTCCCTGATTTTGTTTAGCAAAAATGTTGACATAGAAAGGCGTGAGTATTGAAGATGGCCAAGGACAAGTATTACGGCAAAACCCTGCGAAAGAATTTTGCCAGACACGAAGAGGTCATGGCGATGCCCAACCTGCTGGAGATCCAGAAGAAGAGCTATCAGTGGTTCCTGGAGACCGGCCTGCATGAGGTGTTTGAGGACGTAGCGTCCATCAGCGACTATGCCGGCAACCTGGAGCTGAGCTTCATCGACTTCAGCATGAACGAGCAGCCTAAGTACGAGGTGGAGGAGTGCAAGGCCCGGGACGCCACCTACGCGGCCCCGATGAAGGTCAGCGTGCGGCTGCACAATAAGGAGACGGGCGAGATCAAGGAGCAGGAGATCTTCATGGGCGACTTCCCCCTGATGACCCACTCCGGCACCTTCGTCATCAACGGCGCCGAGCGCGTGGTGGTCAGCCAGATCGTCCGCTCCCCCGGCATCTACTACGGCAAGGAGATCGACCTGAAGACCGACCTGCCTCTGCTGACATCCACAGTCATCCCTTACCGGGGCGCCTGGCTGGAGTATGAGACGGACACCAGCGAGGTGTTCTGGGTCCGCATCGACAAGAACCGCAAGCTCCCCATCACCTGCCTGATCCGCGCCCTGGGCCTGAAGACCGACGCCGAGATCCTGGACCGCTTCGGCGACGACCAGCGCATCGTGGCCACCCTGGAGAAGGACGGCTGCAAGACCTACGAGGAGGCCATGCTGGAGATCTACCGCAAGCTGCGCCCCGGCGAGCCCCCCACGCTGGACTCCGCCGAGACCCTGCTGAGCAACCTCTTCTTTGACCCTCGGCGCTACGACCTGAGCATCGTGGGCCGCTATAAGTTCAATAAGAAGCTGACCCTCTGGGCTATCGCCCGGGACCGCAAGCTGGCCCTGCCTGTGGCCGACCCCGCCACCGGCGAGATCCTCTTTGACGAGGGTCACGTCCTCACCGGCAAGGAGTGCCGGGAGCTGGATGCCATCGGCGTGGGCGAAGTGTCGGTCCTGGCCGATGACGGCGCCACCGTGCGGGTGTTCACCAACCGCATGTGCGACATGAGCCGCTATGTGGACTTCGATCCCAAGGCGGAGTGCGGCATCAAGGAGCGGGTCCGCTTCGACGTGCTGCAGGAGCTGCTGGGCCAGTATCAGGGTCAGGAGCTCATCGACCAGTGCCGCCAGCACGCCGATAAGCTGGTGCCCAAGCACATCATCGTGGACGATATCCTCGCCTCCATCAACTATATGAACGCTCTGGCCCACGGCCTGGTCACCAAGGACGACATCGACCACCTGGGCAACCGCCGCCTGCGCTGTGTGGGTGAGTTGCTGCAGAATCAGTTCCGCATCGGCTTTAGCCGCATGGAGCGCGTTATCCGCGAGCGCATGACCATCCAGGACCTGGATGTGGTCACCCCCCAGAGCCTTATCAACATCCGGCCCGTCACCGCGGCCATCAAGGAGTTCTTCGGCTCCAGCCCCCTGAGCCAGTTCATGGACCAGACCAACCCTCTGGCCGAGCTGACCCACAAGCGGCGTCTGTCTGCCCTGGGCCCCGGCGGCCTCAGCCGCGAGCGCGCCAACATGGAAGTGCGTGACGTGCACTACTCCCACTATGGCCGCATGTGCCCCATTGAGACTCCCGAAGGTCCCAACATCGGCCTGATCTCCTACCTGGCTACCTACGCCCGGGTCAATGAGTACGGCTTCATCGAGGCTCCCTTCCGCCTGGTGGACCATGCCACCGGCAAGGTCACCGACGAAATTCACTACATGACCGCCGATGTGGAGGATCAGTATGTGGTCTGCCAGGCTGCCGAGCCGGTAGACGAGGAGGGCCGCCTCACCGCCAAGCGTGTCACCTGCCGTCACCGTGACGAGATCATCCAGGTGGAGCCCCAGTATGTGGACTATATGGACATCTCCCCCCGTATGATGGTGTCCATCGCCACCGCCATGATCCCGTTCCTGCCCAACGACGACGCCAACCGCGCCCTGATGGGCGCCAACATGCAGCGCCAGGCCGTGCCTCTGCTGAAGCCCCATGCCCCCATCGTGGGCACCGGTATGGAGCACAAGATCTGCCTGGACTCCGAAGTGGCCGTCCTGGCCGAGGGCGACGGTGTCGTTACCAAGGTGGACGCCCGGGCCATCTCCGTCCGCTACGACAGCGGCGAAACCAAGGAGTATAAGCTCATCAAGTTCCTCCGCTCCAACCACGGCACCTGCATCAACCAGAAGCCCATCGTCTCCGTAGGCGAGCGGGTCCACGGCGGCGAGGATCCCACGGTCCTGGCCGATGGCCCCGCCACCGAGCAGGGCGAAATTGCCCTGGGCCAGAACATTCTGGTGGGCTTTATGACCTGGGAGGGCTACAACTACGAGGACGCCGTGCTGCTCAACGAGCGCCTGGTGAAGGAGGACCTCTATACCTCCATCCATATCGAGGAATACGAAATCGACGCCCGCGACACCAAGCTGGGGCCCGAGGAGATCACCCGGGACATCCCCAATGTGGGCGAGGACGCCTTGAAGGATCTGGACGAGCGCGGCATCATCCGCGTAGGTGCCGAGGTCCACGCCGGGGACATCCTGGTGGGCAAGGTCACGCCCAAGGGCGAGACCGACCTCACCGCCGAGGAGCGCCTGCTGCGCGCTATCTTCGGTGAAAAGGCCCGGGAAGTCCGCGACACCTCTTTGAAGGTGCCCCACGGCGAGAGCGGCATCATCGTAGATGCCAAGGTGTTCACCCGTGAAAACGGCGATGAGCTTGGCCCCGGCGTCAATCAGGTGGTCCGCGTCTATATCGCCCAGCGCCGCAAGATCCAGGTGGGCGACAAGATGGCCGGCCGCCACGGTAATAAGGGCGTTGTCTCCCGGGTCCTGCCCCAGGAGGATATGCCCTTCCTGCCCGACGGTACGCCGCTGGACATCGTGCTGAACCCCCTGGGCGTTCCCTCCCGTATGAATATCGGTCAGGTGCTGGAGGTCCATCTGGGCTACGCCGCCAAGACCCTGGGCTGGAAGGTGGCTACCCCCATTTTCGACGGTGCCACCGATAAGGACATTACCGCCGCCCTGGAGCAGGCAGGCCTGGATCCCGAGGGCAAGAGCTGGCTCTATGATGGCCGCACCGGTGAGCGCTTCGATAATAAGGTCACCGTAGGCTATGTCTACTTCCTGAAGCTCCACCACCTGGTGGACGATAAGATCCACGCCCGCTCCACCGGCCCCTACTCTCTGGTCACCCAGCAGCCCCTGGGCGGCAAGGCCCAGTTCGGCGGCCAGCGCTTCGGCGAGATGGAAGTTTGGGCCCTGGAGGCTTACGGCGCCAGCTATACCCTGCAGGAGATCCTCACCGTGAAGTCCGACGACGTCACCGGCCGTGTGCGCACCTATGAGGCCATCGTCAAGGGCCACAATGTGCCCACCCCCGGCGTCCCCGAGTCCTTCAAGGTGCTGGTGAAGGAGCTGCAGTCCCTGTGCCTGGATATCCAGGTGCTGGATGAAAACGGCAACGAGATCGAGCTGAAGGAGGACGAGGACGCCCTGGATACCTTCAACCTGGCCCGTATGGATGCCGATGACGACCGCCAGAGCCACTATGCCGACGAGAGCGAGCTGGCCGATGCCGGCTATGAAGAGGTCGACGAGGAGGAAGTGGACGCTTCCTATAACGATGTCGACGAGGACGATGAGTATTAAGGAAGGGAGGAGCTTTTACAATGAGTTACGCAACATTTGATGCAATTAAGATCGGTATCGCTTCTCCGGAAATGATCCGTGAGTGGTCCTTCGGCGAGGTGAAAAAGCCGGAGACCATCAACTACCGCACCCTCAAGCCCGAGCGTGACGGCCTGTTCTGCGAGAAGATCTTCGGTCCCACCAAGGACTGGGAGTGCCACTGCGGCAAGTATAAGAAGATCCGCTTCAAGGGCAAGATCTGCGACCGCTGCGGCGTGGAGGTCACCCGTGCCAAGGTGCGCCGGGAGCGCATGGGCCACATTGAGCTGGCCACCCCCGTCAGCCATATCTGGTATTTCAAGGGTATTCCCTCCCGCATGGGCCTGCTGCTGGACATCAGCCCCCGGATCCTGGAGAAGGTCCTGTATTTTGCCGCCTATATCGTCACCGATCCCGGTGAGACCCCCCTGGTGCGCAACCAGATCCTCTCCGAGAAGGAATACCGGGATATGCGCGAGAAGTATGAGGACGATTTCGACGCCGGCATGGGCGCCGAGGCCGTGAAGAAGCTGCTGCAGCAGGTGGACCTGGAGGCTCTGAGCCAGGAGCTGCACACGGAGCTGAAGACCGTTTCCGGCCAGAAGAAGGCGAGAGTCGTCAAGCGCCTGGAAGTGGTGGATGCATTCCGCCTGTCCGGCAACAAGCCCGAGTGGATGATCATTGATGTCCTGCCGGTGATTCCCCCGGAGCTGCGCCCCATGGTGCAGCTGGACGGCGGCCGCTTCGCCACCTCCGACCTCAATGACCTGTACCGCCGCGTTATCAATCGCAACAACCGCTTAAAGCGCCTGATGGAGCTGAAGGCCCCGGACATCATCGTCCGCAATGAAAAGCGCATGCTCCAGGAGGCGGTGGACGCGCTGATCGACAACGGCCGCCGCGGCCGTCCCGTCACCGGCGCCAATAACCGCGCCCTCAAGTCCCTCAGCGATATGCTCAAGGGCAAGCAGGGCCGCTTCCGCCAGAACCTGCTGGGCAAGCGCGTGGACTACTCCGGCCGTTCCGTTATCGTGGTCGGCCCCGAGCTGAAGATTTACCAGTGCGGCGTGCCCAAGGAGATGGCCGTGGAGCTCTTCCGTCCCTTCATCATGAAGAAGCTGGTGGAGGACGGCGTAGCCAATAACATCAAGTCCGCCAAGAAGATGGTAGATAAGGGCGTCACCGAGGTGTGGGATGCCCTGGATGTGATCATCAAGGACCACCCCGTCATGCTCAACCGTGCGCCTACGCTGCACCGTCTGGGCATCCAGGCCTTCGAGCCGGTGCTGGTGGACGGCCGCGCTCTGAAGCTGCACCCCCTGAACTGCACCGCCTTCAACGCCGACTTCGACGGCGACCAGATGGCCATCCATGTGCCTCTGTCCGCCGAGGCTCAGGCCGAGGCGCGCCTGCTGATGCTGTCGGCCAATAACCTGCTGCGTCCTCAGGACGGCGGCCCCGTCACCGTGCCTACCCAGGATATGGTGCTGGGCTCCTACTACCTGACCATCGAGCGCTTTGAAAACGGCATGTGCCAGCTGGAGAACGACGAGTTCTGGCCGGAGAATATCGACTTCTCCCTGGCCGGTAAGAACTACGACGAGCTCACCGACGAGGAGAAAGCCAATAATCCTCTGAATATCTACCGCGACGAGGACGAGGTGCTCATGGCCTATAATGAGCACATCATCGGCATCCACCAGCCCGTCTGGGTCCGTGTGGAGAAGGAAGTGGACGGTGTCAAGACCGCCCACGTGGTCCGGGGCACCGCCGGCCGCATCATCTTCAACCGCAACATCCCCCAGGACCTGGGCTTTGTGAAGCGGCTGAACGAGGACGGCACCCCCACCGACAAGTTCTTCGACTACGAGATCACCGAGATCTGCGGCAAGAAGCTCCTGGGCAAGATCGTGGACCGCACCATCAAGCAGTACGGCTTCACCGTAGCCGCCGAGGTGCTGGATAACATCAAGGCCACCGGCTATAAGTATTCCACCCGTGCCTCCATCACCATCTCCATCGCCGACATGACCGTGCCCGAGAAGAAGTACGAGCTCATCGCCGAGACCGAGCAGCGGGTGGTGGACATCGAGGACCAGTACAACATGGGCTTCATCACCGATGAAGAGCGCTATAAGCTGGTGGTTCGCGAGTGGGAGAAGACCACCGCCGACGTTACCGACGCCCTCACCGCCAGCCTGGATAAGTATAACCCCATCTTCATGATGGCCGACTCCGGCGCCCGTGGCAGCATGAAGCAGATCCGTCAGCTGACCGGTATGCGCGGCCTGATGGCCAACACCGCCGGTAAGACCATCGAGATCCCCATCAAGGCCAACTTCCGCGAGGGCATGTCCGTGCTGGACTACTTCACCTCCTCCCGTGGCGCCCGTAAGGGCCTGGCCGATACCGCTCTGCGTACCGCCGACTCCGGCTACCTGACCCGCCGCATGGTGGATGTGTGCCAGGATGTCATCATCCGTGAGGACGACTGCGGCGTGGACAAGGGCATCGTTGTCTCCGAGATCGAGGAAAACGGCCAGGTCATTGAGAAGTTCTCCGAGCGCCTGAAGGGCCGCTTCCCCGTCCGCGACATCTGCAAGCCCGGCACCGACGAGGTGCTCATCTCCAAGGATCACATGATGACCGAGGACGATGCAGCCCTGCTGGAGAAGTTCGACATTCACTCCGCCGAGATCCGCACCGTGCTCACCTGTAAGGCCCACAGCGGTATCTGCGCCAAGTGCTACGGCATGAACCTGGCCACCTCCAAGCCCGTCGGACCCGGCGAAGCCGTGGGTATCATCGCGGCCCAGTCCATCGGTGAGCCCGGTACCCAGCTGACCATGCGTACCTTCCACACCGGCGGCGTGGCCGGCGGCGACATCACCCAGGGTCTTCCCCGAGTGGAGGAGCTGTTCGAGGCCCGCAAGCCCAAGAAGATGGCCACCCTCTCCGAGATCGCCGGTAAGGTCCGCTTCGAGGAGGCCACCAAGGGCAGCCTGCTGAATATCATCGTCACCGCCGACGACGGCGACACCCGCACCTACTCCATGCCCCACACGGGCCTGCAGGTGAAGGATGGCGACGTCATCGAAAAGGGTAAGCAGCTGCAGGACGGCGCGCTGAATCCCCACGATGTGCTGCGCATCCGCGGCGCCAGCGCCGTACACAACTACCTGATCCAGGAAGTTCTGAAGGTGTACCGTCAGCAGGGCGTGGACATCAACGATAAGCATATCGAGGTCATCGTCCGCCAGATGATGCGCAAGGTCCGCGTGGAGGAAGCAGGGGATACCAATCTGCTCTCCGGCGCCATGGCCGATGTGCTGGAGGTGGAGCTGGAGAACGCCAAGATCCGCGATCGCATCGCCGCCGGCGAGGTGAACGCAGAGACCGGCGAGCCGCTGAAAGAAGCCACCTATACCCAGCTGCTCATGGGTATCACCAAGGCCTCCCTGGCTACCGATTCCTTCCTCTCCGCCGCCTCCTTCCAGGAGACCACCAAGGTCCTCACCGAGGCCGCCATCAAGGGTAAGGTGGACCACCTGGTGGGTCTGAAGGAAAATGTCATCATCGGCAAGCTGATTCCCGCCGGCGCAGGCCTCAGCGCCTACCGCCACTTTGCCGAGGAGCTGGTCCCCGAGAAGGAAGAACCCGAGCACCAGGTGCAGATCATCTCCAACGCTGTGGCTGCCGCCCATGCCGAGGAATGACGCACATCCTGTAAAATGCCCCATAAAGGCCCTGCCGCGCTGCGGCGGGGCCTTTATACTGTGCCGCCCGGGACCGCAGCGCAGGGCAGGCACCCGGCTTTTGCCTATTTTGCCGGAATCTACGGATGAATTTCAGTGAAATATACAAAAAAATCCATGGAATCCTCTTGACGCATTTTCAAGGCTATGCTATAATTCTAACTTGCGTGGGTAGCATCCTGCGGATTTTGTTATGCACAAACAGGAGGGACCTGCGTGGAGGACACACACAGCCTGCATCCAAGAGTCACCGGCCTGCGCCAGACCCAAAAGGCCGTGGCGGCCGGTCGGGCGGCGCGTGTGTTTCTGGCCAAAGATGCCGACCCTGCGCGCACGGAGCCCATTGCGCGCCTGTGCCTGCAGGCGGGTGTGCCTGTGGAGCGGGACTTCACCATGGCTCGCCTGGGCCGCGCCTGCCGCATAGAGGTGGGCTGCGCCGCCGCGGCGGAGCTGAAGGCCCCATAATTGGTTTCCAACCGGAATAAAATTCCTTTATTCCGTGGAAAATAGAGGGAGATATTCTCCCAAACCTATTCTATAGAAAGGAGAAATATAGTATGCCTACCTTTAATCAGCTGGTCAAGCAGGGCAGAAAGCAGACGACCTACAAGTCCAACTCTCCCGCTATGCAGAAGGGCCTGAACACTCTGAAGAACAAGGAAACCAATCTTTCCGCTCCTCAGAAGCGTGGTGTCTGCACCGCCGTGAGAACTGCTACCCCCAAGAAGCCTAACTCCGCTCTGCGTAAGATCGCCCGTGTGCGCCTGACCAATGGCTACGAGGTCACCGCTTACATTCCCGGCGTGGGTCACTCCCTGCAGGAGCACTCTGTGGTCATGATCCGCGGCGGCCGTGTCAAGGACCTGCCCGGCGTCCGTTACCACATCATCCGTGGTACGCTGGATACCCAGGGTGTCAACGGCCGTATGCAGGCTCGCTCCAAGTACGGCGCCAAGCGTCCCAAGAGCAAGTAAGCACATCTGAATTGAGCTTTGCCGAAAAGGTTTTTATATATGTATTACCTCTTTGGCAGGCCGTACAGCGGTGATGAGCGCCGCTGAGTACCTATGAAATCATATTCTTATGAAGGAGGGAAGCAAAGTGCCCAGAAGAGGTAATGTTCCCAAGAGAGAAATTTTGCCCGATCCTATGTACGGCTCCGTGCTGGTGACCAAGCTGGTCAACAGCATCATGCTGGACGGTAAGAAGGGCGTGGCTCAGAAGGTCGTCTATGGTGCCTTTGACATCATCAAGGAAAAGACCGACAAGGAGCCCCTGGAAGTTTTCACCGAGGCTATGGAAAACATCATGCCCAGCCTCGAAGTCAAGGCCCGCCGTGTGGGCGGTGCCACCTATCAGGTCCCCATGGAGGTACGTCCCGCCCGCCGTCAGACCCTGGGTCTGCGCTGGCTGACCGCTTATTCCCGCGCCCGCAGCGAGCGCACCATGGCTGAGCGCCTGGCAGGCGAGATTATGGATGCTGCCAACAACACCGGCAGCGCAGTTAAGAAACGCGAAGATACCCACAAGATGGCCGAATCCAACAAGGCATTCGCCCATTTCCGTTGGTGATCTGTGCGTAATCGTTAGAAAAAGGAGAACGGTATGCCGAGAAAGGTTACACTGGAAAATACAAGAAATATCGGCATCATGGCCCACATTGATGCAGGAAAGACCACCACGACCGAGCGTATTTTGTACTATACGGGCGTCAATTACAAAATTGGCGAGACCCACGAGGGTACAGCTACCATGGACTGGATGGAGCAGGAGCAGGAGCGTGGTATCACCATCACCTCCGCCGCAACCACCTGCTACTGGAAGGGCTCCAAGGATCAGTTCCCCCAGACCCGTATCAACATCATCGACACACCGGGCCACGTGGACTTCACTGTAGAGGTGGAGCGTTCTCTGCGTGTGCTGGACGGATCCGTTACGGTCATGTGTGCCAAGGGCGGCGTGGAGCCTCAGTCTGAGACCGTGTGGCGTCAGGCTGACCACTACCACGTGCCCCGGATGATCTACGTCAATAAGATGGACATCACCGGCGCGGACTTCTACCATGTTCTGGACATGGTGCATGACCGTCTCAAGTGCAACGCCGTGCCCATTCAGCTCCCCATCGGCAAGGAGGATACCTTCAAGGGTATCATCGACCTGGTGGAGATGAACGCTGATATGTATTACGATCAGCTGGGCAAGGACATGCGCGTGGAGCCCATTCCCGAGGACATGATGGACCTGGCCAATGAGTACCGGGAAAAGCTGCTGGATGCCGTGTCCATGTTCGATGATGAGATCATGGAGATGTATCTGGAGGGTCAGGAGATCCCCACGGATAAGATCCGCAAGGCGATCCGCCAGGCCACTGTGGCCGTGGAGATGGTGCCTGTGGTCTGCGGCTCTTCCTACCGCAATAAGGGCGTTCAGAAGCTGCTGGATGCCATTGTGGACTATATGCCTGCCCCCACCGATGTCCCTGCTATTAAGGGCATCAATCCCAAGACCGACGAGGAGGAGG
>CAKTZK010000007.1 GCA_934635515.1 uncultured Oscillospiraceae bacterium
CCGCCTTCAGCTGCATCCCCAGGCCCATGCAGGTGGGGCAGGCGCCGAAGGGGCTGTTAAAGGAGAACATCCGGGGGGTCAGCTCCTCCATGGAGATGCCGCAGTCCTCGCAGGCATAGTTCTGGGAAAATTGCAGGTCCCGCTCCTCCCGCAGGAGGTTCACCGTCACCAGTCCTCCGCTCTGCCCCGCCGCTGTCTCCACGGAGTCCGTCAGCCGCTGGCGGATGTCGGGCCGGACAATGAGCCGGTCCACCACGATCTCCACCGTGTGCTTTTTGTTTTTCTCCAGGGGAATTTCTTCCGTCAGCTCGTAGAGGTGTCCGTCCACCCTTACCCGGGAAAAGCCCGCACGCCGGGCGTCCTCTAATACCTTGGTGTGCTCCCCCTTGCGTCCCCGCACCACCGGAGCCAGCACCTGGATGCGGGTCCCCTCGGGCAGGGCCAGAATCTGGTCGATGATCTGGTCCACCGTCTGCTGGCGTATCTCCTTGCCGCACTTAGGGCAGTGGGGCGTGCCCACCCGGGCCCACAGCAGCCGGAAATAGTCGTAAATCTCCGTCACCGTACCCACGGTGGACCGGGGATTCTTGCTGGTGGTCTTTTGGTCAATGGAAATCGCCGGGGAAAGCCCGTCGATGTAGTCCACATCGGGCTTATCCATCTGCCCCAGAAACATCCGGGCATAGCTGGACAGGCTCTCCACATACCGCCGCTGTCCCTCGGCATAAATGGTGTCAAAGGCCAGGGAGGACTTGCCGCTGCCGGAAAGTCCCGTCATCACCACCAGCTTGTCCCGGGGAATGGTCACATCAATATTCTTGAGATTATTCTCCCGTGCGCCCTTAACAAAAATATGATCCTGCATGGTTTCTCCTTTGCGCTGAAAAAGATATAGGCTCTCGGCTCAAATGAGCCCCACCCATATTCCGACTGCTATCAATACTATTCCCGCAATTCTACCTGCGGTCTTTGCCCTTTTGTAACCCAAAAAAGCAATGGTCTCCGGTGTGGTAAACGGCAACAAGAAAACATCTATACCCATTATGATAATGCCGATCCCCACAGTCAAAACGCTCTTTGTAAACGCACTGACCGCAATGGCCAAAAGCCCTAAGAATATACCGCCCGCAAAATACTTGACCCAGCGTTCATCCTTCTCATTTTCGTCCTTATAGCTTTTCTCGCACCCATCGCTGCAAAAATCCAGCTCACCCTTGACTTCTTTTCCACAATATCCGCACTTTCTCATATTCCCATCCTCCGTTCATCCCCAAACTTTCATATCCCCATGTTCCCATCCGTAGGGGCGACCCTCGCGGTCGCCCGCTTGCACCGCACTTCCTGTAATGTGTCATTGCGAGGGCGCAAAGCGCCCGTGGCAATCCGTAACCCCCAAGCACTCCGTAGGGGCCGATGATCCTGTTGCGGTGCCCAAAATTTCCGCGCTGCCTTACGGCGGACGCTGGAAATTTTGACCGCGGCCACTCGCTCACTTCGCTTCCTCTGCCACTGGCAGCGCTCAGTTCGCTCCCCACATCGGCCCGCTCTACCGCACTTCTTGCAACCGTGCGTAGGGGGCGGCGTCCCCGACGACCCGCTCCACCGCACTATCAATCTGTCCGTAGGGGCGGGGTTCTACCCCGCCCGCGGGAGGGGCAGAGCCCCTCCCCTACGCACTTCATGTTCCACTCCGTAGGGCGGGCTGCCCTCAGCCCGCCGCCCGGACCACCACCGCACCCCATGCAAAAAGCCATGTCATTGCGAGGGCGCTCTGCGCCCGTGGCAATCCGTTCTCCTCTTTCACTCCACAATAATATCCGCCGTCCCGGCCCGCAGCAGCGCCATCAGGTCCTTGGGGTCGCACACCACCTGGTATCCGATCTTTCCCGCCGAAACCGCCACCCGGGCAAGGCTCTCCGCCGTCTCGTGAAACACCGTGGGAAACTGCTTTTTCATTCCCACCGGGCTGCACCCGCCGTGTACATAGCCCGTGAGCCCCAGCAGCTCCTTCTGGGGCAGCATCGCCACCGACTTCTCCCCCACGGCCCGGGCCGCCTTTTTCAGGTCCAGATTCTCCGCCACCGGGATGTCAAACACATAGTATCCCCCGGACGCACCCTTGCACACCAGGGTCTTAAATACCATTTCCACATCCAGCCCCACGGCCCTTGCCACGCTGACCCCGTCGATGGGGTCGCCCTCCCCGTGGGGATAGCTCTTAGCCGTGTACGCGATCTTCTTCTGCTCCAAGGTGCGCATCACATTGGTTTTTTCCTCTTTATTCTTTGCCATAATGCCCCTCCTTATATCAAGGTCCGAATTCCCTCCAGCACCAGCAAATGGGCCGGATAAAACACATAAAATGCCCGGCGCAGGCCCCTCGGCCCCGCCTGCCCGTTATAAAGCCAAATCACTGGCAGCGCCGCCACGGCGAAGATCTGTATAGGCATCTCCCCGCCGAAAACCGGCATCGTCAGGCTTCCCATGCCCAGTCCGTTCACCGCCGCCATGGCCAAAAGCAGCCACAGCTTCGCATATTTCCCGCTCCGGCAAAGGTACAGCAGCGCCACGGTCACCACGCCCCAGCCGCCGTAGTCTGTCCGCAGCAGCTCCCCGGCGGCAAAGCCCGCCGCCAGCACCAATCCGCAGCCCGCCCAGCGTCCGAAGCCCCGCTCCCGGCCCAGCGCCTCCAGTCCCCGGAGCGTAAGCAGCGCCAGGCAAAAGGTCCAAAGCACATTTTGCCGCGCCGGGTCGAAAACCGTCCCGTTCTCCAGGTTAAACGGTATCTCCGACACCACCGCCAAAATTGCCAGCCGCCGGAAATATCTCCCAAAATCCCGGGTATGGGCGTAGCCCTCTACGATAAAAAACGCGAACAGGGGAAACGCCAGCCGCCCCACGCACCGCAGGGCCGGCACCTCCGGCAGCAGGATCGCCCCCACATGGTCCGTGAGCATCAGCGCCGCCGCGATACACTTCAGCGCCCCGCCGTCAAGCCCTCTGCTTCGCTCCATCCGCTTCCTTTCCGCCAGCCAGCAGCGCCACCGCTCCCAGCACGCACACAATGCCCAGCACCGTCCACACCGTCAGCGCCTCGTGGAACACCACTACGCCCATCAGCGTCTCCATCATGGGCTCAATGTTGGTGATGATGGACGCCTTGCCGCTCTCTACGCCCTCCAGGCCCATGGTATACAGGCAGTAGGGCAGCGCCGTGGACACGACCACCACCAGCACGCACCCCAGCACGGCGTTGGGCTGTTCCAGCACCGGCCCCAGGGCCGAAAAATCCGCCAGAAAGATCGATCCCAGCCCCGCCACCAGGAAAGTCCAGTAGATCATGGTGTAGCTGCTGTAGTGAGCCATACCGTAGTGGGCAAACACCGTGTAGCTGGCGTAGCACAGCCCCGAAGCAACCCCCAGGGCGATGCCCGGCAGAGACGCTGTGGCGCCCCCGCCCAATACGCCGCTGACCAGCACGCACCCCAGCAGCGAAACGCCCAGTGCCACCAGCTTCCGGGCCGTCAGCGGCGTCTTCCACAGCACCGCCGAAAACAGCACCACAAACGACGGCGCCAGGTACAGAAGAATCGCCGCCACCGACAGCGAGCACATGGTCTGGCACTGGAAATACACAATGCTCAGCAGCAGCACGCTCACCAGTCCCGAGGCCAGGAAAATGGGCAGGTGCTTCCACTTGATGCGGAACACCTCCCGGTGCAGCAGGCCGAACACCACCGTCAGCACCACCAGTGTTCCGAAGTTCCGCACGAACACCCGGTTCCCCAGGCCCATGCCCGCCTGGGTCAGCATCCGGTTGGACAGCCCGATGCAGCCCCAGCACACAGCGCTGAGAATAATATATATGTAGGATATGCTCTTTTTCATAGTTTGTCTCCGCGCTTTCTCTTTTTCTTCGCCGCAGGCCGCCGCTGCACGTATTCCTCCACCGGAAAGTCTTCGATCCGGCTGTCTGCGCGCAGATACAGCGGATGGTGGGGATGTCCCGCCGCCGAAACCCGTCCGCACTTCACCCACCGGGCCCCATGCTCCTGGCCGATGGCAATCATCTCCTGCAGGCAGTCCCAGAGGTAGTCCCGCTTTTCGATGACGGTCCCCCAGGCCGCCCACACCGTGGGCCGCTCCGAAAGGGACAGAATGTAGTCAAAGGCCCGCATATTTTCCCGGTGCAGCTCGTCATTCAAGACCCACTCCATGTCGTCCGGTGAGGTAGCCCGCTGGGCGTATACATTGAACATGATAAAGGAATCAAATCCGTTCCCCAGGGCGATCCGCTCCACACTCTTGAGCGTAGGGTCCAAAGCCCCGGGCCGGGCGGTGGAGGGGTTGATGCCGATGCATATCAGCGGCCGCGCCCCCCTTGTGCCCAAAATATACCGGTACTCCGTGTAGGTATTGGGCACGAACAGCCACTTTTCCACATCGTACTCCTCGCTGGGCTCCAGGGCCCGCCGGAGCTGCCCGTCAAAGCCGATGTCCCCCAGCGTGCGTATGTCCATAGTCGGTATGTGCTGCATACTGCCTCTCTTTCTTTATAAGCGTGCCTAAAAAAGCCTCGCAGAGTTTGCCGCCCGCAGGCGGCAAAAAATCGAAGATTTTTCGCCAGGCTCTTTATTTTTGACCCCGCAGCTCAATGATCTGGTCGCGGAGCAATGCGGCGTATTCAAACTCCAGCATCTTGCTGGCTTCCTTCATTTCCTTCTCCAGGCGGCGGATGGTCTCCTCCCGCTCCGCCTCCGTCAGCTTGCGGCGGGCCTTCTTATTCTCCTCCTCCGCCGAGTGGGAGATCTCCAGCACCTTCCGCACGCTCTTGCGAACGGTTTTCGGCACGATACCGTGGGCCTTGTTGTACTCGTCCTGCTTTTTCCGGCGGCGCTCCGTCTCCGTAATGGCCGCCTTCATAGACGGGGTAACGGTGTCCGCATACAGCACCACCAGGCCCTCGGCGTTTCGGGCCGCCCGGCCGATGGTCTGAATGAGGCTGGTCTCGCTGCGCAAAAAGCCCTCCTTATCCGCGTCCAGAATGGCCACCATGGACACCTCCGGCAGGTCCAGGCCCTCCCGCAGCAGGTTAATGCCCACCAGCACATCGAATTCGCCCAGCCGCAGGTCCCGTATCAGCTCCATCCGCTCAATGGTGGCGATGTCCGAGTGCATATACCGCACCCGCAGGCCCAGGCCCTTCATATGCTCCGTCAGGTCCTCGGCCATGCGCTTGGTAAGGGTCGTCACCAGCACCCGCTCGTCCCGGTCCGCCCGGACACGTATCTCTGCCACCAGGTCGTCGATCTGCCCGGTAACGGGCCGCACCTCCACCCGGGGGTCCAGCAGGCCCGTGGGCCGGATCACCTGCTCCACGATCTGGTCTGCGCCGTTTCTTTCGTAGTCTCCCGGAGTGGCCGAAACCAGCACCACCTGGTGAAACCGCTCCTCAAACTCCTCGAATTTAAGCGGCCGGTTATCGAAGGCGCAGGGCAGCCGGAACCCGTAGTTCACCAGGCTCTCCTTCCGGGCCCGGTCGCCGTTATACATGGCCCGCACCTGGGGCAGGGTCACATGGCTCTCGTCCACAAACAGCACGAAGTCCTCCGGGAAGTAGTCCAGCAGCGTCATAGGCGGCGAGCCCGGCTCCCGGCCGGAGATGACCCGGCTGTAATTCTCAATGCCCGTGCAGTAGCCCAGCTCCCGCATCATTTCCACATCGTACCGGGTCCGCTGGTCAATGCGCTGGGCCTCCACCAGCTTGCCGTTGTCCTCGAAAAACTTCTTCCGCTCCGCCAGCTCCCGCTCGATTTCCTCCGTAGCCCGGGCCATTTTCTCCTTGGTGGTCACATAGTGGCTGGCGGGGTAAATGGCCACATGGTCAATGATTCGCTGGGCCTGACCGGTAACGGGGTTAAACTCGCTGATGCGGTCCACCTCGTCCCCGAAGAACTCCACCCGGATGGCGTATCCGTTGGCATACACCGGATAAATCTCCACCGTGTCCCCCCGGACCCGGAACATATTCCGCTCAAAGGCCACATCGTTGCGCTCATAGCGAATTTCCACCAGCTTACGCAGCAGCTGGTCCCGGGGGTACTCCTTCCCCCGGCGCAGGGAGATGACCATGTTGGCGTAGTCAATGGGGTCGCCCAGGCCGTAAATGCACGACACCGAGGCCACCACGATCACATCCCGCCGCTCAAAGAGAGCCGCCGTGGCGCTGTGGCGCAGCCGCTCGATCTCGGCGTTGATAGACGCGTCCTTTTCGATAAAGGTATCCGTGTGGGCGATGTACGCCTCCGGCTGGTAGTAGTCGTAGTAAGAAACGAAATACTCCACCGCATTCTCCGGGAAAAACTCCCGGAACTCCTCGCAAAGCTGGGCCGCCAAGGTCTTGTTGTGGGCCAGCACCAGGGTGGGCCGCTGGACCTTTTCGATGACCTTGGCCATGGTGTAGGTCTTGCCGCTGCCGGTGACGCCCAGCAGCACCTGCTGGCGCAGCCCCGCCTCCAGCCCCGCCGCCAGCTTCTCAATGGCCTGGGGCTGGTCGCCGGAGGGCTTGTATTCCGATACAACTTTGAATTCAGGCATGGTTTTCTCCCAATTTTCTGCAATAATATAGCATCTTATTATTGTACCACAATTACGAAATATGTAAATATAAAATTTAAAACAAATGTTCTGTTTTTGTTCTTTTCCCTCTCCGCCTTCCCCGGCCGTTGCCAAAGGGGCCGGCGTTTGCTATAATACGAAAAAAAGCAAAGGAGTTTTGGCTATGTTTCTGGACTTTTCTTCCATCCCCGAAACCGCCGTTCCCCACTTCAAGGGCGGCGAAGGGCAGGCGCTGGTGCGCAAATATGAGGACGCGCAGGGCAAGATCCTGCAGCTGACCCTGCCGGCGGGCAGCTCCATCGGCTCCCATGTCCATGAGGGGAATTTTGAGGTGATGTACTTCCTCTCCGGCACCGGGGTCTGCACCGATGACGGCCTGGCCGTGGACGTCCGCCCGGGCATGACCCATTACTGTCCCCCGGGCCACAGCCACAGCGTGGTCAATACCGGCTCGGAGCCCTTGGTGATCTGGGCCGCCGTCCCCAACGTGAAGTAAGGCGCCCCATCGCCCTGCAGGCACTTCTTGTGCTTTCGTAGGGGGCGATGAAGGCATCGCCCCGCCCGGGCTTGCATCGCACTCTTTGTGCTCTGTCATCACGAATCAGTGCGCAAACTGGCTGTGGAAATCCGTATTTCCATTGCATGTGCTCCTTGCTGCGTTTCCGTAGGGACCGATGCCCACATCGGCCCGTCCCACCGCACCCTTTGTTCCCCGTCCGTAGGAGCCGGCGGTTGCCCACCGTCGTGCCAACCGATTCCCAACCACTGTCGTGGTCGCCAATCGGGGCACTTCCTCGAAATCGCCTCGCCCGGTCCTGCACCGCACGTCTTGCAGCGATGTCATTGCGAGGCCAGTATACGTTGGCCGTGGCGATCCGCCTCCCCGCCCCCTAAAAAAATGCTTGCCACCTTTCGATGGCAAGCATTTTTTCTTATCTCACAGACGCTTTTCCAGGTTCTCCCGGATGGCGGCGATAAACTCCTCGCTGGTAACGGCGTGAGCGGCGGTGCCCTCGTCCACCAGGCCCACCAGATCCTTGGTCATGGTGCCCTGGCTCAGGGTGTCGAAGCACGCCCCCTCCAGCTGGCCCGCGAAATTCTCCAGGTCCTTCAGGCCGTCCAGCTGGCCGCGCTTGCGCAGAGCGCCGGTCCAGGCGAAGATGGTGGCCATGGGGTTGGTGGAGGTCTTCTCCCCTTTCAGGTGCCTGTAGTAGTGCTGGGTGACGGTGCCGTGGGCGGCCTCGTACTCGGTGGTGCCGTCCGGGGAAACCAGCACGGAGGTCATCATGGCAAGGCTGCCGAAGGCGGTGGAGACCATGTCGCTCATCACATCGCCGTCGTAGTTCTTGCAGGCCCAGATAAACCCGCCACCGGAGCGGATGACCCGGGCCACGGCGTCGTCGATGAGGGTGTAGAAATAGGTGATGCCCAGCTTCTCGAACTCGGCCTTGTAGCTCTCAAACTCCTCCTCGAACACCTTCTTGAATTCGCCGTCGTAGACCTTGGCGATGGTGTCCTTGGTGGAAAACCACAGGTCCTGCCGGGTGTCAATGGCATACTGGAAGCAGGAGCGGGCAAAGGAGCGGATGCTCGCCTCCTTGTTGTGCTGGCCCTGCCAGACGGCGGGGCCGTCTACCTTTTGGACGGAAACGGTCTGCTCCGCGCCGCTCTCGCCCTTAAAGGTCAAAAAGCACTCGCCGGGCTCGGTGGTATACAGGTCCACGCTCTTATACACATCGCCGTAGGCGTGGCGGGCGATGGTGATGGGCTTTTTCCAGTTCTTCACCACCGGATGGATGGAGTCAATGAGGATGGGAGCCCGGAACACCGTGCCGTCCAGGATGGAGCGGATGGTGCCGTTGGGGCTTTTCCACATCTGGGTCAGCTGCGGATACTCCTCCATGCGCTGCTTGTTGGGGGTGATGGTGGCGCACTTCACGGCCACGCCCAGGCGCCGGGTGGCATTGGCGGCCTCCACCGTCACCTTATCCTCCGTCTCGTTCCGGTGCAGCAGGCCCAGGTCATAGTATTCCGTCTTCAGGTCCACAAAGGGCAAAATCAGCTGGTCCTTGATCATGGCCCAGAGGATGCGGGTCATCTCGTCGCCGTCCATCTCCACCAGGGGGGTGGTCATTTTGATTTTCTCCATGGTCTCACTCCTTGTTCCGGGCGGCGTAGTAGTTCATGAGGCAGCCGTCCAAAATGATCTCTTTTTCGTCCTGGGTCAGGCCCTTTACATGCAGCAGCAGGTCGTGGACGCTGCCGTCCTTGCAGATGACCTTGGCGGGGATGTCCTCCCGGCCCTGCTCCACCGCCTGGCGGATGCCGGGGACGAACACGCAGTCGCCGCTCTCATAGTCAAAGGGCGTGCCCTCGTCCAGGGTAAAGGGCAGGATGCCCCAGTTGATGCAGTTGCTGCGGTAGCGCTTGGTGGCGAACTGGTAGCAGAGGTTGGCAAAGCCCCCAAGCACCTTCTGGCAGGAGGCGGCCTGCTCCCGGGCAGAGCCGTCGCCGGGCTTATTGGCAAAGACGCAGGAGCCGAACTGGGTGCTTTCCGCCAGTCGGTCGGCATCGCCCACCTGAGAAAGCACCTGGCGCAGATGGTCGCTCAAAGCGCCCGCCCGCCGGGCCTTTTCCTGCTCTGCCACGGCCTTGGACCGGCCCACATACTCCGGCACCCGGCGGCTGAGGGTGAACTCGGCCAGGCGCAGGGGATTGCTGCGGTAGGAGGAGGTCTCCCCGGAGGGGATCAGCTCGTCGGTGGTGGTCACGGGGTCGTGGATGACCGCCGCCAGCTCCACCAGGAGATTGTCGCTCAGCTGGTACATCTTGGGCCAGTCGGTGATGTTGGGGCCCATCTGCAGCTCCACAGAGGGGTCCGCCTTGCCGAAGCCGTAGTATACGCGGTTTTTATACACGGTATCATCAAAATGATATTCGTGGTGTACGGGGGTGTAGTCCAGGTCCGTGGCCGGGGTGATGCGTCCGCCGTTTGCGGCGGTGGCGGCAATAGACCGGGCATCCATCAGGCACACGCCCGCAAACTGTCCCTCGCCGGGCTTGCTGCCCTCGCGGTTGGGGAAGTTCCGGGTGGTGTGGCGCAGAGAAAGGCCGTTGTTGGCGGGTACATCTCCCGCGCCGAAGCAGGGGCCGCAGAAGCTGGGCTTGATAATGGCCCCGGACTCCAGCAGAGCCGCCGTGGCACCCAGCTTCATCAGCTCCAGGGAAACCGGCACCGAGGTGGGGTACACATCGAAGCTGAAGGCCCCGGACCCGGTAAATTTGCCCCGGAGGATGTCCGCCGCCTCTGCGATATTGTCAAACAGGCCCCCGGCGCACCCGGCGATAACGCCCTGGTCGGCCCACACGCCGCCGTCGTGAATTTTGTCCGTCAGGTGGGGGTCCGCCTTGGGGAAGCGCCGCCGGGCATCTTCCTCCACGCCCTTGAGAATTTCCTCGGCGTTGGCCAAAAATTCTTTGATAGTATAGGCATTGGAGGGGTGGAAGGGCAGAGCGATCATAGGCTCCACCTTATCCAGCTCGATGGTGATGTACTTGTCGTACCAGGCCACGTCGCCCGGGTGCAGGGGCTTATAGTCCCCGGGGCGGCCATGGGTACGGAAGAAGCCCTCCGTCACCTGGTCCGTCTCCCAGATGGAGGAGAGGCAGGTGGTCTCGGTGGTCATCACGTCGATGCCGTTGCGGTAGTCGATGGGCAGGTCCCGGATGCCCGGGCCGCAGAACTCCAGCACGCAGTTGTTCACAAAGCCCGTCTCGAAGGTGGCCTTCACCAGAGCGATGGCCACATCGTGGGGGCCTACGCCCTTTTTGGGCGTTCCGGTGAGATACACCAGCACCACCTTGGGCATGGGTACATCCCAGGTGTTTTTCAGCAGCTGCTTGGCAAGCTCCGGGCCGCCCTCGCCCACAGCCATGGTGCCCAGAGCGCCGTAGCGGGTGTGGGAGTCGGAGCCCAGGATCATCTTGCCGCACCCGGCCAGCTCCTCCCGGGCGTAGGAGTGGATGACGCTCTGATTGGCGGGCACATAGATGCCGCCGTACTTCTTGGCGGCGGACAGGCCGAACATATGGTCGTCCTCGTTGATGGTGCCGCCCACGGCACACAGACTGTTGTGGCAGTTGGTCAGGGCGTAGGGAATGGGAAATTCCTTCATGCCCGAGGCTCTCGCCTGCTGGATGATGCCCACATAGGTGATGTCGTGGGACACCATGGCGTCAAAGCGCACCTGCAGCCGCTCCGGATCGCCGCTTACATTGTGGGCCTGCAGAATCTGCCAGGCCATGGTGTTCTCCCGGGCCCGGGCCGCCGGCACCCCGGCACTCTCGCAAAGCTGCCCCTTTTCCAGGAAAACGCCCTTATCAAAGCACTGGATCATACAATATCCTCCTTGCGTAAAACCAATTCAAACTACTATATCACACTTCGCGGCATTACTCAATAGGCATGGCCACCTGGGTGACAAATTTACTTTTGTCCGTGTGGTGGGGCGGACCCTCCAGGTAGATGTTGCGGCAGGTGCCCTTGAGGCGCAGGCCGTTTTCCCGGGCGTAGGCCATCATCTTTTCCCATATCTGCGGAATTTCATCGTAGTCCCCGTGGAAGAACATACACACCGCCTTTTCCGCGGGCCATTCCTCCACGAATTCGCCGTGGCTCCCCTGGGGCACGGCCACGCAGAATCCCACCTGGTCCGGCTGCGCCAGCGGGTAGTCGATGAAGTACATTCGCTTGGCCGTGTCCGTGCCGTATAACCGCATAGCCGCCGGTATCACATCCCGGAATATCTCCTTTCGCTCCTCCACCGTGGGGGAGGCGTAGCGCCGGACATACACGGTTTGGGCGGGGATCTCCATTACCTGGATGGCATCCTCGTCGCTCTCGGTGACGCGCAGTCGGAGCTTCTCGATGCAAAGGTTCAGCTCGTCGCGCATTTTCTCGAGCCGCCCGATGATGTCCCGCAGGTCGGCCTTGCCCTCAAAGTAGAGCTTTATTTCGTCCAGGGAGACGCCCAGGGACTGCAGGCGCCGGATGGCCCGGATGCGGGTGAGGGTCTCGGGGGTATAGTAGCGGTTGCCGCCCTTGCCCTCCTTCACATCCGGGCACACCAGCCCCTTGTCCTCGTAGTTGAGCAGGATGCGGCGGGTCACGTGCAGAGATTTTGCTACTTCTCCTATTGACATAAGGCGAGAATTATCCTGTTTCATTGTTCCTCCGTATTTTTTTAATAATTTGTTAAAAAGTCCTTGCATCGTACACCGGTGTACGGTATATGCTCATTATAGACAAAATGGGATATAATGCAAGCAAATATTACAAAAAATCCCCGCAGAGTAAACAGGAGGAAAAACCGCATGAAAAAACGCATCACCAGCCTGCTCATGGCCCTGGTCCTGGCCCTCAGCCTGGTCCCGGCCACCGTGTGGGCAGCGGACGGCGCGACGGAAGTCAGCACCTTCGAGGCGCTGAAACAAGCAGTTTCTGACAAGGCCACCGACATCGTCGTGACGCAGGACATTGAGCTGACGGAGACGCTGTCCGTCAGCGGCACAGTCACCATCCGCAGCCAGGAGGGCAGCGTCTTCACCCTGAAGCGCTCCGCCTCGTTTACGCCCACATCTGACAATACGGATTACAGATTTAAATTGGACTACGGCGCTGATCTGACCTTCCGGAACATCATTCTGGACGGCAACAAAGAGGCCGGACAGGCAAAAAACGGATTTTTCCGCGTGAACAACACGAAGGCCAAGCTGACCCTGGGCCAGGGCGCCACCATCCAAAACTGTTCTGCCATCAACGGCGGCAGTGCCATCAGCTTGGTACGGGGCAGTGTGGTCATGGAGGAGGGCAGCGCTATTAAAGACTGCACCAACACCTCCAATGGCGGCGGTATTTATATCTACCGCAAGCCTGATTGGTCCCGGGACGAGGATACCGCCAGCTTCACCATGAAGGGCGCCACCATCTCCGGCTGCTCCTCCACCGGCACCTCCGCCGACTACTCTCAGGGCGGTGCCATCTATGCCTACGGCAGAGTGAATCTGGACATCAAGAACAGCACCATCACCGGCAACAGCGCCAACAGTAACGGCGGCGCCATCTATGCCCAATCCCACGACAGCTACTCCGGCGATGTGACGCTAAACCTCAGCGGCACTACCATTACCGGCAACACCTCCCAGAAGCTGGGCGGCGGCGTGTACTTTAACGGCACCACCTTCACCGTCAGCGGTGTCAACAATATCACCGGCAACACCGGCAAGGGCAGCTCCAACAATGTGTACCTGGCCGCCGGTAAGACCGTCAGCGGCTCCGGCCTGGCCGAGGGCAGCAAGGTCGGCATTTCCGGCGCGAACATCCCCTCCACCCTGGTCACCGGCTATGACGACGACAGCGAAACCGGCTATTTCACCGCCGACCGCACCGACACCAAGCTCAAGGCTACCACCACCGGCGGTCTTGAGCTGGTGGGCAAGGAGGACCACACCCACTGCATCTGTGGCCGCACCGACTGCCAGGAGACCGGCACCGGCCATGGGAAGATCACCTGCAAGGGCGTCAGCAGCCTGGACCTGATCAAGAATGGCGGCAGCTACTACCTGCTGAATGATGTGACTCTCACCAAGACCTGGAAGGCTCCCTCCGGGGTCACCCTGTGCCTCAACGGCCACGCCATCCACGCGGCGTGGAAAACGGCGGCCATCAATTTGGAAGACTCATGGGGGTTTAGGTTTGACCTCACCGACTGCGGCACCGACGGCAAGATCACCGGCAACATTAACGCCTGGGACAGTGTCGACGAGGCCAGCGGCGTTGTCATCGGCGCCAGAGCCACCTTTAACTTCTATAACGGCAGCATCTGCGACCTGAGCTTGGACGCGTATCAGAACAATCTTCTGGCAGGCGCTGTGGAGGTCAACGGTACATTTAATATGTATGGCGGCTCCATCAAGGATAACCAGGGCGATGCACTGCAGCCCACCAGCACTAAGCCCTACACCGGCGGCGTGCTGGTAAACTCCACCGGTGTCTTTAACCTCTATGGCGGTGAGATCTCCGGCAACTACTCCAGCAATAAAGAAGCGACCTGGGCTGTTGCCTACAATGGCGGCGCCGTGAATGTAAACGGCGGTAAGTTCTATATGTATGGCGGCGTTATCAAGAATAATACCGCCGGTACGAGCAAGGCGCTCAGCAACGGCGGTGCCGTCTATGTCGGCAGCAAGGGCACCTTCACCATGACCGGCGGCGAGATCACCGGCAACACCGCCACCCGCAACGGCGGCGGCGTGGCCGTGTACAACGGCACCTTCACCATGTCCGGCGATGCCAAGATCTTGAACAACTCCGCCAAGCAGGACTATAACTCTATCGAGCACCTGGGCGGCGGCGTCTATGTGGGCGAAAAGGGCACCTTCACCATGAGCGGTAACACCAGTGTGGAGGGGAACCTCGTCCGCGCCGGCTACACCGACAGCAATGCCCAGGGCGGCGGCGTCTATGTCAGCAATGGCGGCACTTTCACCATGAACGACAATGCCTCCATCAAGTCCAACACCATGACGGTGCAGTATAACAACGGTTTGCAGACCATCCAGGGCGGCGGCGTGTATGTAGGCGGCACCATGAACCTCAACGGCGGCTCCATCGAGGACAACACCGCTGTGTACGAGGGCGGCGGTCTCTATCTGGACACCAAGGGTACCGTGAACCTGGGCACCGGCACCATCATCGTCCGGAATAACACCTCCGAAAAAACCACCGGGCACAACCTCTATCTCCCCGGCACACAGAAGCTCATTGCTCCGACGGGTCCGGCGGACGGCAGCAGCATCACCCTCTCCCTGCCCCTGGCGCGCATTCAGAAGGCAGAGGGTACCGCGGTCATCACCAACACCGGCAAGGATATTTGTAACGGCGACAAGCGCTTCGCCTTCGAGGCGGAAAAGATCACCCTGGTCCGTGACGGCGACGGCGAAGATGTGCTGGCCATGATACCGGCTCACACCCACGATGGCATTACCTACACCCCCGTCTATTCGCTGGCCGAGATCCCCAGCAATGCCACCGGCAATTATTACCTGCTGCAGGATTCCAAGATGTCCGGCACTGTGACCGTGGGCGCGAATAACACCGTAAATGTCTGCCTCAACGGCCACAAGAGCGAGCCCATCTACTTCAAAAACAGCGGCACCCTGAACATCACCGACTGCAAGCATGGCACCGCGACCCCCGGCTACATCACCGGCTATTCCTATAGCTCCGGCAGCAACAACATTGAAACTATCTCCGGCAGTACACTCAACCTGACCAATGTGACCGTGAAGGAGAAAACCGGCAGCACCTTTATCTCGGCTACAGACGCCACCGTCAACATCAGCGGCTGCGAATACTCTAATAACAAGAGCGGCTTCCTGGTGGCCTCCACCGGCAGCAAGGTCACGGTAACAGACAGTACCTTTAAGAATAACACCATGGGTGCCCCCACCCTCTGGTTCACGGACAAGGGCGCAACCACGGGCAGCTTCACGGTGAAGAATTGCACCTTCACGGGCAATACCAATACCTACAGCAATGTAAATTACGAAACCAGCCGGGGCTGCGCCATCAACAGCGGCTGCCCGGGCACCACCCTCATTGAAAACTGCACCATCACCGGCAACACCACCACCGGCGATGGCGGCGGCATCTACCTCTACGGCAAGGGCACGGCCACCATCAGGGACACCACCGTTGAGGACAACGAAGCGAAGTGGCACGGCGGCGGCATCGCTGTGGAATGCACCAATGCCCCCGTCTTCACCGGCAAGGTCGTGGTGAAGGACAACAAGTCCAAGATCCCCTATAATGTCTATTACCAGGACATGACGACCGTTGTTAGGTGCAATACTTTCGTGAGATCCGGCAGCACCATCACCACGGACAGCGGCTTCAATGCCAACGCCAGCTCCATCGGCCTCAGCGCCTTGGATGTTCCCGCTCTGGTGGTTTCGGGCAACACCAGCACCAAGGGCTTCTTCGTGGACGACAAAGACTTTGTCCTGCGGCCTACCACCAGCACCTCCGGCCCCCTGCTGACCTCGGGGAACACCGGCCTGGAGCTGTGGCACAACGGTAAGGGCCACACCCACTGCGTCTGCGGCACCGGGGAAAACACCGCCGACAGCACCCACACCCACGAAAATCTCAACTGGATCGGCGTTACCGAGCTGAAGGACCTGCCTGCGGGCAACTACTACCTGCTGCGGGGCTATAACGAAGCCTGGGCCCCCACCGAGAACATCAACCTCTGCCTCAATGGCTTGGGCATCAGCACCGGTGCCGGGGACAACGCGATCATTGATGTGGATGACAGCAATAAGGTCGCCGTTACTGACTGCAACGAGAGCAAGCCCGGCACGATCAGCGGCTATGGCTGGTACTCCCGGGATGTGTATGTGAAATCCGGCTCCACCTTCACCCTGTGGAACGGCAAGCTCACCGGCTATGATACGGACCTTAGCTCCAGCTACAATATTCTGAGTGGCGGCGCCGTGAGGATGAATGGCGGCAAGTTCGTCATGAACGGCGGCTCCATCAGTGCCTACTCTAAAAGCGGCAACGGCGGCGTGGTGGATATATATAGCGGCACCTTCATCATGAACGCCGGTTCCCTCAGCGGCAAGGCCCTCAACGGCAGCGGCGGCGCCGTGTATAACAAGTATGGCAACTTCATCATGAACGGCGGCACCATCACCGGCAAGGCCGCTGAAACCGCTAAAGATAATGGTTCCCGCGGCGTTTCCGGCTACGGCGGCGCTGTGTACGGCGAGTATGCCATCATCACCATCAACGGTGGCACCATCACCGGCAGCTCCGCGGTTGAGGGCGGCGGCATCAACGCGAAGAAGTCTACCCTCACCATTGGCAAAGCCAACATCACCGACAACATCGCTGCGAAAGGCGGCGGCGGCATCCACGCATACGAATGCGCCATCACTATTGACGGCACCACCATTACCGGCAATAACGGCGGGGATAGCCTGGGCGGCGGCATATATATTTCCGGAGCCAAGGGCAATGGGACCGCGAGTGACCCCTATATCCCTGCGGTCATCAAGAATGCCGCCATTCAAAATAACACCGCTAAATGCGGCGGCGGCATCAACGCCTCCGGCCCCGTGAAGATCAGCGACACCACCATCACCGGCAATACGGCCACCAAGCTCGAAAACTGGGGCGGCGGCGGTTTGAATGCCCGTATCATTCCCCAAAGCCGTAACAACAACGGCTGGGTCTTTGAGCTGTCCGGCAAGGTGATCATCACCGGCAACAAGGCTGAAAGCGTGGACAACAACCTCTATTTCCCTGAAGTGACTGCCGGAACCATGCTGCCCTCCGTCACCGGCCTGGCCGAGGGCTCCACCATCGGTGTCACCACCGAGGTAAAGCCTCTGAATAACGGCGTCATCAGCCCCGTCTATATCACCAGCGACGCGGGCAACAAGAACTATTTCACCAGCGATGAGAGCTATGAGGTGAAGCTGGATACCGACAGGAATCAGCTTTACATCATCGCTGAGTCCAGCACCGTGACCGTCACCCTGGGCGACAATATGGCCCTCACCAGCGGCGACCTGAAGCAGACGGTTTTGAAGAACAATCCCATTACGAATGTGACCATCACCGCCGCAGACGGCTGCTACTTCCCCGAGGACTACGCGGCCAATCTGTCCAAGGACGGCATCACCGTCACCCGTGACAGCCTCACCCAGATCACCGTCTCCGGCACCCCCACGGCGGAGGAAGTGACCCTGATCCTCCCCGCCGCCACCGCTAAGACCACCCCCGCCGCTCCCGGCGGCCTTCAGGGCGTGGCTCCCAGCACCTGGGAGGCCGTGGACGGCAAGATCAGCGGCACCAAGGCCACTATGGAGTGGGCCAAGACCCCCAACAGCGAGACCTGGACCCCCTGCGCCGAGGGCACTACCACCGTAGGCGGCCAGGGCACCTACTATGTCCGCATCAAGGCAACGGATATTTCCTACACCTCTGATGCCGCCGCCGTGACCGTACCTAAGTATCTCAGGGCGATCAGCTTCCCCGCACCCACCCTGACTTATACCTATGACGGCAACGAGCACACCCTCTTGGTCCCCGGCGAGGGTTACACCGTCAGCGGCGATACCAAGGCTACCGACGCCGGTACCTACACCGCCACGGTGAACCTGAATACGGATAAGTACCAGTGGAGCAGCGCTGTCACCGACAACACCATCTCCTGGACCATCTCCAAGAGTGCGGCCCGGGCGCAGGACTTCACCTTCGCTGCCCCCAAAAACCTGATTTGGGACGGCAATGCCAAGGCCGCCACCATCACTCTGAACGCTCCCTACACTTTGGGCACCAAGGGCCAGACCACTTCCCTGGTGTATAAGCAGGGCGACCAGGTGGTGGCAAGCCCCACCGATCCCGGCACCTATCAGGTGTACCTGGTCATCACCGGCGACGGCAACTTCGCTCCCACCGATGGGCTCACGGCAGCCACCTGGACCTTCACCATCCAGCACCCCGCCGATCATGTTTGGGGCAGTTGGCAGCATGACGACACCCAGCACTGGCGCACCTGCACCGTGCCCGGCTGCACCGCCGAGGAGCGGGAAAATCACACCACCGACACCCCCGCCACCTGCACCACCAAGGCTGTGTGTACCATCTGCCAGAACCCGTACGGCAAGCTCGATACCCACAACCATCCCGCAGCCAAGGTTACTTCCACCGCTGCCACCGCCCCCACCTGCGGCAGTAAGGGTAACGAGGCTTATAGCTACTGCGCCGACTGCCAGAAGTATTTCAGGGACGGCGACAGCAAGCTCTATGACGATGCCAGCGCCTTTGACATCCCGGCTCTGACCCATAGAAGCGCCACCAAGACGGCCGCTGTGGCTCCCACCTGCGAGGTGGGCGGCAACCTGGCCTATTGGCACTGCGCCGACTGCGGCAACTACTATGCCGATAAGGACGGCAAGCTGGATTCTACCACCGCTTTTGCCACCAACGCTTCCTTCCTGCTGTCCGCCCTGGGCCATGACTACCAGGGCCAGCCCTATAAGAGCGACGCCACCGGCCACTGGCAGGTCTGCAAGCACGACGGCTGCACCCAGGAGACGGCCCACGAGACCCACACCGGCCATGAAGCCACCTGCGTAGCCGAGTCCAAGTGCCAGGTTTGCGGCTACAAGCTGGCGGATAAGGACCCCAATAACCATCTTCTGGCCCAAAAGACGGAAGCCAAGGCTCCCACCTGCACCGAGCCCGGCAATGAAGCCTACTGGCACTGCGGCGACTGCGGCAAGTATTTTGCCGACAAGAACGGCGACATGGATACCTCTAAGGCTTACGACACCAATGATCGCTTCCTGAAGTCCGCCCTGGGCCACGACTTCACCGAGAAGCTGGCGGACGATGCCCACCTGAAGAGTGCCGCTACCTGCACCGAATCCGCCGTGTACTATTACGACTGCTCTCGCTGCGATACCCACAGCACGGACAAGACCTTTGAGAGCGGTGATCCCCTGGGCCACGACTTCACCGAGAAGCTGGTGGATGCCGCCCACCTGAAGAGCGCCGCTACCTGCACCGAATCCGCTGTGTACTACTACGACTGCTCCCGCTGCGATACCCACAGCACCGCGGATACCTATTCCTATGGTGATCCCCTGGGCCACGACTTCACTGAGAAGCTGGTGGATGCCGCCCACCTGAAGAGCGGTGCCACCTGCACCCAGTCCGCCGTGTACTACTACGACTGCTCCCGCTGTGATACCCACAGCACGGACAAGACCTTTGAGAGCGGTGATCCCCTGGGTCACGACTTCACCGAGAAGCTGGTGGATGATGCCCACCTGAAGAGCGCCGCCACCTGCACCGAGGCCGCCGTGTACTATTACGACTGCTCTCGCTGCGACATGCACAGCGCGGACAAGACCTTCACCGATGGCGACCCCTTGGGCCACAGCTATACCAAGGAGGATACCGGCGCCGATCACCTGAAGAGCGCCGCCACCTGCACGGAGGACGCTGTGTACTATAAGAGCTGCGAGCGCTGCGGCAAGAACGGCACCGAGACCTTCATCGCTGCGGATACCGCTCTGGGCCACAGCTATACCAAGGAGGACACCGGCGCCGCCCACCTGAAGAGCGCCGCCACCTGCACCGAGGACGCTGTGTACTATAAGAGCTGTGCGCGCTGCGCCGAAAACGGCAGCGAGACCTTCACCGCCGCAGGCACCGCCCTGGGCCACGATTTTGCAGGCCAGCCCTATTTGCATGACGAGACCGGCCACTGGCAGACCTGCAAGCGCGATGGCTGCGATGTGATCTCCACCGTTGAGAAGCACATCTCCGACGAGGGCAAGATCACCAAGGAGCCCACCGCTGCTGTGGAGGGTGAAAAGACCTTCACCTGCACCGTCTGCGGCCTGGTGCTGCGCACCGAGATCGTGGAGAAGCTGGCTCCCACCATCGTGGAGGGCGCGAACGGCAAGCACCAGTCCGGCGGCAATACCGATCTGACCTTCCGCTCTAATGCCTCCTTCGAGGACTTCCTCTCCGTCAGCGTGGACGGCAAGGTGCTGGACAAAAACCAGTACACCCTCCGGGAAGGAAGCATTCTGGTGACGCTGAAGGCCGACTACCTGAGCACCCTGTCCGTGGGGCAGCACACCCTGGGTGTGACCTCCGCCTCCGGCACGGCTGAGACTGTATTCACCGTCACCGCTGCACCCGCCGTGGTGCCCACCGGTGACACCGCCAGCCTGACCCTGTGGGTTTCCCTGGCAGCCCTGTGCGGCCTGGGCGCCCTGGCGATCGTCTCCCGCAAAAAGCGCGAGAATGGCTGATGCCCGGCCCATTAAGGACAAATGACCTATAGCAAACCCGCCCCGGCCTTTTTGGAAGGCCGGGGCGGGTTTTTATAAATAAGCGGTTTCTTATAATTAAGCGATCAAACGATCCTTTATAAATAAGCAGTTCTTAATAATTAAAAAAGACAGGTTTTTCGTTCCGGTCTTTTCTTTCAGAGCCGGTCTGCTATGGCCTCATAAAACCCGCGCAGCCGGGCGGGATCAGCGCCGCCGGTCTGGCCCAGGCGGACAGGCTTGTTGGTACCATGATAGTCACTGCCCGCCGTCACCAGCAGCCCATGACGGTCCGCCAGGGTGAGCATGATGGACCGCTGCCGGTCCGTGAAGGACCAGTAATAGCACTCCAAGCCCATAAGTCCCGCCGCCTTCAGCCGCGACACCCGGTCCGCGACCTCCTCCCGGGAGAGGTTTTGGGACCCGTCTGCCAGGATGCCGTGGGCCAGCACGGGGATCCCCCCCGCACGCAAAATGGCATCGATGGCGTCCTCCGGCGTTAAAAGCGGCTCCGTATCCCGGTACCCGGAAAATACCTCAAAGCCCTCCATTTTGGTCTTTACATAGCCTTTTTTCAGCAGCATAGCCGCAAAATGGGGCTTGCCGGGATTTTTCAGAGCCAGCAGCTGCGCCTGCTCCTCCTCCGTGAAGGTAAAGCCGTACCGCTCCGATAGATACGCAAAGCGATTCTGCATCTTCAAAATGCGGATATGGTGGGCAAAGTCCGTAGCCTCCCGGAGGGAGGGCTTCTCCGCGTCGAAGCCGTAGCCCAGCACATGGTACTTTCCCTGTCCGTCCCGGCAGGAGAACTCCACGCCCTCCACAAAGGCCGCGTCCCCCGGTGCCAGCAGCGCCCGGACGGCGGCGCAGCCCTCGGCGGTATCGTGGTCCGTCAGGGCAAAAATATCCAGCCCGGCGGCCCGGACGCTCCGCAAAAGGGAGGCGGGGGTATCGGTACCGTCGGAATATACACTGTGTATATGCAGGTCCGGGTTTTTGAATACTATGGGCTTCATTGGGCGCTCTCCAGTTCCTTTTTTCTATGATCTGCGCCGGCCCGCCTCTCCCGCAGCAAAAACGGCAGGTGAAACAGCGTCACCAGCGCTGCGCCCAGGACCACCAGGCGCAGGAAGTAAACGTACCATCCCCGGTCCAGATTCAGGTACGGCAGGCCCTCCATAGGCGGCCGGGCCACATACATGAAGTTGGTGCCGTAGGCCGACAGGGCCCCGTTTACATAGAGCACCCCGAAGGTCAGGGCCGTAAGGATGCCCAGGTTCCGCACCAGTGCCCGCCGGCCCAGCCGGGCCTGGCCGGAGAGGAGCAGATACAGGGAAAACCACAGCAGCCCCGCATGGTACACAAAGCACTGGTAGGCGTCGATCTGCCCGAAATCCGTTCCGTTGGTGGGGATCAGGAGGGCGCAGAGACTGCCAAGGGTCCCCATGACGGCCACAAAATCCACAGTCGCCTGCCGCCCCCGGCCCTCCCGGCCGAAGGTGATGTAGGCAACGGTGAATATCATCATGCTGCACAGGTGAAAGGGCAGGGCCCCGGGGTCCAGGGTCATGCCGCCCAAGGGATTCTCCCGCATATTGCTCAGGATCTTGCTGACCTCGCTGAAAACGCAGAGCAGGGTCATAACGGTCCCGGCCCGGCGCAATGTCCAGTTCTTTTTGCGGCTGAGGATCGTCATGGCGGCGATAAACGCCGCGCACAGCGCCAGCCAGAGCAGATGTTCTCCGGTAAACATGGTCTTATCCTCCCCGTATAGCGTCCGGGCCCAAAGGGCCCGGCGGTTTCTCTTTTCTATCACTGTACCACGCATCCGCCGGGATAACAAGAATTTTGTCGCTTTCGCGCGGTGGCTTTGCCCTCAGGCCCCGGCGATCTGCCGGGCGAACTCCGCCGCACGATCGGCTATGCCCGGCAGGCGCACCAGGCTCCCCCGCTCGTTGGCCGTTTCCAGCAGGCAGAAGTGGGGCGGCAGGAAAAAGGATTTATTCATGTTCAGGGCCGAAATCAGCTGCCGGGCCAGCAGGTCGCCGCCGGAGTAGCCGGAGACCACCAGGCCGAACAGCCGCTTATCATAAAACCGCTGCTGGCGGAACAGGGCCGTCAGGCGGTTGACGCAGGCGGTGAGATTGGCGGAGAGAGCGTCGTTGTAGTTGGCGCAGAGCATCACCAGCGCGTCGCACCGGCGCACGGCGGGGTAAACCTCCTCCACCATGGGGCCGCTGCCGTAAAAGCAGCTGCCCTGCTCGCCGAAGTGGAGGCAGGCGGTATAGCTGCAGCCGTTGCAGTCGGGCACGGTGCCGTTGCGCAGGCCGATCTCCTCCACCGCTATCTCCGATGGTAGATTCGTGCGCACCAGCTCCCAAAAGGCCAGGGTATTGGAGGTGCTGCGCTGAGAGGCATGGAGGGCCAGGACGCGGCGGATGGGTCCGGGCTTTTCCCAGGTCAGCAGCCGGTCTATCAGCTCCGAAACCGCCGCGCGAAAAGCGGTTTTCTCATCCACGCCGCCGATCTGCGCCTGGACACGGAAATTGCGCATAGACCCAGTGGCCTCCACCAGAGGGCGGCCCAAAAAGGCGCAGCCCGCCTGATTGGCGGCAAACACCATGTCCCGGGCCACATCCTTGGTGTAAAACTCCCCCACCCCGGTGACAATGACGCCCGCCACGCAGCCGGTGAGCAAAGTCGGATCGCGGCGCAGACGGGAGAGCATACGGTAGTAGGTCTCGCTGCAGCCCCCCTCGTCCAGGGCCACGGCAAACAGGAGCCGCCGCCCCCGGAGGCCGTCCAGGTCCCGCTCCGGGTCGGCAAACACGCTGCCCGGAGGCAGCAGAGGCGTGAGCAGCTCCTCCAGGGCGGGACTGTATTCATTTTTCGGCAAAAGAACGGTCAGCGGCATTTTTACCCCTTCTTTCATAGAGACTGTCGAAAAAGGTCTGTCATTGCGAAGCCAGTGCGCACACTGGCTGTGGCAATCCGTTTTGAAAAATTGGATCTCGGGTGTTTCCTTGCAGATTTCAGGCGCTAAGGCTACGGATTCCCACGTCGCTTCGCTCCTCGGAATGACAGAGATAGAATTTTCGCCAGTTTATTGAATGGCCTTTAATTTTTCCTCTGTCTCCTTCAGGCGTGAAATGAGAGCCGCAGGCAAGGGCAGGCGCTCAAATTCCACGCCCCGGGCGGTCAGGCGGTTGCGCCCGCCCATGAACACTCCGCCTAAGAAAGCCGACGAATAGTGCCACTCCCCCCGCAGGCACGAGAGCAGGCTCAGTGCCCCGGAGGAAAAGGCCGGGGCCACATAGGGCTTGAAGCCCAGGCGGCGCATCTCCAGGTTGGCGTGGGCCACCCGCTCCGTCAGCTCCCGGGAGAGGGCGTCATCGTAGTCGGAAATCGAATTGGCCAGCACCAGGTCCTCCCCATGGGGGCCGAAGCTGCGGCCATCAATGAGGAAATCCGCAAACCGGGGGTCCTTTTTCGCAAAGTAGACCGCCCGGGCGTTCATCACCCCCAGGCCGAAGCCCCGGATCTGGTGGGGCAGCAGCCCCATCCCGTCTAAATGGCCGTCCTCGTCCCGGTTGCTCTCCAGCAGAGCCGCCCGGCACAGGGGGTCCACCGGGTCGCTGACCACGCAGAACAGGCCCTTGTACCGGGTCTGGCGGGCTTTTTTCGCGTACAGGGCCACCAGCTCCCGGTTTAGCTGATACTGGGCCATGCGCACATCCCCATCCTTCACCTCCGTGTCCGGCACAAACCGGGAAGCGCAGAAGAGGAACACGTCCCCCGCAAACAGCGCCTCCGGCCCGATGACCTCCACCGGGGGCAAGGCATCGTATGCGCCGGGGAGGTTTATTTGATTCAGCTCAAACTCCCAGCGCTGGGGCACATTTTCCCGCAGGTCGCAGATGCCGATGGAGGAGATAACATCGCCACCCAGCAGACGCAGGCCCATAAGGAGCGTAGCGCCCACGTCCCCCAGGCCCAGGAGATTCACTCTGTATTTTTCCTTGCGCGGCAGGGGCGAAAGCAGCTCCTGCCACCGGGGATGCAGGCGGTTCACCGCCCGGACCCGGCCAGACCGGATGGCCGCCGCCAGGTCCGCCGGGATCTCCGGCCCCGGGGCGGCGCACAGGGTCTGCACCCCCTCCTTTTCCGTCAGCAGGGCCGCGTCTGTCACAGGGAAGGTCTCCCGGCCTGCGAGCATATCCTGGGCAAAGAGGAATATCACCTCCCCCGCCGGGGGCAGGGCATCCATTTCTTCATAGGGCAGCGTCTCCCACGAGCAGAGGGTGTACGCCCCATAACGGTAATATTTCATTGCTTGCTCTCCTTCCGTCCGAAGCGCATACGCCGCAGCAGCTCGATGTCATCGTCCAGGTAGGTGGAGGCGGCGCGGCTGAGGTCGTAGGTCATGCAGCTGCCCTTATCCGGGCACAGGGGCAGGATCACCGCCTCGCTGAGGCGGCTGAGGGTCAGGTTTCGGGCAAAGGCCCGGCGGTACTCCGTCTCCAGGGCCAGGAGGATATTCCGGGCGTTTTCCACGCAGCAGAGGCTCAGGGCCCAGGCGGTCTCCGGGTCCAGCGGCTCAAACTCCGGGGAGGCGTAGGGCAGGATGCGGTTTACGGACGGCTGGAGGCCGCCCTCCGGCCGCTGGCTGCGGCGGATGGTGTCGCCGCCGATGAAGGGATAGAGGGTGGACTCCACGAAGCGCATGCGCAGGTTGGGCAGGTAGTAAACGCCCTCCGCGTCGTAGCCCAGGCGCTCCATCAGGTCCCGGCCGGTGCCGGTGAGGTAGCCCACCAGGACCTTTTTCACCTCCGTCCCGGTGCCCCGCAGCAGCGGGTCCAGGCGGCGGATACGCTTGCCGTCGTGGAGCACATCGTCCACCAGGATGGCGGGGCGGTCAAAGGCCCGGATGGTGCGCACCTGGTCCTCCAGGGGTGAATAATCGGGGTAGGCCTCGATGGAATAGGACGACAGGTCCGGCTCGTACACCTTGTCCGTGCGCAGGGTCTTGGTGACGGTGTTGGGCACGATGACGCCACGCATGAGCTTGCCGTAGGGCACGCATATATCGGGGCCCAGCTTTCGGGGCACCGTCTGCTCCTCGGGAACGCCGTTGCACTCGGTGATGCGGCGCAGAAGCCTATGGTAGATGACTCCGGCGGACAGGCTCAGCACCAGGCTCCCGGGCTGCAGATGGGTGAGCATCTCCTGGAGCCGGCGGTGGGCCGCCGACACTGCCGCCTCCACCCCCGGGGCCGTGGACAGGGGCGGCTTGATGGTGGTGCCCACATTGTTGCTGAGGATGATGGGCTGGCGCATATCCACCGCCAGGGCGGTGCGGGACACGCTCTCCGGGGTGGGCAGAAAGCCCTGCAGGTGCAACTCCTGGCGCACCCAGGCATCCGCCGGGCCGTCCAGGGGATTATAGATGGCGTAGGTGTATTCCCGGCCCAGGGCCAGGGTCAGCACCTCCGTTAAAAGCAGCTGACCCAGCTCCCCCTGGCGGGGGGAGGCGGGGAGAAACAGGCCGCTGAGCAGCACCGTCCGGCCCCCGGCGTTCTGCCGGGCGTAGGCCGCCAGCTCCGCGCTGCCCAGCCGGGAGAACAGGTGCTGGGAATCCATGCAGCAGTAGCTGGCCGCGCCCAGGACGGTCTTTTTTTCTCCGTGGCACAGCAGCAGAACATCGTCGCCGGTGCGCAGCAGGCCCCGCAGGACACTCTCCGCCGCGGCGGCGGGCAGGGCCCGGCGCAGCAGCGGCTCCAGGCGCTCATCCCCCGGTGCGCAGGGGATAAACTCCAGGTCCTCCGCCCGCAGCACCGGCTTATCCAGGGGCTCGCGCAGATACAGGCTGTGGCGGTAGATGAACTCCTGGGCCATGGGGTCGATAAGGTGGGAGATGTCGCGGTTGGCGTCCACCGCCTCCCGGATGCGGGTGGAGCTGATCTCCTCCAGCTCCTCGGGCAGGGTGAGCTCCAGCACATGGCCGTTTATGCACCGGTAGTCTGCCGCCTCGGCGCCCGCCCGGCGGAAGATCACATGGTCGAAGCTGTGGATGGAGTCCGCCTGGGCGGGCTTTTGATAGGAGGAGGCGTGGGCCACCACATCGCTGCCCACTACAATGGAGACCTGCCGGGCGGGGAAGGCGGCGCGCAGGCGGCGCAGGTTTTCGGGATTGGCGATATTCACCGGGAAGTCCTCCGGGAAAATATGCACGTAGAATTCGTCCGCCACCGACATGGCCGCGATCTCACGGCGGATGCGGTAGGGCTGGGTGCGCTTGGACCAGGAGAATTCGTCGATGGCCAGCAGTACCTCAAACCCCGCGTCCCGGATGGAGCGGACGATGCCCTTATGGGACAGGGTGAAGGGGTCGAAGGTGCCCGGGAAAAAGGCGATGGGACGGGGCGGCTCGAAGGCGATACCGCCCTGGAGCAGCTCCTGCTCCACCAGGAAGCGATAGAGCTTGCCCAGCATGGCGGCCCGGTAATAGAAGGTAAGGCCGTTTTCGTCCGCCGCCTCGCACAGGGCCAGGATACGGCGCACCGTAAGCTGCAGGGCCCGGCACTTTTCCTGCCGGCCCAGGGACCCGGAGCCGAACACATACCGCCCCAGCAGGTACATGGCCTCCTGGCGGGTGCCGGTGTCGATGCCGGCGGTGCCCTTCATCAGCATGCCCAGCAGTCGCCGGGCCCGGGAGCGGCGCACGCTCTCACTCTCCGGGAAGCGGCCGGAGTAGGCGGTGTAATCCTCCAGGAGGACGGCGGCGGTATCCAGAGCCGAGGCCACGATGTGCCCCTCCGAGGAGGAGAGGGAGGCCGCCAGGCTCCCCAGCAGCTCATCCAGCTGCTCCGGAGGCAGCCACAGGGCGAAGCGGCCCAGATAGTCGGGGATATACTTGGCAAACTCCTGCTGGCCCAGCTCCAGGCCCCGGCACAGCTCCACGGCGATCTCATTGCGCTGGTCCACGCTCAGCAGCGGCGCCAGCTCCAAAAGGGCCGAGCCGGCGGTGTGGCGCACGGTGACCCGGTCACTGACCTTGATGAGGTTGGAGAAATGGGCTGCGATGTGCAGCATCTGGACTCCGCCGGCGTGGGCGTGCTCCGTGAGCAGCAGGATGTTCACCCGCTTGACGATCCAGGGGGTGGCGGTCTTCAAGTTATCCAGGAAGATCTCCGAGATGGTCTCATCGGGCAGGCGCACGGTCTGCCCGTTCAGCAGACGGCTCCGCAGCAGGGTCAGGGAAACGCTGTCGTCGCAGTGCATCTTCTTCAGCGCTGCCCGGGCCCGATCCCGCTGGGCCGGACCGGACAGGAGTCGGCGCAGCAGCAGCGCGTCGGCGGTGCGGATGGTCAGTTCGCCGGAGCGCACCGCGCTCTCGGCAAAGCGCAGCAGCGTATCCGTCTGCGCGGCGGTGCAGCGGTCCAGGGGCATGGCGGCAAAGGTATCCAGCAGAAGGAAGGTCACGGCAGGCTCCATGCGCCCCGCCGGCCTGCAATAGGCCAGCAGGCAGTCCAGAAACCGCTCCTCCCGGCCCCGGCAGTGCTGCAGCAGGGAGTTGACCACAAACTTCAGCGTGTAGCCGATCCAACTGCGGTGCTGGGGCATCAGCTTATGGTCGGGATAAATGATCTGCTCCAGGCACTGCTTCCACTGGGCCAGATCCGTCAGGGAGCCGGACACCTTGCTGTCTGCCGGGCGCTCCTTTACATAGCCCGCGTGGAAGTCGGCAATGATGGCCCCCATCAGGGCCGCCGCCTGGCGGCGGATGTCACCCTCTCGGTGCATCAGGAGCTCATAGAGAAAGGCCAGGGTCTCCACCTTCTGCGGCAGGCGCAGGTACAGGGAATAGGACTCGATGACGCCCAGGTAGGCCCGCAGCCGCCGCCAATCCGTCTCGCCCCGGGCCTGCTCCAAAAGCTGGGCGAAGCTGCGCAGCCCCGTGAGCCGGTCCATAATCCGGATGTTGTGCTCCACGCACACCAGGCGCAGCACCTCCAGCGCCTCCTCATCGGTCATCAGCGCCGCCTGCTTTTCCCGGCGGGGCGGCACGGTATGGCCCCGGAGGGTGATATCCACCCCCCGCTCCACCAAAAAGCGCTCAAAATCCCGCAGGCGGGTATAAACCCGGCGGTAGCGCTGCTTTTTGGCCTCGTCCACCCCGTCCAGCTTGTTCAGGATCACCTGAAACGCCTCGGCCAGGGTGGAAATATGGGTGATCTCCCGGCCCTGGGAGTCAAAGGTCTGCTTTACCCGGAAATCCGCATAAATCAGCAGCAGCGACTCCACGGAGAGATAGTCCGGCTCCAGGTCCCACACGGAGTGATTGGCGGCCACATGGCCGATCTCCGTAAGCTTGCGGCGGCGGAACCACAGGTCGGTATAATAATAGTGCAGATAGGGCACCCGCTCCCCGGGGCGGCAGCCGAACTTGCCGATATCATGGCCGGCGGCGCTGCCGGACACCAGGGCCAGGTCCACGGGCACCCCGGTCTTTTTCAGCTCACGGCCCATGGTCACGGCAATGTGATGCACCCCGGCGATGTGCTCCAAAGCCCGGAAGGGCGTCACCTCCAGCCCCAGGCGCATCAGCTCATACACATACTCCCGCTTCCACAGCCGCAGCATCTGCTCATAGCTGGCGGCGCAGGGACTGTCCGCCAGCTCCGCATCCGCGATAAAGGCGAAATCATACATGGGGTCAAAGGGCAGGACCTCCCGCTGGGCCGCAAACAGCACCTGCAGCACCGAAAGCAGGAAAACCGCCCCCACGCCGCAGGTATCGTCCTGCTCCCGGCCGGGAAAAAGCAGGCCCCGGGCAAAGGAAAAGGTATACAGCAGCCAGCCCTCCTGAGGCTCCCGGGGGCACAGCTGCGTCAGCTCTCCCCGGCAAAGCTCCACGACCGCGGCGCAGCGGATGCGCTCAGCGCTGACCAGGGGCGCAAAGCGCTGCATATAATTCTCCCGCTCCAGGCTCTGCAAAAATTCCGCCCGGGTCTCAAAATAATTGGCCGCCGGGCGCTTCTGCAGTCGCCGCAGCAAAAGCGTATTCATCTGCCGGATTCGCTTTTTATTCATACTCACACCCCCGCACTGGCGTTTTTTTCTTGTCTACTATGCTACCACAGCCGCCGCCGGATGTAAACTCCGATGGGGCGGAAAATCCGCATTCCCCGCTGGCCGGGATATTCTTTTTTTCACCGGAGAGGGATTAATTTTTTATTGCGCCGCTAAATTTCCCGCGTGCTGTCTTTACACCCCGAAGATACCGGGCGGCAAGCGGTTTTTCGGTCCTTCTTTATCCCTAAAAATTAACAGAGTTCGACATATTATTTACATGTTTTTAGCTTTTTCCCTATTTTATTGGCAACAAATTTACGGAAAATGGTGCTATAGTTTGAGCATCAATTTTTGACGATCCGGACGTCGAAAAGAAGAGAAAAAAGAGAAATCGCTTTTACAAAGGAGTGTGTTTTTGTGGCTACATTTATTATCGGCCTGGTCCTTTTGATCGGCGGTGCCGCACTATACGGTCGCTTCTGTGAAAAGGTGTTCGGTCCTGATGATCGCAAGACCCCCGCCTACACCAAGGAAGACGGCGTGGACTTTGTTCCCATGCGCGGCTGGAAAAACAGCCTGATTAACCTTCTGAACATTGCCGGTACCGGCCCCATCATCGGGCCCATCCAGGGTATTCTGTTCGGGCCCATCGCCTTTTTGACCATCCCCATCGGCAACATCATCGGCGGCGCCATGCACGACTACTTCTCCGGCATGATCTGCCTGCGTGACGGCGGCACCCAGATGCCTGAGATGATCCGCCGCTATTCCCCCAAGGGTATCTATAAGTTCTATAATATTTTTGTGTGCGTCATGCTTCTGCTGGTGGGCGCGGTGTTCATCTACACCCCCGGCGACATTGCCGCCACCCAGGTCTTTGGTTTCAGCGGCAAGGCCAGTGATCCCACCACCTGGATCATTTACGGCGTGATCTTCCTGTATTACCTCATTGCAACCGTGTTCCCCATCGATGCCATCATCGGCAAGATCTACCCCATCTTCGGCGGCATCCTGCTGTTCTCCGCCATCGGCGTGTTCATCGGCATCTTCATAAAGGGCTTCCCCCTGCTGAACATCTGGGACGACTGGGCTTCCCCGGTCCTGACCGTGGCCAGCACCGGTAAAACCTTTACCTATGCGGACTATTTTGCAAATGGCCACTTCCTGCCCATCTTCTTCGTGACGGTGGCCTGCGGCATCCTCTCCGGCTTCCACTCCACCCAGACGGCCATCATCTCCCGCACTATGAAGAGCGAGAAGCAGGGCCGCAACACCTTCTATAACATGATGGTGCTGGAGGGCTTCATCGCCATGGTCTGGGCGGCCGGCGCTATGGGCGTTTACAACCTGGCTCTCCAGAGCCCCGAGGCCACCCTGGCTACCGGTACGGTGGGTGTGGTGTGCAAGCAGCTGCTGGGCAGCGTGGGCGGTATCATTGCGCTGATCGGCGTTATCGTTCTGCCCATCACCTCCGGCGATACGGCTCTGCGTGCTCTGCGTCTGAGCCTGTCGGAGACCATGCACATCGACCAGTCCACCAATGGCAAGCGTATCCGCCTGGCTCTGCCCATTTTCGCACTGGTCATCGCCATTCTGGTATTCGCTAAGACCAACGCCAACGGCTTCATGATCCTGTGGCGCTACTTCGCCTGGGCCAACCAGACCCTGGCTCTGTTCGCCCTGATGTGCATTGCCGTGTGGATGTTTGAAAACGGCAAGGCTAAGTGGGCCTGGATGCCCATGATCCCCGGCGGCTTCTACGCATTCATCTGCGTCACCTACATCGCCAACGCACACATCGGCTTCAACATCCCCTGGACCATTTCCTACATCATCGGCGTTGTCTGCGCCGTGGCGTATGTCATTGCCTGCTGCATGTACGGCAAGAAGCGGGCAGCGCGGAAGCTGAGCATGAACGGCTAAGGAATTCTCTTTCCTCAAATATTTTTCCTAACAGGGAGTAAGGCTCCCCGGCTTTTGCCGGGGAGCCTTACTCCGTATTTACTGAAAGCTCCGGGCCGCCGTATACGGCGGCCCGGAGCTTTTTCGCCTCTTTTTACAGCTGCCGCAGCTGGCGGCAGAGGAGACGGCTCACGGCATCGGCAAACCAGCCTACAGAGGGGATGCGCTCCATAGCCTGGCCATAAATTTTCCGGGCGTCGGGCAGCTCCCGGTCGCTGCCGGTGAAGATGCACACCGGCCGGATGCCCCGGCGGCGGAGGAGGGCGGCCTCGGCGGCGGTATCGTCCACGCCCCGCTTGCCGCTGTAATTGTAGCCCCCCAGGGGCAGGTTTCCGATGGGGATGCGCTGGTCGTCGTTGGGGCTGGCGTCGGACAGGATCAGCAGCAGCCGGTTGGGGCTCTGGGTCTTCTGCATGAGCCAGGAAACGGCCCGGAGGGCCAGGCCGTCCCGGTTCCACCCGGCGGAAACATAGTCGAAGACCCGGTCGTTTTCCTGGGGCTTGTCATAGTCCCGGAGGACCTGCAAGACCGTGCAGCCGCTGACCGAGCAGAAGGAAATGACCCGGACGGGGATGGCGCAGCGGGTGAGGCTCTCTACGATGATGTAGGCCTGGGTGGCCAGCTTCTCCTGCTGGAGATTTTGGGAGGCGGAGCCGTCCA
>CAKTZK010000008.1 GCA_934635515.1 uncultured Oscillospiraceae bacterium
CGCCGTGATAAAGCCTGTGGTGGACATGATGGAAGTGACCTGGAAGGCGGACTGCCGCAGGGCCACGGAAAAACTGCGGTACAGGGGGAGAATATCGACGGTGATGACGGCCACGGAGGCCAGAACGATGATCAGGTACACCTTTACCTCGGTGTTGCGGAAGATATCCTTGGCGCGGCCCATGAGCAGAAGATAGTAGAGATTGAAGTTGATGCCGAAGAGGAACATGAACGCCGCCAGCACCCACTGGATATAGGGGCTGAAGTTGGCCGCGCTGGCGTTGTACGCGCCGAATCCGCCGGTGCCGGCGGTACTGAGGGCGTGGACCACGCTGTCAAACAGGCTCATGCCGCCCAGCAGCAGCAGAACGATCTCCAGCGCGGTCATGGCGATATAAATGAGGTAGAGGATACGGGCGGTATCCTTGGCCCGGGGCACCAGCTTATCCACCGTTGGGCCGGGCATTTCGGCCTTCAGAATGTTGATGGAGCGGTCCGGCGTGTTCAGCAGCATCACCACGAATACCAGGATGCCCATGCCGCCGATCCAGTGGGTGAAGCTGCGCCAGAAGAGCATGCCCCGGCTCAGGGCCTCCACATCCGTTAAGATGGTGGCGCCGGTGGTGGTGAAGCCGCTTACCGTCTCGAAAAACGCGTCTACATAGCTGGGGATCTGCCGGGAAAACACAAAGGGCAGAGCGCCGATAGCGGACAGGAGGATCCAGGCCAGGGCTACGATCATAAAGCCGTCCTTGATGGAGCTGCTGCTGTGGCTGTCCCGGCAGAGCAGGCGCAGCAGGCCGCCAACGACCACGGCAATGACGATGGTGAAGGCGAAGCTGAGGGCGCAGGACTCCCGATACAGCAGCGACACCGCCATAGGCAGCACCAGCAGGGCACCCTCTATAAGGACCACCCGGCCCAGGGTGTGTAAGACCATTTTATAGTTCATGGATGCAAGATCCCTCTTTTCCAATAGAATCCTTCCGCATTATACCACGCCCAATACCGTTCGTCCACCGGAAAAGAGGACTTTTACGGGATAGAAACGGAGGAAGGACTTTTTGCAAGCTTAGGCTTACCCAATTTGCGCTCGCAGAGGCTCGCCATTTCAGGCTCGGGACCGAAAAAATGAGAGTTGACGCAGAGAAAAAAAGATGGTATAATAACTCCTGCTTGCAGAAGCGGTGCTTGTGTGGCTCAGTTGGTAGAGCAGCTCACTCGTAATGAGCAGGTCGCCGGTTCGAGTCCGGCCACAAGCTCCAGAAAAACCAGGCCCTTGGGCCTGGTTTTTTTCCTGTCCATAGCCCCAATACAAAGGCCCGGCAGACTCCTCCGAGTCTGCCGGGCCTTGTCATTAAAAAGCCTCGCAGAGTTCGCGTCCGCAGACGCGAAAAAATGAAATCATTTTTCACCGCGACATGCGCGTGGGGAAAAATACCTCTCAGGCTGCAAGTGTGGAATTTTGAGCCAAAGGCTCAAAATTATGCGCGCAGCAGACTGCAAGCCTTTTAATAGAAAAACCTTTAGGTTTTTCTATTATTTTTCCGACGGCATCTTCCAGCCGTTGTGATCCGTATGCAGCAGGTGGTGGGAGCGGGTGCTCATGGGCGTGCCCAGGTAGTCCCGGTACAGGGCAATCACGTCCGGATTTTCATGGGAGAAGCGCACAGGCTCCGCCTTGTCCAGCGCCCAGAGCACGTTGCCTCGACTCTCGGCCAGCTCAATGCCGTCGTGGATGGGCTGCCCGCCGCCGCCTGCGCAGCCGCCGGGACAGGCCATTACCTCCACAAAGTCGTAGGAAACGTCGCCCTTTTCCAGGGCCCGCATGAGCTTGCGGGTGTTGCCCAGGCCGCTGACCACCGCGATGCGCACCGTCCCGGCTCCGGGAATATCGAAGCGGGCCTCCTTCCAGCCGTCCATGCCCCGGATGGCGCTGAAGGCGTCCGGATCGGGGTTGGAGCCGGTGATCGTATGGTAGGCCGTGCGCAGGGCCGCGTCCATCACGCCGCCGGTGGCGCCGAAGATCACCGCCGCGCCGGTGCCGGTGCCCAGAGGACTGTCGAAGGGGGTCTCCTCCAGGGTGGCGGGCATGATCTGCTCACCCCGGAACATGCGGACCATCTCCCGGGTGGTGAGCACCACGTCCACGTCCGCATCGCCGCAGGCGTCGGTCATGGTGGGCTGAGCGCACTCGCTCTTTTTGGAGATGCAGGGCATCACGGACACCACGAAGATATCGTGGGGGTCTGCTCCCAGCTTCTCGGCAAAGTAGCTCTTGGCCACCGCGCCGAACATCTGCTGGGGACTCTTGGCCGTGGAGAGATTGCCCACAAACCGGGGGAACTGGCTCTTCACAAACCGCACCCACCCCGGGCAGCAGGAGGTGAACATAGGCCAGGTATAGCGGTCCCGGTGGGTGAAGCGGTCGATAAACTCGCTGGCCTCCTCCATGATGGTCAGGTCGGCGGCAAAATCGGTGTCGAACACATAGTCAAAGCCAATCTGCTTCAGGGCTGTGACCATCCGCTCTGCCGTAGCGAACTTGGGGTCCAGGTGATAGTACTCCGCCCAGGCGGCCCGGACGGCCGGGGCGATCTGCACCACGGTGATCTTCTTAGGATCGGCCAGGGCGTCGAAGACCTTGCCGGTGTCGTCCCGCTCCTGCAGGGCGCCCACGGGGCAGTGGGTCACGCATTGGCCGCAGAAGGTGCAGTCGGAGTCGCCCAGGGAGCGGACATTGGCCACGCCGATGGTGGTGTGAGAGCCGGTACCCATCAGGTCCCAGATATGCATGCTCTGGATCTTGTCGCACACCTGCACGCAGCGCATGCACCGCACGCAGCGGTTTTCAATGCGCACCACGGGGTTTGAAAAGTCATCCTGGGTCTTTTTCAGGTCCTTTATGTAGTGCTCACCCAGGAGGTTATAGTCGTTGGTGAGGGTCTGCAGCTTGCAGTTGCCGCTGCGGGTGCACTTGGTGCAGCGGATGTCGTGTTGGCTCAGCAGCAGGCGCAAATTTACCCGCCGGGCCTCCCGGGCCCGGGGAGAGTTGGTGTGGATGACCATACCCTCGGCCACCACGTTGTCGCACGAGGGGATCAGCCGGGGAAAGCCCTCGATCTCCACCACGCACAGACGGCAGGCGGCGATCTCATTGACGCCCTTGAGGTAGCACATGGTGGGAATGTCGATATTTACGGACCGGGCGGCCTCCAGAATAGTGGTGCCCTCCGGCACGGAGACCGGCTTTCTATCGATTGTAAGATTTACCATTTTTCCACACGACCTCCTTTGAAAATACCGTAGCCGAAGTGGTCGCACCGCAGGCAGCGGGAGGCCTCGGTCACGGCGCCCTCCTGGGTCAGGCCACACTCGATGTCCTCAAAGTCGCACTTGCGCTGGCAGGCTTCCCGCTCAGTGGTGTTGATGCGTCCGTGGGGAGGACGGTTATTCAGCTTGGGACTGGGGATGTCCATTTCCACGGTGATCTCGTGGCGGTAGCCCAGGTGCTCGTCAATATTGGCGGCAGCCACCTTTCCGGCGGCAATGGCCCGAATGGCCGTGGCGGGGCCGGTGACGCAGTCGCCTCCGGCGAACACATTGTCCATGTCGCCCACCTGGCCGGAAAGCCCGGCCACCAGGGTGCCCCGCTTGATGGGCACGCCCGCGGCATCAAAGCCGTTGATCTCAATGCCCTGGCCGATGGCTACCACGATGACGTCTGCCTCCAGGCGCACCTCCGGCAGGTCCGCGTTGCCGGGCCGGGGCCGGCCGGCCTTATCCGCCTCGCCGATGATCTGAGGCTGGACCCACAGGGCCTTGGCTACGCCCTCCTCGTCCTCCTCAATGCGCACCGGAGCGGCCAGGGCCATGATCTCGGCGCCCTCGGCCATGGCCCCGGTGACCTCGTCGGGCAGGGCCGTCATGTCCTCGATGCGGCGGCGGTACACACAGGTGACCTTCTCCGCGCCCAGGCGGATGGAGCTGCGGGTCACGTCCATGGCCACGTTGCCGCCGCCGATGACCACCACCTTCTTGCCCGTAAAGTCGGGCATGATGTCGTCGCCGATAGAGCGGAGCATCTCCACAGCGGACATAACATTCTTGCTGTCCTCGCCGGGGATGCCGGTCTTCTTGTCCTGGTGGGCACCGATGGCGATATACAGGCAGTCATACTGCTTTTGCAGATCCTGGATCCAGATATCCTTGCCAATGGTCACGCCGGTGTGCACCTCGATGCCCAGAGACAGGATGGACTGGATCTCCGCGTCCAGCAGGTGCCGGGGGAAGCGGTAGTTGGGGATGCCGTAGCGGAGCATGCCGCCCAGCTGCTTGGCCTCCTCATAGACAGTGACCTTGTGGCCCATCAGCGCCAGGTAGTAGGCGCAGCTGAGGCCGCTGGGGCCGCCGCCTACAATGGCCACGGTCTTGCCGGTGGCGGGGGCGCACTCCGGCTGGGGCACATCTCCGGCGTGGTCCACGGCATAGCGCTTGAGGCCCCGAATGTTGATGGCGTCGTCGATCATGTTGCGGCGGCAGCGGGCCTCGCAGGGATGCTCGCATATATAGGCGCAGGCGGTGGGGAAGGGGTTATCCTTGCGGATCAGGCGCACCGCGTCGGCGCAGCGGCCCTCGCCCACCAGGGCCATGTAGCCGGGGATGTCCACGCCCGCCGGGCACAGGGCCACGCAGGGTACTGGGTACTTGAGCCCCGCCAGGCAGCGGTGGTGGAGGATATGCTCCTCGTAGTCGTCCCGGAAGCCCTCCAGGCCGTCCACCACCAGCCGGGCGGCGTCCCGGCCGATGGCGCAGTCGGCGGTGTTTACGATGGTGCGGGCGGTCTTTTCAATGGTGACCAGGGTGTTCATAGTGGCGGTGCCGGAGAGCACCTGCTCCAAAAGCAGCGAAAGCTGCCCCAGCCCAATGCGGCAGGGTACGCACTTGCCGCAGCTCTGGGCGTGGCACAGGCGCAGAAAGCTCAGGGCCATGTCCACCGGGCACAGGCCCGGGGGACTGGCCGCAATGCGCCGCTCCACATCACGGTAGAGGTTTTCTACCACAGTTTCAGCCTGGCTGGGTGACTTGATGTCCAATCTGCTCATACCGAATCAACTCCTTATTCCTTACTTCTTCTTTCCCTTGCACTGATTATAATAGAAAGAATGGCACAAAAACGTTAAAAAGTCAATTCTTTATGTAAAGTTTTAAATAAGTTATTTTTTTGTCAAAAAAGGCAGAATTTGGTCGACAAAAATTTGAAAATATTTTTTTAATACGATAAGAAAAAAGTGTACGCCAGATAGGGCAAGGAAAGTCCTGTTTTTTTCGCGGATGGGGAAATTCGTCGGAATTTGCGGCTGTATAATCGTAAATATATGCTAAAATAAACTTGAAAACGACATTGAAATATGGTAAATTATATGCAAGGCAGGGGAGAGTTGTTGAGGAAACAAAAATTCTCTGCAAAATATTTCATGTATAAGGACGAGGGAATGTATGGAAAACAAAACGAGTGTGGTCCTGGCGGACCCCAGTGAGGAGTACCGAACGGTACTGAAAAGGACTATGGAAAGCACCGGAGAATTCCAGGTGGTAGGAAGCACCGGCTCCGGTACGGAAGCGCTGCGCATGATCCAGCAGTGTCATCCGCAGCTGCTGATCCTGGATCTGGTTTTGCCGGAGCTGGACGGCTTCGGCCTGCTGAAGCAGCTGCAGGCCATGGGCGACCGGGCGCCTAAGAGCATCGTGGTGTCGGCCTTTTGCATGCAGCGCTCTGTGAATCAGGCGGTGCAGCTGGGCGTGTGGTACTTTTTGCCCAAGCCCTGCAGCGAGGAGTCGCTGCTGGAGCTGATGCGGCAGGCGGGTCATTCGCAGCCCGATTCGGGGGAATTTTCTCCGGCCCTGGAGGGGCAGGTAACGGCTATCATCCATGAGATCGGCGTTCCGGCGCATATCAAGGGCTATCAATACCTGCGGGAGGCTATCCTCATTGCTGTGCAGGATATGGACGTTATCAACGCCGTGACCAAGGTGCTGTATCCGGAGGTAGCCAGCCGGTTTTCCACCACGCCGTCCCGGGTGGAGCGGGCTATCCGCCACGCCATTGAGGTGGCCTGGGACCGGGGCGACCTGGAGACCCTGCAAAAATACTTTGGCTACACGGTAAACTCGGCCAAGGGCAAGCCCACCAACTCGGAGTTTATTGCCATGATCGCTGACCGGCTCCAGCTGCGCATGCGCCGCAGCCGTATATAAGGGCACATGGGCCGCCGGCGGAAAGCCTTGCCGAAAAAAGCGCGCACACGGGAAACAGGCCGTGTGCGCGCTTTCTAAAAAGGAATGGTTGACAGCGGGCGGGAAGAATGGTACTATAGATGCAGAAAACTGAATGATGACCTCAGAGAATCCAGAGGAACGCATATAAGGAGAGCTGCGGGGGTAGGATCCCGCAGCGAGTGCACATTGCTGTGAAGCGTCACAGCTTTACCGTATTGCGGAGCGAAGCCTACGAGAGCCATTGTGCCGGATATCGGCATGAGAAGGCGGGCGGAGCGGGGAAGCATAGCCGGGAGACTTATTCATCTGAAGCACGGCCCCTTGGGGGCTGTTTTGGTGCTTTGTCCGACGGAAGAATGGGGTGTCGGCCAGGGCATTTTTCTTTTGCCCGGTATAGAACGCAAGCCGAGGCGGATAACCGTCTTTTCCATGGCGGAAGGGGAACAGCAGACCCCTTCCGCCCTCCTTTTTGTGCGTAAAATATCCCCATGAGCCTTCATGGGGATATTTTATGTTATTTAGCGGTGTCGGCGGGCGGGTCATATTCCTCATACTCCGCCTGTTTCCCTTTGTAAATGTTCTGCATCTCCCGGTCTACCTCGAAAACGGCCTCGGAGCACAGGCGCAGGCGGGTGGCGTCGGCGTCGGAAAAGGCCCGGGAGGACTTATAGCGCAGCTCGTGCTCCAGACTGGCCCACATGTCCATGGCGATGGTACGCAGCTGGATCTCCACCGGCAGATGCAGCGTGCCCTCGGAAATGACGATGGGCACCTCCACGATCAGGTGCAGGCTGCGGTAGCCGGAGGGCTTGGGCGTTTGGATGTAATCCACCTCCTGGAGGACCCGGAAGGACTCATTGCGGGTCAGGAGGCTGCGCAGGTAGTAGATGTCGTCTAAGTAGTTGCAGATGATGCGGATGCCGGCCACATCCTGCACATAGGCATAGATATTGTCAATGGTGACCTCGTGACCCCGGCGCTGGAGTTTTTCCACAATGGAGTCCAGGGTCTTGATGCGGTATTCGATGTGGTGGATGGGGGAGCGGTCATTGAGGGTGGCAAATTCCTCGTCCAGGATCTCCATTTGCGCCACGGCCATTTTAAGCGCGCTGCGGTACAGGTGGTTGACCCGAACCATGCCCTGGGCCAACTCCTGCTCCTGCTGAGGGGTCCCGCCCGGCAGATGGATGTTGCGCAGGGAAAACTGGTTGGTTTTTTCGACCATCATAAAAAATCTATCCTCCTCCTGCCTGACCGACTTGCCAGGCAGTGCTGTTATTAAGAGTATACCACATAATAGAAAAGATGTGTGAATAATTTGTGTAAAATTGGAAAAGATTTGCCCGCCGCGCAGTCGGCATCGTACATGACGACAGCATAACCCCCGCCGGGACCTGGGCCCCGGCGGGGGGTTCCGAAATTTTACGCTGCGAGGAGATCAGCGGATCCCGGCCAGGAAGCAGCCCGGGTCCTTTTCAAGCTGCGCCCGGCCCCAGCGGAGCATCTCCTCCACGCTGACGCAGGAGGTCACCACGCCGCCGCCCCACTGCTCTACGGTCACAGAGCGCAGGAATTCGTCCGGGCAGGCGGTGCGCACATAGTAGGGATGGGCCTCCGCCCCGCACACTACGGCGGCAGGCTCCATGGCCTCGGTGTAGAATCCCGGCTGTCCGGCCAAAATATCCAGGCAGTCCTGCACGGCGTTGAAGGCGGTGGGATACCGCCCGGCGCCCTGGCCGAAAAAGCTGTGCTGGCCCACCTTTTCGCCGCAGTAGGTGATGAGATTGAAGTTCTTGGGCACGGCGGCCTCCAGGTCGCGGCTGTCTACCAGGGTGGGCTCAATAAAGGCGCACACGCCCCCCTCCGCCGCCTTGGCCGTGGCCAGAAGCTTACACACGAATCCGTGGTCCTGGAAGGCCCGGATGTCCCTGTCCGTGACGGTGCGGATGCCGAACATGGGGATGTCCTCCTCCCGGACCAGCGCGTCAAAGGCGACGTTGGCGGAGATGGTCAGCTTCCGGCGCACATCATCGCCGTCGATGTCGGCGGAGGGGTCCGCCTCGGCGTAGCCCAGCTCCTGGGCCTGCTTCAGGATCTCCGGAAAGGACACCGGCGCGGCATGCATGGCATCCATGATGAAGTTGGTGGTGCCGTTCATAATGCCGGTGATCTGGCTGATGGTGTCCAGGCGCTTGCATCTTTCCAGATTGGTCAGCCAGGGGATGCCCCCGCCTACAGCGGCGGTGCAGCGCAGGCTGACGCCGCATTTCCTTGCCAGGCCCACCAACTCCGGATAGTAGGCGCTGATGACCGCCTTGTTGGCCGTCACCACATGCTTGCCCGCCTTCAGCGCGGCGCATATATATTCATAAGCCGGATGCAGTCCGCCCATAACCTCCGCCACGATGCCGATGCTCTTGTCGTTTATAATGTCAGCGATGTCCGTTACCGCCAGGGCCCCCAGGTCCGGCCGGGCCCGGCGCACCAGGACCTTGGTCACGCGCAGGTCCTGTCGCTCCGCGCAAAAATCCAAAATGCCGCCGCCTACAACGCCGCAGCCCAAAAGTCCGATGTTCATGAAAAAACCTCCCAACAGGTGCAATTTTCTGCCCCAATTTTACCTAAATATACCCCGGATGTCAACGGGGCCTATCCGCAAAAAAAGGGAGGCAGGCCCCGGGCCTGTCTCCCTTTTTATTACTTTTGTACCAGCGCCAGGATCTCCTGCTCGCCCATGAGTCCGGCGGCGCGGTTTACCACCTGGCCGCCCTTGAACACCAGCAACGTGGGGATCACCTCGATGCCGTAGCGCATGGCCAAGGCGCTGCACTCGTCCACATTGACCTTTACGATCTGAAAATCACTGTACTTTTCGGACATTTCCTCCAGCGTAGGTGCCAGCATCCGGCAGGGACCGCACCAGGTGGCCCAGAAATCTACCAGCACCGGCGTGGAGCTGTCCAGCACCAGCGCGTCAAAAGTGTCCTGATCTGCATGTAGGATCGCCATAAGAAAGCCTCCTTTGTCTTATGTATCTTTCCCACCATTGTACCGTAAAATGCAAATAAGTCAGTGATAAATGCAACAAAGAGAAAATTATTTTCCGTTGCGGCTGTTCAGCTTGCCCAGGTAGCGGTAAATGCTGGCCTCCGAGCTGTGCAGCTCCTTGGCCACAAAGCTCACGGAGCCCTTCAGCAGGAACACGCCCTTGCGGTCCAGGATCTCCATGATCTCCATTTTCTCGTCCTGATTCAGCCGGTCCACATCCACCGGATAGTTGGCCACCACCGAGGACACGATGCTGGCGGTGGCGCCGGCGATGGAGGTGGGGAAGCCCTGCTCCCGGGCGGATTCCGAGGGGTCGTTCTGATCCACGATGAGGCTGGTGCCGCTGGGCACGCTGGGGGTGAGCACCACGCTGCACAGGTCCATCACCTGCTTCGACAGGGCCTCATAGCGGCTGCTGTCAAAGTTGATGCACAGCAGACCCACCACGCTTCCGGTGCGGTCCTTGATGAACATACTGTTGGAGTGCATCTTCTTCCCGGAGACAGAGGTGCTCTCAAAGGAGAGCACATAGTCCTGGGTCTCATACAGCCTGCCGGAGAGGAACTCCAGCATTTTGTTGCTCAGAGGAGAGCCCAGGTGCCGCCCTGTCAGCTCGCCGTTGGAGATGGCGATGATCTGGTTGGAGTCCTCTGTCAGCTCGTGAAGGGCCACCTCATAGTCCGGGCCCAGGATATGCCCTAAAAAGTCTACCAGCAGCGTATAATGACGCCGAATTTCCTTATCCATACGTATTTCCTCCTGACCTTTTGAGAAAAATTAAGATTCCTGCTTGTCCGTGCTGTCCGTGCCGGCTGCGGCGCTGTCCGTTTCGGCTGCGGCGGCAGGAGCCTTGGCAGCGCCGATGCGCTGCAGTTCCTCTTCCTCCAGCACCCGATAAGCCACCTTACCCACCAGGGTCTTGGGCAGCTCATCCCTAAACTCGATGTCGTATGGCATGGCGTATTTGGCAATGTGCTTGCGGCAGTAGCTCATAAGGGCTTCCTTGGTGGCCTCGCTCTTTTCAACGCCGGGCTTGAGCATCACGAAGGCCTTCACCTTCTGCATGCGATAGGCGTCCGGCACACCGATAACGCAGCTCATCTGCACATCTTCGTGGGCGTCCAGAATATTCTCGATCTGACCGGGATACACATTGTAGCCCGAGGAGATGATCATTCGCTTGGCCCGGCCCCGGAAGTAAATGAAGCCCTCGCTATCCATGGTGCCCAGGTCGCCGGTGTACACCCATGTCAGGCCGTCGTCGTGCTTTCGCAGGGTCTGGGCGGTCTCCTGGGGATGGTTCATGTATTCCTTCATCACCGTGGGCCCGGCCAGCAAAATTTCGCCCTCCTCACCGTAGGGCAGCTCCTCGTCGGTGCCGGGCTTCACGATTTTAATGTAAGTGTCCGGGAAGGGCAGACCGATGGAGCCCTCCTTGTACATATTGGTGGGCGTCAGGCAGCAGGCGGTAACGGTCTCGGTGGTGCCGTAGCCCTCCCGCACCTGGATGACGGCGTGGTGGTCGTAGAGGAACTTGTCGAATTTCTTCTTCAGCTCGATGGAGAGGCTGTCGCCGCCGGAGAAAACGCCCTTGAGGCTGGAGAGGTCGGCGTTATCCATGCTGGGCAGCCGCAGCAGCGCCTCGTACAGGGTGGGCACGCCTGCAATGAAATTGCACTTATACTTCACGATCTGCTTGGCATAGCTCTTGGCGGTGAACCGGGGGATCAGGATGCACCGGCCGCCGCTGGCCAGCATAGAGTGGACGCACACGCCCAGGCCGAAGCCGTGGAACAGGGGCATGGCCGCCAGCATCCGGTCGCCGGGACGGAACATGGGGTTGGTGGCGATGATCTGCTTGGCCAGGGCGTTGAAGTTGCCGTTGGTTAGCACGATGCCCTTGGTGGTGCCGGTGGTGCCGCCGGAGTAGAGGATCACCGCCGGGTCGTCTGCCTTGCGGTCCACCCGGAAATTCTTGTAGAAGCAGTGGCGGCTGAGGTCCATAAATTCCTTCCACCGTATCACCGGCGCATCATCGGGAATTTTCTGGATCTTCCGCCCCTCCGTGAGCATATACCCCGCCCGGACGGGCCGACTCAGGGCATCCTTTACGGAGGCGATGATAATGTTCACGATGCCGGTGTTCTGGCGGATATGCTCAAACTTGTCGTAAAACTGGTCCAGGGTGATGGCGGTGATAGACTCGGACTCATTGAGGTAGAACTCGATCTCCTTTTCCGCCGACAGGGGGTGGATCATGTTGGCAATGCCGCCCACCAGGTTCACCGCGTAGAACATATAGATGGCCTGGGGGCAGTTGGGCATGGCGATGGTCACCTTGTCCCCGGCCCGGATGCCCAGCACCTTCAGGCTCCTGGCGCAGCGCTCGATCTCCTGGATCATCTTGCGGTAGGTGGTGGACTTGCCCATAAAGTCAAAGGCGATGTTGTTGGGGTATTCCTGGGCCACCAGCTCCAGAGCCTGGAACATAGACCCGCCGAAATACTCCAGATGCATGGGCACATCACCCATGTGGGCGGCCCAGGGTGTTTTCACTTCACTCATACTGAACTTCCTCCTTCATAGGCTTTTCCAGCTCCCAGGGGTGCTCCAGCAGATATTGCAGGAGCCGGACGGATTTGGAATAGTAATACCCGTCGGCCAGACGCTCGTCAATGGTCAGGCCCAGGTCCAGCGTCTCCCGCATGGAGGCCCGGCCCTGCTCGTCGAAGTAGGGCCGCAGAGCCTTTTCACCGATGATGCAGAACAGGGAGCAGGTGCCCCAGTTGGTCAGGTGGTGGTAGCCGCACTTGAGCTTGATGGACCCCAGGTTGGACAGCACCACGGAGCTGTAATAGGGGTCGGTGGCGATCATGTCCTGGGGCACCCAGCCGTGCTTATCCAGCCACATGAGGACCTTCACGGCGGTCTTGCCCAGCCAGCGGGGGAGCTTGTTGAGAATGTCCATGCTCTCCGTGGAGGAGTCCACCTTATCGCTGCGGCACTCCGTCACCTGGCTGCGGATGTACTGGTGTACATCCTGCAGGCAGAAATCCTCCCGGCTGTGCAGGAAGGCCAGAGCCTCGGCGCCCTTGTCGGAAAACTGCTTTTTCACCACGAAGGAGGCGGATACCTCGTTGCGCTGGTAGAAATTGCTGTTGACAATGAAGCGGTTCAGCTTAGGCCGCAGGGTGATGGTTTTAAGGAGGGCTGCCACCACAATGTGAAACATGGTGTAGGGGAACTCCGTCTCCGTCTCGTTGCGCTTTGCCAGGTATTCGTTCATAGCCGTCAGATCCACCCGCAAAGAGATGTAGGCCTCATTGTCGCAGCGGTTGGGATAGATGATACCGGTGATAAAATGCAGAGAATCCAATTCCCGCAGCAGTCGCCCATCCTTGCGGTCGCCCCGGCGTTTTTTCTGTTTTTCCATTTTTTCTCCTATTAGATTATTTTTAGACTGATAAAAATTTTTTCCCACTATAAAATGTAGTATAGCAAATCCCAGAGCGTTTTTCCAGTATAAATTTATAAGAAAGACAAAAACATCCGCATCCCCCAAAATCCCTGTCATTGCGAAGCCAGTGACCGAGGTCACTGGCTGTGGCAATCCGTACCCTAAAGCCTCCCCTGCGTAAGGGGAGGTGGCGCGAAGCGCCGGAAGGGTCGTCGCCCACCGCACCCCCTGTCACGCACAATTCCTCAAAACACCCCCATCTTTCCACTTTCCTCTCACAAAAAAACGGGGCCCCGCCACCCGGCAGAGCCCCATCCTTAAAATATCCAATTCGATCAGAAATCCGCATTCCCCACCGTGCGGGGATGCAGCTCCACATCCCGGATGTTGCTCACGCCCGTGAGGTACATCACCATCCGCTCAAAGCCCAGGCCGAAGCCCGCATGCTTGCAGGAGCCGTAGCGCCGCAGGTCGCAGTACCACCAGTAGTCCTCGGGATTCATCCCCAGGTCCCGGATGCGCTTTTCCAGCATCTCCAGTCGCTCCTCGCGCTGGCTGCCGCCCACGATCTCGCCGATGCCGGGCACCAGGCAGTCCGCCGCCGCCACGGTTTTGCCGTCGTCGTTCATGCGCATATAAAATGCCTTGATCTCCGCCGGATAGTCCGTCACGAACACGGGGCGCTTAAACACCTGCTCGGTGAGGAACCGCTCGTGCTCCGTCTGCAGGTCCGTGCCCCAGTCTACCTTGAAGTCGAACTTGTCGTTGTGCTTCTTGAGAATTTCTACCGCCTCGGTGTAGCTGATGCGGCCAAAGTCGCTGGAAGCCACATGCTCCAGCCGCTCCTTCAGGCCCTTATCCACGAAGCTGTTGAAAAACTCGATCTCCTGGGGGCACTTTTTAAGAACGCTGGTGATGATATACTTGATCATGGCCTCCGCCACATCCATGTCCCCGGCCAGGTCGCAGAAGGCCATCTCCGGCTCGATCATCCAGAACTCGGCGGCGTGGCGCTGGGTGTTGGAGTTCTCCGCCCGGAATGTGGGGCCAAAGGTGTACACATCGCCAAAGGCCATGGCGAAGTTCTCGGCGTTCAGCTGGCCGGACACCGTGAGGCTGGTCTTTTTCCCGAAGAAATCCTGGCTGTAATCCACCTGCCCGTCCTGGGTCCGGGGCGGATTCTCCAGGTCCAGGGTGGTCACCTGGAACATCTCGCCCGCGCCCTCGCAGTCGGACCCGGTGATGATGGGGGTCTGCACGTACACAAAGCCCCGGTTCTGGAAAAATTCATGCACCGCGTAGGCCGCCACGGACCGCACCCGGAAGGTGGCGGAGAACAGATTGGTACGGGGCCGCAGATGCTGGATGGTGCGCAGGAACTCCACACTGTGGCGCTTCTTTTGCAGCGGGTAGTCCGGGGCGGACTTGCCCTCCACCTCCACGGACTGGGCCTTCACCTCCAGGGGCTGCTTGGCCTCCGGGGTCAGCACCACCGTGCCGCGCACCACCAGGGCCGCGCCCACATTCTGGCCCGCGATCTCCTTATAATTATCCAGCACGGAGGCGTCCAGCACCACCTGCAGATTCTTAAAGCAGGAGCCGTCGTTCAGCTCCACAAAGCCGAAGCCCTTCATATCCCGGATGGTCCGTGCCCAGCCGCATACCACCACATCCTTGCCGTCCAGGCTCTCCCGGTCGGCGAACAGGGTGGCGATTCTCATTCGATCCATAGCAATATCCACCTTTGCTTATCTTAATTTACAGTATGTACTATTATAAACACATTTTTTCAGTTTGGCAACACATTTCCTCTTGACAAATGAGAAGAAGTGTGAGAATATAAGCACAAGATTAGAAGATAAAGTTTTGTTTACGAAAGGAGAACGCCATGACACAGAGAGAACGGCAGATCCTCAACTGGATCGAGGCGGATCCCATGATCTCCCAGCAGGAGCTGGCGGACAGGGCGGGCATCACCCGCTCCAGCGTGGCGGTGCACATCTCCAATCTCATGAAAAAGGGCTGCATCGCGGGCAAGGGGTATATCGTCACGAGAAGCCCCTATGTTACCGTGGTAGGCGGCATGAACATGGACATCGGCGGTCGGCCCTATGAGAAACTGGTGGATAAGGACTCCAACCCCGGCACCGTGCGCATGAGCCCCGGCGGCGTGGGCCGGAACATCGCCCACAACATGAGCCTGATGGGGCTGGATGTGCGGCTGGTCACAGCCTTTGGCGACGATGTGTACGCCCAAAAGCTGGCGGCGGTGTGCGGCGAGCTGGGCATCGATATCTCCCAGTCCCCGGTGATCCCCGGGGGCCACACCTCCACCTATCTGTTCATCAATGACGAAAGCGGTGACATGCAGCTGGCGGTGTCCGACATGGACATCTACAAAAACCTGACACCCCGGGTGCTGGAGGGCCGCCGCCAACTGCTGGACGGCAGCCAGGTGGTGGTGCTGGACACCAACCTCCCGGCGGAGAGCATCCGGTGGGTGGCGGAGAACTGCCGGGCCCCCATTTTTGCAGACCCGGTCTCCACGGCCAAGGCCGAAAAGCTGCGCCCCGTCCTGGGAAAGCTCCACACCCTCAAGCCCAACCGCCTGGAGGCGGAACTGCTGTCCGGGGTGGCCATTACCGATGACGACAGTCTCTGCCGGGCGGCGGATGCCCTGCTGGATACGGGGCTGCACCGGGTGTTTATCTCCCTGGGGGCCGACGGCGTCTTTGCCGCCGACCGCAGCGGCCAAAAGCGGAAGCTCCCGGCACTGAAGGGGAACATCGTCAGCACCACCGGCTGCGGCGACTCCTTCATGGCGGCTCTGGCCTGGGCCTATCTCCAGGGCAGCGACCTGGAAAAGTCCGCCCGGGCGGGCCGGGCGGCGTCCACCGTCACCATGGCCAGTGCCGACACCATCAGCGCCGACATGAGCGAAAAGGCCCTGCTGGCAAACCTGTAAAATTTGTTCTCAACCAATCTTTTTAATAAAAAAATCAGGAGGTATATCATTATGCTGAACCGTTATCTGGACATTGCACCCGAGGTAAAGAAGGCCCTGGACGAGGGCAAGCCCGTGGTGGCGCTGGAGAGCACCATCATCTCCCACGGCATGCCCTATCCCCAGAATAAGGAGACGGCCCTGAAGGTGGAGGAGATCATCCGCTCCTGCGGCGCTGTGCCCGCCACCATCGCCATCATCGGCGGCCGCCTGAAGGCGGGCCTGTCCGCAGACGAGATCGACTATCTGGGCAAGGCTGGCCACGCCGTTACCAAGGCCAGCCGCCGGGACCTGCCCGTGCTGGTAGCCAAGGGCATGGACGGCGCCTGCACCGTCACCACCACCATGATGATCGCCGCCATGGCGGGCATCAAGGTCTTTGCCACCGGCGGCATCGGCGGCGTGCATCGGGGTGCGGAGACCACCATGGACATCTCCGCCGACCTGGAGGAGCTGGCCAAGACCCCTGTACTGGTGGTCTGCGCCGGTGCCAAGGCCATTCTGGACCTGGGCCTGACCCTGGAGTATCTGGAGACCAAGGGCGTTACCGTTATCGGCTACGGCACCAAGGAGCTGCCTGCCTTCTACACCCGCAAGTCCGGCTTCGGCGTGGACTATGAGCTGGACACCCCCGAGGAGGTGGCCAAGGCCTTCCATGTGAAGCAGGTGCTGGGCCAGGAGGGCGGCATGCTGGTTACCAACCCCATCCCCGAGCAGTATTCCATGGATCCCGAGGTTATCGGCAAGGCCATCGACGAGGCCGTGGCCGAGTGCAAGGCCAAGGGCGTACACGGTAAGGAGACCACGCCCTTCCTGCTGGCGAAGGTCAAGGATCTCACCGGCGGCGACAGCCTGGACAGCAATATCCAGCTGGTGTTCAACAACGCCCGGGTGGCTTCCGCCATCGCCTGCTCCCTCAGCGAAATGGAGAAGCAGGGATGAATGTGGCGGTCCGCGATGCCCTGCTGATCTGGCTGATCGCTGTCAATGGGGCGACCTTTGCCCTGTACGGTATTGACAAGCGCCGGGCGAAGAAGGGCCGGTGGCGCATCCCGGAGCGGACACTTCTGCTGCTGCCTCTGCTGGGGGGCAGCGTGGGCGGCATTTTGGGTATGGCCGTTTTTCACCACAAGACGAGACACTGGTATTTCCGCATAGGCCTGCCGGCGATGTTCCTTTTACAGACGGCGCTGGCGGTGTACCTGGTGGCGCGATAAAGCAAGATCGATAAAGCAAAAGCGAGCAAAAAGCACCTCCTACGGGAGGTGCTTTTTGTGCTTCGTAGGCGAGCGGCGGGCGACCGCAAGGGTCGCCCCTACGCAGAAAATAGCGGGCGGGTCGTCGAGGACGCCGACCCCTACGAAAAAACAAGGGCGGCGTCAGGGGTGGGGGTCCTGATGCTCACCGGCCCACTCCATGAGAGCGGAGATCAGCAGGAGAACGAGGCCCGCGGCCTCAAAGATAAAGCCCAGGACGGTGGCGTCGATGAGCAGAAAGGCGGCACCGATGATGATAAGGCCTAAGTACAGAGCATGCTTCGCTTTCATGGCTTCCCTCCTGTTTTCAATCATTTTCCAAAAATTTCCTAAAATTGAAAGGAGATGCGAAAATTGACTCCTTTTTCTAAATATACCATAGGACGCTCCGCGCTGTCAAATAAAAAAGAATTGCGGCAGAACGATGCGCTCATACGTTCTGCCGCAATTTACGGTATAGGTCAGGAAATAATAAGCCCTTGGTGGTCTACGGGGAGGGGGAGCTGGCGCCAGTGGCCGGGAAGCTCCGGGAGGCGGGCGGCCAGCTTTCCGTCAAAGGCCGGGTCCGCGGACAGGCACAGCAGGGTGGGGCCGGCACCGGAGAGAAAGAAGGCCACGCAGCCGCAGTCTCTTGCCAGAGCTTCGGCCTCGTCAAACCCGGGGATCAGGGTCCGGCGGAAGGGCTGGTGGAGCTTATCGTGAAGGGCCACGGAGATGGTCTCCGCGTCGCCCTCCTCCAGGGCCTTCAGCAAGACCGCGGTGCGGGAGATGTTGAAGATGGCGTCGCCATAGGGGACCTCCTTGGGCAGCACGCCCCGGGCCAGGTGGGTGGAGAGTTGGAAATCCGGGATCAGGGCCGTGCAGTGCAGGCTCTTATGGAGGCTGTACCGGGCGATATAGGGCTGCTCGTTTTCCACGAAGGAGGCGACCAGACCGCCGAAGATGGCGGGAGCCAGGTTATCCGGGTGGCCCTCAATGTCGTTGCAAACGGCCAGCACCTCCTCCCGGGTGAGGGGAGAGCCGTGGGCGGCGTTGGCACCGGCGGCGCCGGCGGCGATGAGGGCGGCGCTGCTGCCCAGGCCCCGGCAGATAGGAATGTCCGCCCGGATGCCCACCCGCAGGCCCGGCATGGGCAGGCCCAGCTTGTCCATCACGGCCTTGTAGGAGATCACGGCCAGGTTCTCCGCCGTGGCGTAATCCGGGTCTACCCCCTCAAAGACCAGCCCCTCCGGCAGTTCCTCAAAGGTCAGGGTATTATACAGAGCCAGGGCCAGGCCCAGAGTATCAAAGCCGGGGCCCAGGTTGGCGGTGGTGGCGGGGACACGTACGGTTACCATTGCTTTTCACCTGCTTTCTGCAGAACATAGGAGAGCATATCCTCCCGGTCGATAACGTCCTTATGCCGCACGGACTTCTGACGCAGGGCGGCCAGTTTTTTGGGAACGGCTATGCCGGTATAGGTGTGCAGATCTTCCATGACGGAGAACTCGTCCCGGGACACCTTCTGGCCCAGGGCGGAGAGAACGGCGGCGGGGAACTTATAGGGGCTGGCGGTGGAGAGAACCACCACCGGAGCGCCGTCATCGTGGGTGTGGGCGAACTGGTCGGCCACGGTCCAGGCCACGGCGGTGTGGGGGTCGCAGAGGTACTTCTCCTCGGCCCAGACCTTGCCGATGGTCCGGGCGGCGGCCTCGTCGTCGCAGCAGCCGCAGGAGAACTCCGCCTGGAGCTTCAGGAGAAGCTCGTCCGTTACCTTATAATGACCTTCTTCGTTGAGGGCCTTCATAAGGCCCGCCACATAGGCGTCGTTCCCGGTGAGCAGGCTCAGCAGCCGCTCCAGATTGCTGGAGACCAGAATGTCCATGGAGGGAGAGGTTGTCTTGTAGAAGGTGCGCCGCTTGTCGTATACGCCGGTGGAGAGGAAGTCCGTGAGAACGTCGTTGCGGTTGGAGGCGCAGATAAGCCGGCCTACGGGCAGGCCCATGCGCTTGGCAAAGTAGCCGGCCAGAATGTCGCCGAAGTTGCCGGTGGGCACGCAGAAATGCACCTTGTCCCCCACATGGATGCGGCCCGAGCGCACCAGGTCGGCATAGGCCTTGAAATAGTAAACGATCTGGGGAGCCAGACGGCCGATATTGATGGAGTTGGCGGAGGAGAGGCGCACGCCGGACAGGGACTTATCCGCGCAGGCGGCGAAAACCTTCTTAACGCCGGTCTGGGTGTCGTCAAAATTGCCACGGACGGCGCAGACCTTTACATTGGAGCCCTCCTGGGTGACCATCTGGGCCTGCTGCACAGCGGACACGCCCCCGTGGGGATAGAAAACGATGATCTTGGTGCCGGGCACATCGTGGAAGCCCTCCAGGGCCGCCTTGCCGGTGTCGCCGGAGGTGGCGGTGAGGATGAGCATTTCGTCCCGGATGCCCTCCATGTCCCGGGCCTGGCTGATAAGCTGGGGCAGCAGGCTCAGGGCCACGTCCTTAAAGGCGCTGGTGGGGCCGCGAAACAGCTCCAGCACGTAGCGGCTGCCCACCTTTACCAGGGGGGTCAGCTCCTCCGTCTCGAATTTTCCGGCGTAGCCCCGGCGGACCAGGCTGTCCATGTCCGGATAGTCCGGCAGCAGGGCCGAGAGGATCCGGGCGGACAGGGTGAGGGTGTCCGCATTCAGGAGGGACTGCCAGTCCAGAACGGGGATGGACTCCGGCATATACAGACCGCCATCTGGCGCGATGCCCGCCAGAACTGCCTGGGCGGGAGAGGCCGTGAGGGCGCGGTTACGAGTGCTTTGATATTTCATACAAGTTGCTCCAATCTTTTTCTTGCATTTTGCATAATGATATGATACACTGTCCCCAAGAAAAAAGCAAGTGTTTTTTTATGGTGGACAAAAAAGGAAAATTTGTCATCGTGATTGAAAAACTTGCATCAATTTCAATAGAAAGCGAGCTGAAAAAATGTTAAAGGTGCTGAAATTCGGCGGCTCGTCCATGGCGGACGCCAAGCAGTTTGAAAAAGTGAAGAGTATTGTGCAGGCGGACCCGGCCCGCCGTGTGGTGATCGTTTCCGCCGCGGGAAAGCGGTTTTCCGACGACCACAAGCTGACGGATCTGCTGTATCTGTGCTACGCACATCTGAAATACGGCGTGTCCTGCGACAGCGTGTTTGACATGATCCGCTCCCGGTATATGGAAATTCGGAACGACCTGGGGCTGAAGACCGACCTGGAGTCGGAGTTTGACGCCCTGCGCCGGAAAATGGACAGCGGCATCAGCCAGGACGAGCTGGTGAGCCGGGGTGAATATTTTGCGGCGAAGCTCATGGCGGACTACCTAGGCTACGACTTTCTGGACAGCGAGCTGTGGCTAAAGTTCAATCTGGACGGCACCGTGGACCAGGAGAAGAGCTACGAGGCCCTGTCCCGGGCGGCTTCCGGGCGGCGGGTGGTGATCCCGGGCTTTTACGGCACCATGCCCGACGGCAGCATCAAGACCTTTACCCGGGGCGGCAGCGACATCACCGGCGCCCTGGCGGCGGCGGCCCTGGACGCGGATGTATATGAGAACTGGACGGATGTGTCGGGCTTCCTTATGGCGGACCCCCGCATCGTGAAGGACCCGCTGCCCATTGAGCGCATTACCTACTCGGAGCTGCGGGAGCTGAGCTACATCGGCGCCCAGGTGCTCCACGAGGGGACCATCTTCCCGGTGCGGGAAAAGAACATTCCCCTGAACATCCGCAACACCAACCAGCCGGACCATCCGGGCACCATGATCATGGAGTCCTTCGACGAGATGGAGGAGGGCAAGGACAACAACTTCATCACGGGCATTGCCGGGCGGAAGAATTTCTCCGTTATCACCGTCACCAAAAACGGTATGAGCAATGAGGTGGGTGTGCTGCGTCGGATCCTGGAGATCCTGGAAAAATACCAGTTGGTGGTGGAGTACATTCCCTCGGGCATCGACAGCGTTTCCCTGGTGGTGGCGGCGGACAAGCTGCGGCCCTGCCAGTATCAGCTGCTGGGCGACATCCAGAAGACGCTGAAGCCCGACAGCATCCATGTCACCGAGGACATAGCCATTGTGGCGGCGGTGGGCCGGAAGATGGCCTTTAAGCCCGGCACGTCCGGTAAGATTTTCGCCGCCCTGGGCGAAAGCGGCATCAACATCCGTATGATCACCCAGGGGCCCGACGAGCTGAACATCATCGTGGGCGTGGACAACAAGGACTTTGCCGGGGCCATCCGGGTGCTGTATGACAGCTTTGTGAAATAAAGGAGGAATTGACCATGAAAAAGTATAAGGTTGCGATCTTGGGCGCCACGGGCGCTGTGGGCCGGGAAATGATGAAGATCTTGGCGGAGCGGCGCTTCCCGATGGCGGAGCTGCACCTGCTGGCATCTGCGCGGTCCGTGGGACAGAAGATCCAGTGGCAGGGGCAGGAGCTGACCGTGGAGCTGGCCTGCGACGAGGCGTTCCGGGGCATGGACATTGTGCTGGGCGCGGCGGAGAATGACATTGCCAAGAAGTTTGCGCCGGCCATCGTGCAGGCGGGGGCGGTGTTTGTGGACAACTCCAGCGCCTTCCGCATGGACCCCGAGGTGCCGCTGGTGATCCCGGAAATCAACCCGGAGGACGCCAAGAAGCACAAGGGCATTATCGCAAACCCCAACTGCACCACCATCGTGTCGCTGGTGGCTATCAACGCTCTGAACCAGGACAGCCCCATTGAGAGCATCGTGGCCTCCTCCTACCAGGCTACCTCCGGCGCAGGCGCGGGCGGGCCCATTGAGCTGATGAACGAGGTGGAGGCCCTGCGGGAGGGCAAGAGCTACCAGCCCAAGGTGTTCCAGTATCAGATTGCCTACAATGTCATTCCTCAGATCGGCGGCGAGGCTTTCCAGGGCTACACTTCCGAGGAGATGAAGATGCAGAACGAGGGGCGCAAGATCATGCACCTGCCGGAGCTGAAGGTCAGCTGCACCTGTGTGCGGGTGCCGGTGGTGCGCAGCCACAGCGTGTCCATCGTGGTGCGGACCAAGGAGAAGATCTCCGTGGAGCGGGCCCGGGAGCTGATTGCAAATGCCCCCGGCTGCCGCCTGGTGGACGACCTGAAGAACAAGCAGTATCCCATGCCCCTGGACACCAGCGACCAGGATACGGTGTTCGTGGGCCGCATCCGGGACGACCTGACCTCGGATAACGGCCTGAACATCTGGTGCTGCGGCGACCAGGTGCGCAAGGGCGCGGCGACGAATGCGGTGCAGATCGCAGAGCTGCTAACTGAATAACGGACGAAAATTCCTGTCGTTGCGAAGCCGGTGCGCACACCGGCTGTGGGGAGCGAACCGAGCGCTGCCAGTGGCAGAAGAAGCGAGATGAGCGAGTGGCCGCGGTCAAAATTTCAAGCGTTCGCCGTAAGGCGGCGCGGAAATTTTGGGCACCGCAACGGGGACATCCGTTCTTTCGTCCCCTGGGCAAGGGGAATACGGATTCCCACGACCAGTCTGCGGACTGGTCTCGGAATGACAGGGTTTATGAAGAAAAAGTTACCCCCGGCGGAACTCTGAACCGCCGGGGGTAACTTTTTGTTTAATAATCTACGGTGCCGTCCAGCACCTTCAGGTCGTAGGGCTCGAAAACCACCTTGCGGTAGGCGTCTACGTCCATCTTTACGCCGGTCCAGTCGGAGTGGATCTCGCCGTTCTGCTTGATGAGAATGTCGTAGAGAATGTCGTAGGTGACGCCGTTTTCGTCCGTCTCCGTGATGGTGGAGTAGGGCAGGGTCTTGTGATAGGTCATGTGCAGGCCCTTATAGAGGAAGTGGAAACCGTTGCGCATACGGCAGCCGTCCAACCCCATGTAGGTGAAGTATTTCTTCAGATCCTGGAGGATGGGGTCGTTCTCCTCCTCGTACAGGTTTTCCGGGGTGGTCTCGGTATAGTCGTAGCGGAACTGGATGGGGATGCGGTAGGGCAGGAAACGCTCGGCATAGTCCACCAGTTTGGCCGCCGGGTATTTTTTATACAGCACGCAGTTGATGCGCGTGGGGCAGACGATGCGGGCGATGACCTCGTCCGGCGACTCCTCCACATACTTCACCAGGTGGCGGGAGATGTTCATGCAGGTGATCTTGTCCTTGTTCTTCTCGGTGAAGGCCAGCATCTCCTCCGCCGGGCAGTGGGGCTGCACGGGGAAGGTGGTGTTGATATAAATTTTATGGGTGGGGGGAATGGCGTCCAGCATCTGCTGCAGGGCGTTTAGGTCCGCCAGGGGCTCGCCGCCGGTGAACACAAAGTCACATTCCGGGGTGATGGAATCCATAGTGCGGATGCTGTGCAGGATAGCCTCCAGGCTGAAGGTGCTGCAGTCGGCATATTCTTTTTTATTGATGCAGAACGGGCAGTTATTGGCGCAGTCGTACGGGACGAAAACCGTAACGGTGGCGCCGCCTGCCCGGGTCTTGTAAGGGTGGCTCATGTTGATGAATCTACCTCTCCGATATAAAATCTCCAATACATATTACACCGAAAAATGCGGAAAAGCAAGGAAAACATAGAAGAAATGGTCGTTACTTTCTTGACAAACGACAAAACCCGGGCATTAGTAGTCTTCTGACGCACGCAGCTCCCGGCGGATCTGGGCCAGGGCGGCGTCCTCTCCCTGCTCCTTCAGCAGCAGAAGCCACCGGCCCAGCAGGGCAGAGGTCTCCTCGTTGATCCAGAAGCGCCCCTTGGTGCGCTGGAAGTAGTCGTAGGCGGAGGCGTCGGTGTATTTTTCGCCCTGGTAGACCCGGCAGGCGGCGATGCGGTCGCAGAACATCTCCGCCACGTATTTTTTCGGCATCTTGCACCCGCCCATGGACACGGTGCCGTCCGGGGCGATGCGGTAGTCGATCCAGTACTCGAAGTGGTGGCGGTTGCGGCCCTTGTGGTGCAGCCAGGACAGGCTCACCCCGGTCTCGCTGCGCTCCTGGTCGTTGGGGCTGCGAAAGCCCTGGTAATACCGGGCGCTGCGCCAGAACTCCGTGGGGCTGTATTTGCTCAGGTCGTGGGTGAGGCCCTGCCAGTACAGGCCCAGCTTAAAGCAGTAGTGCCGCACCAGCCGGCGGTGGCGGTTTACGGTTTTCAAGTGTTCCCGAATGTGCATTTGGCGGCCCTCCATCGGAAAGATGCCTCCAGTATAGCACAGTTTGCCCCAAAAGGACAGGGGGATGCGGGAGAAATGTGCGGCGGGGCCTTCGGCGCTGTGAAAGCCGCTGTCCGGAACGAAAAAAATACAAGGGCAGCGGGCGTGGCCGCAAAAGCCTGCCTGCGGGGAGGCGGGCTTTACCCTTGAATAAGCAGTATGGGACCGGGAGCCTGCCTCAAAGCAGGACCAGCTTATTCCCGCATTTTTTTTGCAGGACCGCCACCACATCCTGGCTGAGACTGTCCAGGGCGGCGCCGTTGAGGGAGGTGATCTCCAGCTTTCGGGCGTTTTTTCCGGTGCATAAATGGCACAGCAGGTCCATGAAGGCCTCCGCCACGCGCACCATGGGCACGGGGGCGGCGGATTGAGAGCTCAGAACGGGCTGGAAATAGGACAGGTCTGACAGCTGCTGAGGCGTCAGGCAGTCGCCCCAGTTGACCTGGCCGCTCTGGTGCAGAGCCTTCAGCACCTGGGACATCCAGGCTCCGGGCAGGGAGGGGAGGGTATAGACCTCCAGGTGCAGCACGCTCTGGCGGGCCTCCTTGGTCTCCTGCAAGTGAAACTGCTTGCTCAGCTCCTGCAGATCCTGGGACGGCTCCGTGCCCACGTCCCGGACCAGGCGGCTGTAGAACATCTGGTAGTATTTGGCGGCATCCCGCCAGGCGCTGCGGCGGATCAGGATCCCCAGGCGGATCTTTACGATGCTCTCGTTATAGGGGTCGATCTCCTCGCAGGCGGATATCAGCTCCAGGCAGTCGTCATAGAGCCGGCTTTCGTAGGTCAGCCGGATCAGCCGGTGATAGAGCACCAGCTTCCGGTTTTCCAGGTAGTACCGGCGCAGGATGATATACTCCAGGAAGCTCTCGCAGTTGTGCAGGTAGCAGTTTTCAAAAAAGTCGCCCCGGAAAAGGGACAGCAGCCGCTTCAGCTCCGGGATGGAGTCCATGGCCTCCGGGTCTGCCTGCTCGATCTCGGTGATGTCGCACCGGAAACAGAAGTTGGGATTGACCTCCACCAGGTCCTTGGACACCAGCAGCAAAGACTCACCGTCCTCCTGCTGCAGGGTCTTCTTGATCTGCCAGAGGTTAAAGCGCAGGTTGTATTTGGCGGCATCGTCGCTGCTCTCGCTCCAGAGATAGCTGATGATGTCGCTGCGGCGCATCTGCCGGGTCTCCTTCATCAGGACCAGGGCGATGATGGCGGCGGCCTTGCTGCTGAGCTGGTCGGTGACGTCGGTACCGCCCAGCACGAACCGGGTCTCGCCCATAAATGTAATAGATAGCATACTCATGTATTCCTGTTAAATACCACCTGGCCGTTTTTAATGGTCATGTCCACCCGGACATCCTTCAGCTGCCGGGGATCCATTTGCGTGATGTCCCGGTCCAGAATCACGATGTCGGCCTCCTTGCCCTCCTGCAGGCTGCCCTTTTCCTTTTCCAGAAAGAGGGCGTAGGCCCCGTGGATGGTATACATTTCCAGGGCCTCCCGCAGCGACACGCTGTTGGAGGGGACGGGATGATTAACGGCATAGTGGATGCCCTGGAAGGGGTTGGGACTGGTGATGGAGGGATCGGACCCGGCGCAGACCGTGATGCCGCTATCGATGATGCGGCGGAAGCGGTTGGTGGTGCCGTAATGGCCGCCCAGGCGCTGCTGATACATACCCCCGGGATAGCCCCACAGCCCCTCATAGCCGGGCTGCATACACAGGACCACACCCAGCCGGGCGGCCCGCTCCATCTGGGAGGGGGTAATCAGCTCCGCGTGCTCGATTCGGTGGCGCATGGAGGGGATGTCGTATGTCTCCGCAGCGGCCTCCAAGGCCTGGAGCACCGCCTCGATGGCCATGTCGCCGATGGCGTCATAGCCGATCTGCAGATCGTGTTGGCAGCACTCCATGGTGAACTGGGTCAGGGCGTCCCGGGTCAGATAGACCCAGCCGCGCTTGTGGGGGGCATCGGCATAGTCAAAGGACAGGGCGGCAGACCGGCCGCCCATGGTGCCGTCGATATACAGCGCGCCGCCGATGTGCTTCAGGCCCTGCTCCAGGGCGCGCTTACACTCGGTGGTCTGATAAAAAACCTCTATGGTCAGCGGATAGCGGTCCTTATAGCGCACCAAAAAATCGCTGGTGCGCAGAGGGGCCTGCTCCGCCTGGGCACCCCGGCACTCCATGGCGGCCACGGTGGTCACGCCGTAGGACAGGGCCATTTTTGAAACCAGGGCCGCCGCCTTATCAAAATCGTCATAGGAATAGGTATCCATCACATTGCTCTCCAGGCGGTTTTCCGCCTGGTTGGTGAAAATACCCGTGAGGATGCCGTTTTCATCCGTATGGATCCCCGGCAGGGTGAAGGGAATCTTGTAGTACAGGATGGCCACGGTGTTGAGAATGATGGTGTGGTAGTCCATCGAGAAGATCAGAACGGGCTTGTCGGCGCAGTAGCGGTCCAGGACCTTGCGGTCCGGCAGGACCTTTTCCTCCAGGCGGCTGCTGTCCAGACGGTAGGCGGTGATAACGCTGCGGCTGGCGGCCTCCCGGCGGATGACCTGGCCGATCTCGTCATAATTGCGCACGTTGGACAGGTCTACATATCCGTGCTCCAGGCCGATGCGCACCACCTGAAAGTGGTTGTCAATGAAGCCGGGCAGCACGGTGCGGCCCTTGGCGTCGATGGTCTGCACGGTGCGGGAGATATACTCCGGGTCGCATTTTCCCACGCCCATACGGGCGATCTTGCCGCCCTGGGTCAGCAGCCAATCGGCACGCTTTTCCCCGTCCATGCAGAGAATATTTCCGTTTTTGATGAGAAGGTCTCTTTGGTCCATGACAGTTGCTCCTATCCCGGTGGTGGCGCCCATGCGATATAAGCTCAGTATAGCAGATTCGGAAAAGAAAAGAAAGGGGGCTATTCCGCCGTTTCGATAAAGGCGGCCATATCCTCCAAAAAGTCCGCATCGGTCAGCTGGGCTGCCAGGTCATAGCACAGGGAGAGGCCCCGGTCACTGTTGGTGAGGACCACAAGGCCGTCGCCGGTCCGATTATCCCACAGGGCCAGGGACTTAAAGCCGTCGTTATCGCCCCAGTGCCACTGGAGGTCCGGATGCTTGCGCACCAGACCCACGCCCAGGCCCCAGGCAATGGCCTCATCGGCGATGTTCTGCACGGAGCCCATCTGCCGATAGGTACTCTCCCGCAGCCAGCCCCGGCAGCGAAGCAGGCCGGTGAGGAACCGGGCATAGTCCGCGGCGCAGGAATACAGCGACCAGGCGGCGTTGGGCTCGGGGGCGTTGCCCGTAAGGTCAACGCCGCTGCGCACCCGGCAGGGCTTTCCCGCCGCATCGAAGCCCACCGAGATGGCGCTTCCCACGGAGGGAGTCCAAAGCACGGCGGAGCGGCTCATGCGGAAGGGGACGAAAATATGCTCCTCAAACAGCTCCGGCAGGGTCTTGCCCGTGCGCTTTTCCGCCAAATGCTGCAGCAGGTAGTAGCCCTGGCCGGAATAGCCGAAGGCCGTGCCCGGGGCAAAGAGCATGGGCATGGGGCGGCTGTGCCAATCGGGCAGGCCGGAGCCGTGGCTGAGAATGTGGCGAGGGGTGATTTTTTCAAAGTCTGCCTCCTCGGACCAGGGGATGCCCCCCAGCTGGGCGGCCACAGGCTCATCCAGAGACAGGAGGCCCCGGTCCGCTAATTGCAGCGCAAGCACAGCAAACAGGGGCTTGGTCAGAGACGCACATTCATAGAGTGTGTCCTCCGTTACCGGGGCGTGGCCGCCGATGCCGCAGGCGGTGGAAAAGGTCAGATCCCCTGCCTGTATCAGGGCCAGGCTGCACCCGGGAACGCCCCGCAGAGACATCTGCCGGGACAGCAGAACGGGGTCTGAGCAGAACTGCTTTGCTTTTTTATCTAAAATGCGCATAGGGGTCACCCTCTCTTTTCTTTAACGGGATAGCCGGCGAAGGACACGGCGGCCTCGGCCAGGATCTGGGTGGGGTCTGCCACGGGATAGGGGAGGCTGCACCGGGAGAACACGATAGGCAGCTCCGTGCAGCCCAGGACGAAGCACTGGGCACCCTGGGCCATCATGTCGTCCAGGGTCCGGCGCAGGGCCGGTACGTCGATGGCACCCAGGTCGCCGGCCTTGACGCCGTCGTAAATGGCAGACATCACCTGGCGCTGGCCGGAGACATCGGGCTTGATGACCCGGATACCCCGCTGGATGAGAAGGGACTCGTAGATGCCGGTGCGGATGGTGCCGTCCGTTGCCAGCAGGCCCACGGTGCGCATGTCCTCCCGCTCCAGGCGGTCCGCCGTCAGGCGCAGCATGTGCAGCACCGGCAGGCGGGTCTGGCGGCAGAGGGCGTCATAGAACCAGTGGGCCGTGTTGCAGGGCATGATGAGGACGTCTGCCCCGGCGGCCTCCAGGGCGTGGGCCGAGCGCACCAGCTGGGGCACCGGGTCTGCGCCGCCGCTGAGAATGGCCGCCGTGCGGTCGGGGATGTCCGTGTTGCAGTCCACCAGAATATGGGGGAAGTCCTGGTCCCGGGCGGCGTCGGTGGAGCGGATGAGCTTTTCAAACAGGTCCGCCGTAGCCAGGGGACCCATGCCGCCGATAATGCCTATTGTCTTTTTCACGGCCAACAACCTTCTTACTTTTCGGATTTTTTCTCGGGCATATAGAGGTCAGCCAGGCTCTTATAGTGACTGCCTGCCCGGCCCGTTACGGCATTGGCGTGGAGCATGGAGCTGATGATGGCCTCGTCCACGCTCTCAATGGCCGCCCGGAACACCTCGTCGATGTCCTCCTCGTACACCAGCTGAATGGACTCCAGCTGGCCGCTGCTGTAGTGGGCCAGCTTGTTGCCGGTGGTGAAGGCCAGGGCGATCTCGCCGCTGCCGTTGCCGGAGATGCCGCCGGTGCGGGCAATGCCGGACTGGGCTCGCCGCGCCACCCGCTCCAGCTGGCGGGAGGACAGGGGCACGTCGGTGGCGATGACCACGATGATGCTGCCCTTGTCCTTCAGCTCGGACTCCTCCTGCCGGTACAGCCGCTCGCCTACCGGGTCACCTGCCACACGCAGGTCACGCAGGGTGCCGAAGTTGGTCATTACCAGGGCGCCCACGGTGTAGGTCTCGCCATAGAGATGGCAAAGCCGGGAGGCGGAACCGATGCCGCCCTTGAGGGAGTAGCACACCATGCCGGCGCCGGCGCCCACATCACCCTCGGCAAAGGTCTCCGATGCTGCCGCCAGGGCTGCACGGGCGTGCTCCTTGGTGACATGCAGGCCGCGGATGTCGCTGAGGCGGGCATCGTTGCACTCCATGACCAGGGAATTGACCGTGCCTGCATCCAGGCCGATGTCGTCGTTTCGCTCCAGCATATACTCCACCAGCGCCGTGGACACGGTGCCCACGGACAGGGTATTGGTCAGCAAAATGGGGGTCTCCAGGGTGCCCAGCTCCTGCACCTGGACCAGGCCGATGCTCTTGCCGAAGCCGTTGATAACATGGGCTCCGGCCAGGCACTTCTCGTGGAACACATCCCCTGTGTGGGGAATGATGGCGGTGACGCCGGTATGTACCTCGCCGTCGTGGATGGTCACCTGGCCCACACGAACACCCGGCACATCGGTAATGAGGTTGCGCTGACCGTGCTCCATGTAGCCGAAGGTCAGGCCGTATCTGCTCTCTACGCCCATAATCTTATTTCCTCCTATTTTCTTGCTTATGCGACAAGAGGGCCGCCCGTTCAGCTCGCACAAACATACGCACTGAACGAGCAGCCCTGTCGCTTTTCGTAATCGTTACTTCTTATAAACTACCTTGCCGCCCACAATGGTCATTACGGGCAGGATGTCCTTGATCTCCATGGGATCCACGGTGAAAATATCCCGATCCAGCAGGACCATGTCCGCATAATAGCCGGGCATCAGGCGGCCCTTGACATCCTCCTGGAACTCCGCGTAGGCGCTCTCCTTGGTATAGGCGTCAATAGCCGTTTCCACATCCACGCACTCGCCGGGATAGAAGCCGCCTGCGGGACGGCCCTGTCTATCCTTGCGGGTAACAGCCATGTAGATATTGGTGAAGGGGTTGCAGTCCTCCACAGGGCAGTCGGTGCCGTAGGACAGATGCACGCCCATGCGCAGAAGGGTGCCGAAGGCGTAGGAGGTGGAGGCCAGCTCCTTGCCGCACAGCTTTTCCACGATGTTCATGTCGTAATCCAGGAAAATGGGCTGGGCAAACACCAGAATATCGTCCTTGGCAATGCGCTCCAGCAGGGCGCGGTCGGTGATCTGGCAGTGGACAACGGCGTGGCGGAGCTTGTTCTTGCCGTCCACGAAGGCCCGCTCATAGCACCCCACGGTGCGGCGCACGGCCTCGTCACCGATGCAGTGGGTGATCACCTGCAGATTATGCTTCTTTGCCAGCTGGCAATAGCGGTCCATATCCTCCACGCTGATCCACTCCAGGCCGTGGTTTTCCGGATCGCCCACATAGCCCTGGGACATGAGACCCGTGCGGGCGCCCAGGCTGCCGTCCTTGAACAGCTTCAGGGGGCCCAGGGTGAGCCAGGAGCCCTTCTTATACTCGCCCACGGCGTACTCGCCATGGGTCAGGTACTCCTCGAAATCCTTCAGGTTGTTGAAGCAGACCTGATGGCGATAGCGAACCTTGCCCTCGCCGTTATCATACATCTCGTGCAGCAGGCGGAAGGCAGCGGGGGTATCCAGGAAGGTGGTGCCCACATCGTTGCTCTGGACGCTGG